>CAYGQC010000146.1:0-9701 GCA_964351875.1 uncultured Pseudomonadales bacterium
GATTCACACCCACATCGTGCGATTTGAGCAATTGTCTTATACTCCCGCACCGTTTTTTATCGGCGCGAGCCCACCATGAATCTCTCGGAGAATCCCTCAGAATCGTCTGCGGAGCCTAGTCTAGGCCTCACAGCGTTAGCGATCGGCAGTTGCTGGGCGAGCAGCGTTCTTGCCTCAGACACGGGGCTGACGATTGCCAAGGGAGAGCGGCAGTGACAATGACCAGCTCAGAAATTCGCTCAGCTTTCCTTAGCTTCTTCGCCGAGCGTGGCCACAAGGTCGTGCCATCCAGTTCGTTGGTGCCAAGCAACGATCCGACGCTGCTGTTTACCAATGCCGGCATGTGCCAGTTCAAGGATGCGCTCCTGGGACTTGAAGATCCGGGCTACCAGCGTGCTGTATCTGCGCAGCGCTGTGTCCGTGCGGGTGGCAAACACAACGATCTCGAAAACGTGGGTTTCACGGCGAGGCATCACACGCTGTTCGAGATGCTGGGCAACTTCAGCTTTGGCGACTACTTCAAGCGCGAGACCATCACCTGGGCCTGGGAATTTGTTACCGAGGTTCTCCAACTCCCGGTTGAACGTATCTGGGTAACTGTCCACCACAGTGATGCGCAGGCGCGCGAAATCTGGGAAAAGGAGATCGGCTTGCCCCGCGAGCGGGTTATCGATCTGGACGAAGACAACTTCTGGTCAATGGGTGACACGGGGCCGTGCGGTCCCAGTACCGAGATTTTCTACGATCACGGCCCTGACGTTGCTGGTGGCCCGCCTGGATCGGCGGACCAGGACGGTGACCGGTACATTGAGTTTTGGAATCTGGTGTTTCCGCAGTTCGATCGTCAGGAAGATGGTGAGCTAGTGCAATTGCCCAGGCCTGGGGTTGATACCGGCATGGGGCTTGAGCGCGTTGCCGCCATTCTTCAGCACGTTCACAGCAACTACGAGATCGATGTATTTCGAGACCTGCTCTCGCATGTCGGCAAACTGGTGGGTCTGACTGGCAACAACGAGATCCTGGCGATCGGATCGCTTCGCGTAATCGCCGATCACATCCGGGCATGCGCGTTCCTGATCGCCGATGGTGTTCGGCCAGGGGCAGATGACCGCAACTACGTGTTGCGTCGGATTATCAGACGGGCGCTAAGACACGGCCACAAGGTAGGCCTCGACCAGCCGTTCTTCCATAAGCTTGTCGCGCCGCTTGCAGAAATTATGGGGGATGCCTACCCGATCCTTCGAGAGCACGAGCAACTCATCACGGATACCCTGCTTGCCGAGGAAGAACGTTTCGCGCAAACGCTCGGCCAGGGCATGGTGCTGCTGGAATCGTCTCTTGCGGAACTGTCAGGTAAGCAGATTCCTGGCGACGTTGTTTTCAAGCTCTACGACACCTACGGATTTCCGGTAGACCTAACCGCGGATATTGCTCGCGAGCGTGGTCTTCAGATCGATGAAGCCGGGTTTCAGGAAGCGATGCAACAACAGCGGGAACGGGGACGCGCAGCCTCCGCGAAGTTTTCAGCGACGATGAGCCAACGGGTCCGCGTGGCAGGCGACGTCGATTTCCTGGGCTATGAATTGCTCGCGACTGACGATCAGATTCTCACTCTTTTTGCCACCAGCGAGTCGAACGTTCGAGAAGTGGAGTCGTTAGCCGAGGGTGAGGAGGGGATAGTCGTGCTGTCGCACACCCCGTTCTACGCCGAGTCGGGTGGACAGGTTGGTGATACCGGGTCGATCAGTTCTGCCAGCCCGGACAGTGCCGGCGCAGGTCAATTCGCCGTCGACGATACCCAGAAGAGTGGCGGCCAGCATATTCATATTGGCCGTGTCTCATCCGGTGTTATCCGCGTGGGAGACCGGGTGGAGGCCAGGGTGGATGCGGCCCGACGCCAGCAGATTATCCGTAACCATTCGGGTACTCACTTGTTGCACGCCGCGCTTCGCCAGGTGCTGGGTGAGCATGTTCAGCAAAAAGGGTCACTCGTCGCCCCCGAGCGCCTGCGCTTCGATTTCTCTCACAATCAACCCGTTACGCCTGCAGAACTGCAAGCGATCGAACGGCTTGTCAATTTGCAGGTTTTGCGTGGCCTGGATGTTGAGACTCGCCTGATGTCCTTCGACGACGCAGTTGCTAGCGGAGCAATGGCGTTGTTCGGTGAAAAGTACGCTGATGACGTTCGCGTACTGTCGATGGGTGACGGCTTCTCCGTGGAATTGTGCGGCGGCACGCACGTCAACAACATCGGCCAGATCGGTCTGCTGCGCATCGTTTCTGAGACAGGTATCGCCGCCGGTGTTCGCCGAATCGAAGCGGTTACTGGCGAAATCGCTTTAGATCTCGTCGCGTCCATCGACGCCCAACTTGAGCAGATCGCTGCCAAGTTGAAGGTGGCGCCTCTAGACAGCGCAGCGAAGGTGGCAGCACTGATTGCTGATCAGAAGTCACTTCAAGGTGAGATCGAATCACTGCAGGCCAAGGCTGCGGCCAAGTCCGGAGGCGATCTGCTGACTTCAGCAGTCGACGTTTCAGGTGTTCGCGTTCTGCAAGCGAAGGTGGATGGCGATGCCAAGGCCATGATGTCGACATTCGACTCCTTGCGCGCGAAAGACCCCGAGCTGGTTGTTGTTCTCGCCAGCGTGTCCGCCGACAAGGTAAACCTGGTCGCGGGCGTTCCGAAGTCGTTACACAGCAGCTTCAATGCTTCCCAGCTCGTTGGCGTTGTCGCCGAACAAGTGGGCGCAAAAGGCGGAGGTCGTCCCGATATGGCACGGGCAGGCGGCGGTACAGATGTTCAAGCCCTCCCGGCAGCACTGGACTCGGTTGCCACCTGGGTCGCGAAGCAGCTCTGAGCCATGGCGATCTACGTACAAAAATATGGCGGCACTTCGGTCGGTTCACCGGAACGCATTCATGCCGTCGCCGAGCGAGTGGCGAGGTTTCGCGCAGCCGGTCACGATGTTGTGGTGGTTGTCTCCGCGATGAGCGGAGAAACCAACCGTCTAACCGAACTGGCTCAACAGGTTGGCGGCGATGCTCAGCCCAGAGAGATGGACATGCTCCTGTCGTCAGGCGAGCAGGTAACGATCGCACTACTGTCCATGGCGCTCGCCGACCGTGGCTGGGCAGCACGATCGTACCTCGGCTCGCAAGTCGCGATCACAACGGACAGCAGCCACACCAAAGCCCGTATCGAACACATCGACACTGATTCGCTGCGCGCGTGTCTCGCCGATGGCGTCATTCCAGTAGTCGCCGGCTTTCAGGGTGTGGATCCGTCCGGCGAAATCACGACACTCGGCCGAGGCGGCAGCGATACGACAGCGGTCGCTTTGGCCGCCGCGCTTGCCGTCGATGAGTGTCAGATCTATACCGATGTCGATGGCGTCTACACAACTGATCCGAGAGTGGTGGCGAATGCCCGTCGACTGCGGTCGGTGACATTCGAAGAGATGCTCGAAATGGCAAGCCTCGGGTCAAAGGTGTTGCACCCACGCTCCGTCGAGTTTGCAGGCAAATACAACGTGGCTCTTCGCGTATTGTCCAGCTTTGAAGAGGGCGAAGGCACGTTAATCACTACCGAGGAATCCACTATGGAACGCCCAGTTGTGTCGGGTATCGCATTTACCCGTGACGAAGCGAAATTGACGCTTGTCGGCGTGCCCGACGTACCGGGGGTCGCCAGTCGCATTCTTGGACCGATCGGCAAGGACGGAATTGAGATCGACATGATCGTGCAGAACGTCGGCGCGGATGGGACCACCGACTTCACGTTCACGGTCAAGAAAGCTGACTTCAAACGGGCCGAAAATATCCTCCATCAGGTGCGCGACACGTTAAAGGCGAATCGTGTCATCGCCGATGCAGATATCGCCAAAGTGAGTGTGGTTGGCGTTGGAATGCGATCCCACGCGGGTGTCGCAACGACGATGTTTGACGCGCTTGCGGCTGAGAACATCAACATCCAGGTGATCTCTACGTCCGAGATCAAGATTTCCGTCGTGGTAGCCGAGCGCTACCTCGAGCTCGCTGTTCGCTCTATACACGACGCTTTCGGCCTGTCGGAGGAGCCGCTCTCGGAGGATTAAGCCCAACGAAAGCCTCGGTTGAAATGGGCGGAATCGATTACACTTATACTTGCGCCATACAATAATAAGAATTGACCGCTTACGGACTAGCGGGATCAGGCCCGGGCTCAGGAGGCCCAGCTGCATGTTGATACTGACACGACGAATCGGTGAAACGTTGATGATCGGCGACGAGATCACGGTCACTGTGCTTGGCGTCAAAGGCAATCAGGTCAGGCTTGGCGTGAATGCGCCTAAAGATGTTGCCGTCCACAGGGAGGAAATCTATCAGCGAATCCTGGACGAGCAGGATGAGGCCGGTGACGAAAAGGACTAGCTCGCAGCAACGTTAAGCGATTCGATCAGACGGAGCCTAGGGCTCCGTTTTTGGTTCTGGGGGGTGCTTGCAGACGTTGTATCGATTGCCATCGGTCATCGCGCGAAACCAACAACCTACCTCTTCGCGAGGAGTCGGACTGCAGTCGGGCGACGCGGCGATCTCCGTCGGCTTCCCAAAAACGAAAAAACGCGATGGCTTCCGGGGCATTAAGAACAACTTTGTGACGGCCTGAACTACTTCGCAGAACCCTCGATAAAGGCAGGTTCCACCGCGAAAACGTCAACACCCTCCAGGCAGCCAGCATTGACGCCATACTTCTCGGGAAACTTGCGTATCTTGTGAAAGGTGTATACGCCACAGCGTTTACAGAAATAGTGCTCTGCGACATGGCTATTGAACTAATAACGGCTTAGGTGATTAGCCCCCTCCAGAATCACCAGATCACGAGCGTCACAACGCACAACTATAGTGGTCCGTCGCCTGCACATAGAACAGTCGCATCGAACGCTGTGACTTGTGTCTACTCTCACCGTGAATATGACTGCCTCGCAGTGGCATCTGCCTGTGAAATTTTCCATGGGGTACTAAGGGATTTGCTTAGCCGCAGTGTACCCGCGGTGTAAGGTCACCACTGTTGTCGCTGGTCGCGAGTAGCTTTGGGCGCAGCGGGATGCATGAGGTGCATGAGGTGCATGAGGTGCATGAGGTGCATGAGGTGCATGAGGTGCATGAGGTGCAGCATAGACGTAGATTGGATAGGAGTTAGCTGGACGCTCTCGAGCATTGCGCTCGATCGCGTTGCGATCAGAGCGAATGCACTGTCGCTCTCCGGGGCTTCAGCGCGCGAAGATTTTCTGAAGTCGATTGCGGAGCAATCGGTTTCAGAAGATCGTCGTACCTCTCCGCCACAAAAAAACGGGCCCGAATGGGGCCCGTTCTTTTGTGGCGGAGAGGGAGGGATTCGAACCCTCGATGGGCGTTAACCCATACTCCCTTAGCAGGGGAGCGCCTTCGACCGCTCGGCCACCTCTCCGTGGGCGCGCATTCTAGCACCACTTACCCGGGCTTTGAGAAGGGGCTTAGGCACGAATTGCGACGTGCTGCGTTGATAGCGAGTACCCGGTTAGCAGCGCCCGCTCACGAGTCCTCGCTCGCCCCGATCAGTTCGTACTTTTTCAGATAGCCGCGAAGCTGATGATAGGTAAGCCCCAGCAGTGTCGCGGCTTTGCGCTGGTTGTGTTTCGCCTGCTCCATCGCTTGCTCAAGAAGCACGATCTCTCGCTCCTTTATCGTCGACTTCATATCTATCGGTAACGACACCGTGGACTCTATGGTGGGAGCTGGGGGTGGCTCTACCTGGTTGTCGGAGTTGTCCGCCGAAGGCGAATGCGCGTCCCCAGCTCCATCGATCGCAGCAGGAGAAATTGTCTCAGGACGGCGGGAGCGGGGTCGGTACGGGCTCTCGAACGGATCGAGGATCAGCTCATCGATGGTGATCTGTTCGTCGGTTCGATACACGGCGCGCTCAACAGTGTTCTTCAGTTCGCGGACGTTACCGGGCCAATCGTGACTCATCAGGGTGTCGATCACGTTGTCGCTGAAGCCTGCAAAGAACTCTCGCTCGAGTTCGCTGACCATGTTGATCGCGAACTGGGTGGCCAGCAGCAATATGTCTTCGCGTCGATGGCGAAGTGGCGGCAGGGTGATTACATCAAACGCCAGCCGATCCAGCAGATCGCTGCGAAACTTGCCCGCTGCTGCCAACGCCGGTAGATCGACGTTGGTTGCGGCGACCAATCTGACGTTGGTCGTGAGCGTTTTTGTCCCGCCAATACGCTCGAATTCACCGTATTCGATCAGCCTGAGAATCTTCTCCTGTACGAGCGGCGACGTTGTCGCGAGTTCATCCATGAATAGCGTGCCGCCGTCCGCTCGCTCAAAGCGCCCGGGGCGTGCCTTGATCGCCCCGGTAAAGCTGCCCGCTTCATGGCCAAACAGCTCTGACTCGAGAAGAGCGTCACTGATCGCCGCACAATTCATCTTCAGATACGTAGCGTCCCAGCGCTCGGAGAGATAGTGCAACCGGGCGGCAATCAACTCCTTCCCGGTTCCGCGCTCGCCAACAATCAACACTGGTTTATCGAGGGGTGCGACCCGGGAGACGGCTTCGAGCACCTGCAGAAACGCGGGAGCTTCGCCAATCATGCGGTCGTGAATAGGTTTGGACATCGCGCAAGTGTGCCAACTGTTAGCGGTTTTAGCCACAAGCGCAGGAGCATCGCTGCACCCATGTGTCTGCAATAAAACCAATGAAAACAAAGTGGTAGAGAATTATCAAAGATTGGCACGGTCCGTGCTAAATATTTGTCACACGGCGCCGACTAGGTGCCACCGAGAGTTACCCAGGAGACGAACCATGAGCATTTTCTCTCGCATGACCGACATCATTCAGTCCAACCTGAACTCCCTGCTGGATAAGGCGGAAGACCCGGAAAAGATGGTCCGCTTGATCATTCAGGAAATGGAGGAGACGCTGGTCGAGGTCCGTACGACGTCGGCCCGAGCAATAGCCGACAAGAAAGAGCTTGGCCGCCGGCATGACATGCTGGTCGCGGAAAGTGAGGAATGGCAGCGCAAAGCGGAGCTCGCGATTTCCAAATCTCGCGACGATCTTGCCAAGTCCGCGCTCAACGAGCGTAACAAGACTTCTGAGACTGCTTCGGCTGTGGCCAGCGAGTTGGGCATCCTGGACGAAACCTTGTCCAAGCTGAGCGAGGATATCGCCGCACTGCAGGCCAAGATCAAGGACGCCAAAGCAAGACAGAGCGCGATCATCGTTCGCGGTCAGGCCGCACAGACTCGACTGGGTGTGCGCCGGCAGCTGAGCGATCACAATATCGATGACGCCATTAACCGATTCGAACACTACGAGCGCAAAATGGACGATCTTGAGGGGCAGATCGAGTCCTACGACATGGGTCAGAAAACCCTCGCCGATGAGATTCGCGAGCTTGAAGGCGATGATGCCCTCGAAGCTGACCTTGAAGCACTCAAAGCATCAGTCGCCAAGACTAAGTCTGGCGATGATGCGTCTGCCCAACACTAGTAACTTAAAAGCGAGGCAACGTTATGGAAGGCTGGGTGGTCGCGATATTCGTACCGACGGTGTTGTTTGTCCTCATCGTCGCACCGACCTGGATCTACCTGCACTACCGCAGCAAGCAGCATTCGCTGCATGCGCTGAGCGAGGCAGAGCGCTCCAACCTGGAAACGCTCGCCGCCCAGGCAGAACGGATGCTGGATCGCATTGACGCGCTCGAGGCCATCCTGGATGACGAAACGCCGGAGTGGCGAAGCAGGGTGGGCGAGTAGGCTAACCGCAGAAGCGGCAGGCCGAAGACGACTGGATGGGCAGCGCGAGGCGCTGCTATTCGAAAGAACTTACCAGGAGCAACACAGTGAGTGATCGACGCACGCGCAGAGATAATCAGGACGCGTCGGACTTTCAAGCGGCCGCCAACCGGCTCGAAGAAGCCGTCAGCGATCTGATGAGCACGGCAACAGGCCGAGTGACAGATGGCGCGACACGGTTGCTGGACGACGCAGCAAAGGCCATTCGTAGCGAAGTAGACAGCAACGATCAATACCAGCGCGCCAGCCGTTCGGAACGCTTTCGCTCTGCAACCGATGGCATCGATCCTTCCTCGGATCGACTGCAACGCGACAGCGTCAACGGCAAACTGGCTGGTGTCTGTGCAGGGATCGCCAGGTACTACGGCGTCGAAGCCTGGATGGTTCGGTGCTTGACCATCACACTGTTCCTATTCATGCCCACCATCGTTTTCCCGGCTTACTGGATTGCCTATTTTGTCCTCGGTAGCGATGCTGGGAGCTCTCGCACGCGACGTCGCCGACGAAGCAGACGCGGGCGTCGAGGCAGCAGGGCCTCCCGCGAGACTGCGACGGAAGAATCTCCCGGAACGCCAACGGAAGAACTCCGCTCGACCCGATCCGTCTTCGATCAGCTTGAAATGCGATTGCGCAGAATGGAAAGCCATGTCACCTCCGGTCGCTATGACCTGCAGCGCGAACTTAGAAAGATTGAGCCTCGGCCGGGAGCCAGCGCGTGAGCGTCATCAACTCTGCGAGCAGTAGCGAATACGCTGGCAAAATTTGGCTGGCGCTGCTGATGCTTCTCTTCCTGGTTGCCGGCGAAGCGGCCGCGGAGACAGCCGCGGACGGCGCAGCGAGTGACAGCGAAGCAGCCCGCGCCGGCGAAACTGTTCAAATCGACCTTGCGCAGTTTGAGCGAGTCGAGCTGATCGGTCAGGCAACCGTTTATCTTGTGCAGGGCGAATCGAACTCTGTCAGCGCAACTGGCGACACTGACCGGCTGGACGTATCAGTGTCTGGCGATGTGTTGACGATCGATACCACGCGGGGCGACATGCGTAGCGATCGAAGCCTGGAAATCGTCTTGAGTTACGACGACTTGAAAGCGATTCGCAGCCGAGGTGCAATGCGCGTTCACGCGAGTGGAATGGCACTGACCGAGCTCTCGCTCAGCGGCAATGGATCCAGTCAGTATGACTTGCAGAACGTTGAGCTGGAGAGCCTTGAGGTCGACGGCTCAGGCGCGCAACGATTCCTGCTAAGCGGAGCAGTCGCTAACCAGGCCATTCGGATGGTTGGCGCTAGCGAGTTCAACGGTGTCGACCTCGATGGCGTATCCGCGACGGTCATGATCAGTGGCGCTGGTAGCGTCTCGGTGGCGTCTCGGAAAACGCTGGACGTCGAGATACTGGGTATCGGCAGCGTTGCCTATCGTGGTGATCCGGAAATTACCGCGAGAATCCTGGGTCCCGGCACGCTTGCTGGTCTAGAGGGCTAAACGAGTCTCGCATCTTTCGGCATCAGCCAAGAGCGGGTAAGAAGCTTTGGAAACGAACAACATACAATCATCGTCAGCAAAACGGGAGCAATAGCGATGGACGTCTTCACAATGGTGGTGCTCATTGTCCTTCTTGGAATCGGCTATAGCTGCTTCGAGGTCTACATGAAGAGCAAGACGAAACAAACGGAAGCGCAGTCGCTTTCCACAGACGCTTCACTACTGGCCGAGATGGATGCGATGAGAGCGCGTATCGAAGTGCTGGAGAAGATTCTCACTGACGACAAGCACACCCTGAAGCAGCAGATTGACGCCTTGGAGCGACAGCCCTGAGCGGAACAGACAGGCCCTGAGCTGAGCAAGAAAACAGCCCTGAGCGGAACAGACAACCCTGAGC
>CAYGQC010000147.1:0-7751 GCA_964351875.1 uncultured Pseudomonadales bacterium
CCTTCAACATGCCCAAGGTTCAGTGGGGGCTCGAGACGACTTACCAGACCGGCGTCGTGCTCTCCGGTTACCAGGAGTCAAAGGTTCGCTGGCTGCACCACAAGCTGACTGAGTGGATTGGAGAGTAGCCATGGCGAGCATGACTCACCCCTTCGATACCGACACGCTGTATCAGTGCGACGACCACGGCAATATCGTGCTGACCCGGGGCAACAGCCGCGGCACCTTTACACGTTGGGGGGTGCATATCGACGGCGACATCCTTCAGGCGGACCCGCAGCTGTGCAACTGGGTTGGCAACAACCCGGATCCGGCGAAAACCATTCCGCGCCCGGGCAAAAACCAGCCACCTAAGGAGTGAGACGGGAACTCACCAGTCACCAGCACTTGCACCTTTCGTCTCCTCCTCGGGGCAACCCGCCCGTTGCTCCCGCTGCGCCTGCAAACTCACCACCTAGAAAATCTCAACTAGACTCAGAGTAACGACAGCCATCAGGGCAACGGAATGCCTTCCCAAGAGCGATTCAAACTGAGTTTGCGCGACACCGTCCGCATCGTCTGGCCGTACGCTCGAGAAAAGTTCTACGAGCAAGTCGCGAGCATCTGGTTCATCGTTCTCTATCTGGTGTTCTTTCAGATATTTGTCCTCGGCTTACCCCTCGTTTTCGCTGGCATGATCGCAGCCGGGATTCTGGTCGTAGCTATCGGACTGATGTTCTTCATGGAAGGCCTTAGACTAGGCTTGATGCCCCTCGGTGAGGTTATTGGTGGAACGCTGCCTGAACGCAGCAAGCTGCCAACGATCCTGGGTTTTGCATTTCTCCTAGGCATAGGCGCAACGTTCGCCGAGCCCGCCATCGCAGTACTCAAAGCCGCTGGTAGCGGCGTTGCAGCTAACGACGCGCCCTTACTGTATAGCCTGCTGAACGATTTCTCCGCTGAGCTCGTAGGATGCGTCGGCGTAGGAGTTGGTCTCGCCGTATTGCTTGGGGTCCTTCGCTTCTTTCACGACTGGCCCCTTAAATGGCTTGCCCTGCCTGCGGTTGCCACGGTGATGGGTTTGTCACTGTTTTTCAGTCAGATTCCCCACCTCAATGATGTGCTCGGCCTGGCCTGGGACTGCGGCGCAGTAACCACGGGCCCTGTCACTGTCCCGCTGGTATTGGCCTTGGGCATCGGTGTCTGTCGAGTAGTCACGAGCGGAGCTTCGGGAACGAGTTCCGGCTTCGGCATCGTTACGCTCGCTTCGCTGTTTCCGATACTGGCCGTGTTGCTTCTCTCGCTCTTTCACTACCAAGCCCAGGACTACTATGGAGCTCAAAACTACGCGGGCGAGTCGGTCAGCGTGCAGGACGCAGAGGCTAGTGAGGCTGCGGTCGCTCCGAGAATCGCAGAGCCGATAACATCGGCAGAACACGACCAATTCGTCGCAACGGGCCAGCTTCCGGAGGGCTACACTGTCACCGTGACCGCAGGCGATAGCCAATTGAGAAACGGTACGATCGTCGTATCACAGCCAGAACTGACTATCGAGCGAGTCGCATCGAACGATCACAGCCTGCTGCACGACAACACCTGGAACGACGAGGTATCGCTAGCCGATAGCCTGCGCTCGTCGGCCATCGAGGCACTGCGCGCGATAGTTCCGCTTTGCCTGTTTCTATTCGTCGTGCTCTACGTCGTCCTGCGAAACCGACTGACTCATTTCACGGACGTCGCCATCGGGATCAGCTTTGCCGTAGTAGGTATGGCGCTGTTTAGCCTGGGCATAGCTCTCGGCTTGACTCCGTTGGGCGGACAGCTCGGCAGCAACGTGCCGCTTGCCTTTGCCGCAGGAGTCCCATGGGGGCTCGACACTGCGAGCGGACCACTATTCTCACCAGAGTACGGCAAGTTTATCGCAATTGGATTCGCGTTCTTCCTCGGCTATGGAGCGACCTTGGCGGAACCTGCACTGAATGCGTTGGGCGATACCGTCGAGCGCATCACCGTTGGCGCTTTCCGGAAAAAGCTCTTGATGCAAAGCGTCGCGATCGGCGTCGGCTTTGGCATCGCCGCTGGCATAGTCAAGATGGCCTTCGGACTCCCCTTGCTTTACTTGCTCGTGCCGGCTTACGGATTAGTCCTGGTTCTGACTCTACTGGCACCAAATCAATTCGTTGACTTTAGCTGGGACAGCGCCGGGGTAACGACCGGGCCAATCACGGTCCCTCTTGTGCTCGCCATGGGGCTAGGCGTAGGCGGAAGCGTACCTGGCGTCACAGACGGCTTCGGCATTCTCGCCTTAGCCTCGGTGGGTCCGATACTGACCGTTTTGACCGTGGGGCTATACACGCAACGTAGCGCTCAACAGGAAGAGAGCAAAGCCTCATCCGAACCCAGCTATATCACTGCGGAGCATGCCTGATGTTCAGCCAGAAACACCCGAGCTCGATCGTCACCATCGCCTTGCCACCACGCGTGATGCACAACATCGCCGAGGAGGTCGCTAGTCAAGACGACGCGTTCGCATTGCTATGGCGAGCGCGCGGCTCACTGATACACGAGCATTGGACGAAAAAATGGCTGCCTCCAATCTCGCCCGCCAAGTCTATATTGCAGGTCGTCCTTCCAAAGGGGCGTGCGAATCGTTTTGTAAACGGGGTCATCCAAACCGCCAGGCTCGACCAGCAAGCGTTTGGCGCCGTCTTCAGCATCACCAGCGACGATGTGTTTTTCGGGACAGAATTCGATCACAGTGCTTGGTCTGATCCGAACAACGTGCAACCGGCAAACACTACTCTTGATGACAACCTACACGCGATTTACTGCGTAGTCAGCCCGAAACGAAGCGATCGCATCAGCAAGGCGGCAATCGACGCGGGAGCGCACGGCCCGATCGTCTATCTCGGCGAAGGCCGCGGTTTGCGCGACCGGCTGGGATGGCTTCGAATAACAAAGAGCCACGACAAAGAAGTCCTACTGGTGCTCGTTGATAGTGAACACCTTGCTGGCGTCTTCGATGCGATGGCGACGGCTGGAGAGCTGCATCTACCCGGCCGTGGCTTCATGTACGAGTGTGAGGTTGAACATGGGATGTTTAACCTGCCTAGTCGAACGGCGCCACAACACCATGATGCGTCATTGCAACAGATCGTCAAAGCCATCGACAAGCTGCAGGGACATACGCACTGGCGCGATCAGACCGTCTTCCAGGTTGGTAGCCAAGGGCAAGCCGTGGGTGTCGTACGCGACGGCACTCAGGAACCCGTCAAAGCTTCCTATCGCGTGATGGCTATTGTGGCGGATGAGCAACTTCACGCGCTGGTGGAACTTCTGCTAGACAACAGCGCGCCTGGTTTAAATATCTCTGGCGGTCGGCTCGTGACGAATGAACCTGATCTCCCTGGAGCAGAGATACACATTGCCCACAGATTCAGCACAGTAAGCGTCGTTACCGACGAACCCACAGCTCAGCGCCTTGCTTCGGCAATCGAAGAGCACGCCGAAACAAGCGGCGTGAGCAACATCTGCGCGTGTATCACCAGAGTGCCACGGATTGCCACCTACAAGCCTGGCCGCATCGATTACCGCCAGACCGCCTAGTTCGATACGCTTCCTGCCACTTCAGCGAGAACGATGAAGCGACTACAGGGTACTCGAATCAATACCCAACGATCCTCGTGACTGCGTCTTCAATAAACCTCAAAGAGCAGCTTGCGCAACCTCTGTCAGGGCTTAGCCCAACGAAAGAGCTTCGTCGCAGCCAAAGCGTCGTTTACGGCACCTGGCTTATCGGCACCATTTCCAGCGTTGGTACAAACAACGGCTCGCGTCTGGCCTTTGTCTGTTGCTCGAAAACGTAAGCGATCTGAATGAGCTCAGCATCGCGCAGCATCGGCCCGACAAACGACAATCCGATCGGCAACCCATGCTCAAAACCTGCCGGCACGGTAACGCTAGGGTAACCGCTGATGGCTGCGATAGCCGACGTGAACAAACCACCATCGGGATCGCCGAGCAGCCAGTCCACCTTCCATGCCGGCGAGTTGCTCGGCAGCACAAACCCATCCAACCGATGCTCATCGATGTGCTTATCGAGCCAGGCGCGCATGCCATCTCGGCTTCGCGACAGTGCTGCGAGGTAAGCCTCGTCAGTCAGCCCTTGCGTGGCCTGAGCTGCCTCGAAGAGTTCCTGCCCTGACCACTTCATCACCGTCGCCGCGTTGTCTTGGTTGTAGGTGATCAGCTCTGACAGCGTATCGCGATCTGGTGCGACCGCTGAATCAGCAAGGTACGTATTCAGTGACGCTTTGAACTCAACGAGTAAAACCGTGAATTCGTCTTCGAACACCGCAGGCAATGTGCCTGCATCGATCGGATCAATGAGCGTCGCACCCAACGCTTCGAGGCTCGCTAGGCTCGCTGCATACACGTCATCACCCGGCCAGCTGTCACGACCTCGGAACACGCCGAGACGTACGCCATCCAGACGGGCCTGACTTGTGTCTGGGAGCAATGACTCCGCGCGAGCCTTGCGCACCGCCTCACGCGCCGAAAGGGGATCGTGCTCATCTTCGCTAAGTAGCGTATCGAGCAGCAACGCAGCGCCCGCAACGCTGCGCGCCATTGGACCGGCCGTGTCCTGGGACGGCGCGATCGGAATGATGCCGCGGCGGCTAACCAAGCCGATGCTGGGCTTTATACCGACAATGCCGCTAATGCTGGCCGGACAGATGATGGAGCCGTCAGTCTCAGTACCGACGCTCAGCGGTGCCAGCCCCGCGGCAACAGCAACCGCAGAACCCGAGGAAGAACCACAAGGGTTGCGATCGAGAACATAGGGGTTCTTCGTCTGGCCACCCAGGCTACTCCAGCCAGACGTTGCCGAATCGGAACGAAAGTACGCCCACTCGCTCATGTTGGTCTTGCCAAGGATGACGGCGCCCGCCGATCGCAGCGCCGCAACCAGTGCAGCGTCCGCGGTTGCACGATGCTCGGCGAGCGCTATAGAACCAGCAGACGTCGCCATGCCGTCGGCAGTGTCGATGTTCGCCTTAAGCAGCACCGGTACGCCGTGCAACGGTCCGCTCGGCCCTTGATCGGCCAACTGCCGATCGAGTTCTTCGGCGATGCGCGTAGCATCGGGATTGATCTCGATGACCGACGCAAGGCTTGGGCCATCCCGATCAATGGCTTCAATTCTGCGCAAGAAAAATTCTGTCACCTCAACGCTGGATCGCTCGCCGCTGGCGAGCTCACTCGCGAGTTCTAATGCGGGCTGGTAGGCAAGCTCTGCCTGAGTTGACGGTTCACGAGCACTTTGTGTGCAGCCGAACATCGCAACGAGCGACAAGCCAATTGTGTATCGCAGCATGCAAAGCGGAGCCATTAGCCATCCTCGTGCACATTCAAAAATTGCTAGCGACAGTCGACCGTTAGCATTCACGGTGTTGTTCTCGGTAGTCTTTGAGCAACCTCTCACCCTGCACCAAACAACGCGCGCAGATGCGAGTTCAACAGACGCCCAGCGGGATCAACCTCAGCACGCAGCGCGAGAGCCTCCGCCCAGCGCGGGTATAGACCAGACAGCTCGGGCGCGGTCAATGTGTGCAGTTTGCCCCAGTGCGGGCGGCCATCAAAGCGCCTGAAAATCGGCTCCATCTCAGCGAAGTACGGGCGGTAGTCTTCATCGGCATATTGATGAACCGATATCGCGCACCCGTCTCTCTGCGAATACATGCTCAGCCAAGTGTCGTCATGCTTTACATACCGATACTCGATGGGGAACACCACCGGGATGTCATTGGCGTCGATATGTTCGAGCACCGCTCGCAAGCAGTCCGGTCCGGCCTCCGCTGGAACGCTGTATTCCATCTCGCGAAAGCGCACCGCACGATCGTGCGTTAGAACCTCCCAAGAAGGACCGGTGCGGACACTGTTCGTGCTTTCTGCCGTCGTCGATAGCGCCTTTTCGTACAACCAACTACCAACAAAAGGCAAACCACCGATCTGTCGGTAGGCGTCGCGCAGCTGGTAGACAGCAAGCGGATCATCGCCGCCCGCGAGCTGTCGATCGGCATTGCCGTCGGCTACGTTCGTTCGGGTAACCAGAGCAAGCCGAGTATGCGGAAAGGCCAGAAACTCGACGTGTCGGTTACTCACCCTCTCCTGGTCAATGTTCTCGAGCAAGCTGTCCAGATCTTCTACACCTGCGCGCTGGGTAAGAACCGTGTCGGGCACTGTCTGCATGGTGAGTCGTGTGACGATGCCAAACACGCCAAGCCCGCAACGGGCAGCATGAAATAGCTCTGGCTGATGATTCGCATCACAGCGCACCAGCTCGCCATGCGGCAGTGCAATCGTGAGCGCCTGAATATAGGAAGACAAAGATCCGAAGTCAGCGCCCGTGCCGTGGGTCGACGTCGCGCAAGCGCCCGCGAGTGTTTGGTAATCGATGTCGGGAAGATTCGGCAGCGCTCGCCCGTATCTCGCGAGCTCCGGGCCGAGTTGATGCAAGCGAGTACCCGCCCAGATTTCAGCAAGCCCAGTCCCCGCATCAACACTGATGACGCCGTTCATCATGTCCACGGCAACCAGCGTGCCATCGCCAGGGACAAGCGCGGAGAACGAGTGGCCCGAGCCTACCGGCCTAAGCGCGCCGGCAGTATTAGCAAGCACCTCGATGAGCTCCTGCTCGGATGCGGGCGTGAGTCGGCCTGCAGGTTGGCAGGCCTGATTACCCGCCCAGTTAATCCATGGCAGTGAGCTGCCACTCTCAAACTCAACCCCTATCGACGGCGCTGGTCCGATACTTGTATCGCTACAACCCATCAGCGGCAACAAGCCAAGCCCGGCGCTGGAGGCAATGAGCTGCCGACGTTTCATCTAGCGTCCTCCGATTCGCGCTCGACCGAGCCACTGACAACCCTAATCAGCGTGCGCAACTCATCTTCGCTACAGTAGCCGCACGTCCCGAGCGGCGGCATCTCGCCATACCCAAGCACCGTCTTTTCCAGCATTACGTCGAGACCCTGACTAACTCGCGGGCGCCAGGCATCCACATCCCCGATCAGCGGCGCGGCGACGTTGGGCTGGGCGTGGCAGCGCAGGCATATCTGGCCAAGGGCATGGCTCTCCCGACCCGTCAGCTCATCCGCAGTAGCGAACGGTGTAACCAGGCAGACGAAGAACAACATGACAGCGGTGAGTAGCCGCATCAGGCCGCCACATCGCGCGGAAAAAGCCGAGATTCGGCGTCGAGCTGCTTTAGGGGGTCCAAGTCAAGAACAGCCGACCTCGAGCTTGGTTTCCAATGCCTGGATTCGTGTTTGCGGTCGCACATGGTGATAGCGCTGCCAGTTCGATTCTTGGAAAGGCGATGGCAGCAGTCTATGGTTGAGCGCAGCCTATCCGCAAACCATTGCAAACCAGAGGCGCCGGGAGGAACGATGGCTCAGTCCGATACTCAACCGAGTGCGCAACGATTCGTTACCCGGCAGGAGCAAGAGCAGTTTCACCGCGATGGCGCTGTGCTCATCAAAGGGGCTCTATCAAGCGAGTGGCAGGCGCTCGTGGAAGCGGGCGTTGAGTACGCAAACGAACATCCCACAGGAATGTCCGCCGGTGTCGGCATGCCGCTACGGATCGATCAGTTCCCTGCCGCCAGCTCGCCACCGCTGCAGCGACTTCTAGACGAATCGCCCATAGCCGAGATCGTCGGCAGCGTGCTGAATGCGCCCGTGCGTTTCTACATGGATCAGATGTTCTAC
>CAYGQC010000147.1:7761-9642 GCA_964351875.1 uncultured Pseudomonadales bacterium
GTTCACACCTGTGGAATGTCACCTATCGCCCGCCCGTTGGTTTGGATCCAGCCAGCGATCCTGAGCGCGCCGCGACAATTGAGGCCGCGTTCGCCGCTGGCGAGACCATCATTGGGGAAGAGGCGTTCGAGAAGTGGACTTACTTCGATTCGTTCCTCGATGCCAGCCTCCCCGAGCTACCCAAGATAGAAGCCGAGCGAGATTCGTTCGACATCGTTGGCTGGGACTATAAGCCGGGCGATGTACTGCTGTTTCACGGCAACGTCGTGCACTCGGCTAGAGGTAACATTGAACTCGCGCATCCTCGCAGGGCCCATGCCTCGCTCTGGGCCGGGCCGGATGTTCGCTATCTGCACCGACGCAGCCAGGCCATTCCCGATCCGAAACCGCTGTACGCTCACAAGCCCATTGACGGCCAGCCGCTCAGCGACTTTCCCGACGTATTTCCCGTCGCCTGGCAGCCGGCGAGCTGACGCACGCTCGCGTTAGAGCGTACCCACGCCCCAACGAATGCCACGCCGGAGCAACTCATAGTAGACAGGTGAATTCCAGGAGCCCCGCACAACGGGCACAAGATCCGCGAGCGGCTTCATGTCGTGCTTGCCGGTGCAGTGTCCAAGCGATAGGTACAAGACTTCACCATCCCCCCACGGGTGCAGATACATCTGCGGGTGCGACTCTCGATCCGTACCGTAGGTCGAGCGCACGTAGCCCGTGGACGGAATGTTGTAGGACGCCTCGAGTAGAACTGTCTGCTCGCCGAGCGGTTCGCAGTAATACGGCTCTTCATCCTCGACGTCAAAATCCGCCAAACCCACTGTCAGCGCGTGCGCTACGTCGGTCACCCGAACATGAATGGCCTGGTTTGACGGGTGGGCGATAAAGCGACTGCCAAGGAGTTGCATGAACGTCGGCGCCAGATCCGGGGTGTCAGCTTTGCCGTCGACAAACTCGAGCAGCGCGTTCGTCGCGTGCAGTGCAAACCAGCGTCCGCCGGATTCGAGGAACTGGGCGAGGGCGTCCTGTTGATCCTGTGTTGGTCGCAGGTCACAGGTATAAGTGATCAAGAGCGCGGAACTGGCGATCGCGTCAACGTCCGCGAAGCTGTCGGCGACCCAAACGTTAATGTTGTCGTCTTCGGCGAGCAACTTGAGCAGTTCCAGGCGCGCGAAGTTGCTGTCGTGATACTTGGCGTTGACGACAAGGTAGACGTCGATACGCTCGTTGCTACTCATGTCCATTGCCCCCTAAAGCGCTGCCAAACGAGCTAGCCCGTCATGATCCAGCGCCGCTGTAACGTGGCGAACCGCCATCGTGATACCGAGTTGCAGGCCGCGCTCGTTCGACAGATCCATACCACCACCCACCACCAACGCGGTGGCCAGACCGCCCATGATCTGCGCGAGGGCATAGTCTTCCGCCAATTGCTCCACGCTGTAGTCCGTCACGCCCGACTCCACTAGCGTCGAGTGATACCTTGCGAGCAAGTCTGCCTCACAGCTCCGTCGAACATCGGGCTCCATCGAGCCGCTCAGTACGTAGCCTAGATCATAAGCGCCGGGGCCCCGCCCCATGCCCTGCCAATCGAGCACCACCACCTTGCCCGAGCCTTCAGGGCCGAACATCAAATTCTCAACCCGAAAGTCTTGATGAGCCAGCGTCCAGGGGCTTCGCTCGCACATTATCTTGTTTATCTTCAGATAGTTGCCCGCGAATCTTTCATAAACTTCTAATCCGCCTTCCGGCAGATGATCGGCGAACAAAGCCGTGAAGTTCGGGAGCAACGGCGGCAGCATCTGGTCGACCATTTCGATGCGGGAGCCAACCATCGAGGGGATCCATTCGAGCGACGGCTCATGGGCGCGGCCCCACCAGGCCGCA
>CAYGQC010000148.1:0-9625 GCA_964351875.1 uncultured Pseudomonadales bacterium
GAAGAGCGCCGATCTTGCCGATCGTTTCGGCGACCCAACTACGCTCGATCCTGCTGGCGATCCCGAGATTGTCGGTCCGAATGCGATTTTCTCCGATCTCGAATTCAACTCCGGTGACCGTGACTCACGCGAATTCAAGAAGACGGCATCCGTCATGAAGATGGTGATCAACGGCTTCTCAGGCGCGGGTACCGTCGAGATGGGCGGCTACGACTATCACGGAGGCCGGCGCGCGGAGGGAGAGGTTAAGGACTTCCGAGCCGGCCAGTGTATGGGCGCTTGTCTGGAATACGCGGCGATTCGCGGCGTACCGTTGATGCTCTACCTTTACTCCGACGGCTCCCTTTCATCTAACGGCGCCATCGACAACACGGTTGATGGTCGTGGCAAAGGCGAATGGGTTTCCGACAACCAGCAGACGGCGGCAACGTTTTTCCTTGTGTACAACCCGAACGGCCGACCAAACCTGATTGGCGGCACGCCGGAAGAACAGGCGGTGCACCAACAGATTGGCTATATGCGCTCGGATGGTTCCGTAGAAACGGCGGCTACACCTGCTGCGAACAACGTTAACCTGCTCGTGGAGACCGTGGTTCTCAACTATATGGCGCTGCATGGCGAAAACGGCAATTTCGGCAGTGTTCTGCCCGGCAACGGCCTCGGTAACGCTTCGTTACAGGACAGCCTCACCGCTTTTGAGCCCATCGTCTCTGGAACCATTACAAACCCGGTCTGACCGTCCAGGCAGTTCGCCCCAGACCCGGATCACTGACGACCCCCGCTCACATAGCGGCGGGCGTCAGCGATCCGACTTTTCACCCCCTGTCACCCGCTACCTGCCTCGAGCCTGCCTCCGCGCCCATCCCCTTCGCGAGGTTGCTCGACTATGATGGGTTCATGCCGACTCGATATGTACGCGATGATCTGTTGCAGCCTGAGGCCGAGTTTTCGCGCTACGGTGAGATTCTGTCTCTTCTGTCCAAGGATGCGCTCGCGCATTGGCTCGCGCGCTTCAAGCGCAGCGCCGGCGAAATCCAACAGCGTCGGGATGCCTGTCAGCAGGCGCAAGCGACCAGCGCCGGAGCTACCCGGGCACGGCTGTCAGCGGAGGTAGAGCAACTGGGTGAGTACCTGGCTCAGCTCTCCGAAATTCTCTCGCCGTTTGGTCAGATAGAGCCGCCTGCCAACACCGGCAGTTACGCAGGCCTACGGGTCGGACTGGCCGAGCACACCGACATCACCGGCTACAACACGAACGTGCATCGTGACTGGTGCTGGGGTTGCAATGAAAACGAGCAATCGTTGGCCATCGTTCGAGAACTGCTCGCGAATCGATCCGCAGAGCCCATAGAGAAGGTTCTGGTTCTGGGCTGTGGTGCTGGTCGTCTGGCGTTCGACGTTCATCAGACACTTGCGCCGATGACGACGCTCGCGCTCGATATCAATCCGCTGCTGATCGCGGTTGCACACGCAGTGTCGTCCGGAGAGAAGCCGCATATGAGCGAGTTTCCGGCGGCGCCCCGCTCTCCCACGGAGCTTGGCTACCGCAACGTACTCGCGTTGCCCGCCGAGGCGCCTCGACCGCGCAGCGGCCTGCGTTTTGCCGTGGCAGACGCGTTCACCGCACCCCTTCGAGAAGGTGTCTTTGATCTAGTGCTCACGCCCTGGTTCATCGATATCGTTCCCCAGTCCGTTGCCACCACGGCTCATCGCGTCAACGCGCTGCTGCGTCCCGGTGGGCTGTGGCTGAACACGGGTTCGAGTGCTTTTGCCGCGAACCGTAGCGGCGACTTTGCATTTGCAGCCGAGTGCCAGAGTCAGGCAGAAGCTTTGGAGACCTTCGCAGCTTCCGGGTTCGAACTGATCGATAGCCGCGATGATGAGATCGACTACCTGTGTTCGCCGCATAGCCGCCAATCGCGCCGCGAGCTCGTCCATAGCTGGTTGAGCACCAAGACGTTCGAATCCACCGCACCGGCTGCTGCAAACGGTGAGCAGATTCCTGCCTGGCTCGCGAGCGATGGTGAACCTATCCCCGCGCTCGATGCATTTCGTTACCAGGCGGAAGCGACAAAGATTCATGCCTACGTGATGGCGCTCATCGACGGCGAGCGCAGCATCGCGCGAATCGCAGAGGTGTTTGATAAGCAAGAATTGATGCCCGCCAGTGAGGCGCGGCCCGCGATCCGTGAAATGCTGACAACCATGTGGCGAGAGGCCGTGCGCTTGTAGGTTTAGCCGCTAGAGTGCTTACACCGACTCTACAAACAAAAACGCCCGGCATAACCGGGCGTTTTGCTAACAGCTTTCAGGGCCGTTCAGACCATTGCGGGCATTGCCAAAGGTTCGACGCCTGCCTCTGTCTCGTCCGCACCAACCGTCACAATCTCCCACGCGTCTTCGCAACGGTAGATCGCTCTGGCGAGCTTGTTGTTCAGTGCGTGGCCTGATTTCTGACCAACAAACTCGCCCAGTACAGGACGACCCAGCAGGTACAGATCACCGATCGCGTCGAGCAACTTGTGCTTCACGAACTCATCGTTATAGCGCAGCCCTTCTTCGTTGATCACATCATAGTCATCAATGCCAACGGCATTGGTCAGCGAAGATCCCAGGCAACGGTTGATGGCTTGGGCCTGCTCGAGTTCTTTGGCGAGACCGAACGAGCGAGCACGGCTTACTTCATCCGCAAACGAGGTGTTGGAGAAATCCAGCCCAACGCGCTTCGGATAGCGGTTGTAGACCGGGTGATCAGCCTCGAACTGATACGACGCCTTGAAGCCCATGTAAGGCAGCAAGGAGGCTTCCGAATCACCCTGGCTGACTTTGATTTCACGCTTGATTCGAACGAACTGCTTCGCTGCAGACTGTTCTTTTACGCCAACGGTGCGAATCAGGTAAATGAAGGGCGCCGCGCTGCCGTCCATGATCGGAACTTCTTCACCGGACAGTTCCACGATGAGATTGTCGATGCCGAGGCCCCACAGAGCAGACATCAGATGCTCAACCGTCGCGATCTGTACATCGTTAGATGACAGGCTTGTCGACAGCGTGGTGTCCGAAACGTGCTGCGCGCAGGCGCGCACTTCAGGGCTACCGGGCAGGTCCGTCCGAACGAACCTGATCCCGGTGTTCTCGCCGGCAGGGCGTAGTGTCATGCGAACTTTGCTGGACGAATGCACGCCGATGCCGATGGCATGGACCGGCGCGCTAATCGTGCGCTGTTTGATCGTGTTGTCTGAATGTAGTTGGCGCATAGCGTTGTCTCTGTCCGTATACCCGCTGGAGCCTGTGCCAGACTGCTCGATCGTTTCCGTCTCGTTCGGTCGATCGAGGCAAGGCCGTTCGCGTGGGTGATCGGTTGTTCTTATGCCAATCAGTGACTTAGGCAGGAACTATACAGAGGTGCGCACTTAAAATGAAGAGAAAATGGAGGCAAATATGGAGAATAGTGAACACAATGATAAATCCTCTCCATTATCAACTAAAACAATGACATATGAATGTTTTGACGGCGCGGTGGACCGTAAAGTGGAGGGAATCTGCAGGTTTTGACCGACAATTCTCGCCCGTTGCGGTCACAGTTTGGGGGTCTTGAAGGATGCGAAATTGGACCGAGTGGCTCGGTTCAGGACAAATAGATCTGACTGGGCAGGATGCGTTTGCGCACCGCTTTGTTGAAGAGCCCCTGCGCTCTTCGTTCGATACGTCGCAGCAGCGCGTCGTGCTCTATTAAGCTTTGTCGCAGGGGTGCAGCAAAATAAGCAGCGAGGAACCTGAGCCTGTCGGACTTGCTCAGGCCAAGCTCCATGACTGAAAAATATAGCCCCGCCAGGTCGCGCACGAGGTAACGCTTCGGCACTCGCTCGCGGCATTGTGCACGATGAAGATCGATAATCGTGATCCGCGCGGTCTCGATGGCGTGGACGCTCAACTCGCTGTCTGTCTGCAGCAGAAGATGGCAGAGGTAGAAATCGCGATGATTCACCCCTGACTCGTGCATGGCCCTCGTGATTTTGGCGACTCGCCGGATGAGTGCACGCCGCACAGCCGCCTCGGGCCGTGTGATCTGCCAGCACAGTGCAAGCCCTTCCAGCGACAACGCCGGACTCACCGGATCGGTTAACAGAAACGACTCTCGAGTCGCGGGATTAGAACCTCGGCGTCCGAATGCCGCAACTTTGAGCGTCTTAACCCCTGCTTCGTTCAAGCGCTCGCTCGCCAACCGCTCGCTGCTTGCATCGACTACAGCTAGACGGCCGATCAGCAGGTTTTTGAGTATCTCCTGCCACCCTACTCCGTGGTGATATTTGCAGTAGTAACTCTGGCCGCCGATTTGAACCAACCGCGTCGAGCGGCTGGCGACTTCGCGCATCGGCTGACCGGGCAAACTGGCAAGGAATTCGAAGGCATTTGTCTCCCCAATGACCGCCTTAAGCTCGTCGCGCACAATCAGCTCGTTCATCGCGAGACGAGCACTCGAACAGATTGAGGTTCCGAGTGTTCAGGGCATTGGGGTGTTGTCTCACGGTTTGTGTCGAGCAATCGCATGTTCCGATGATAAGGCGGGCATCCGGTCAGCTACAATGACGCAGGACGCCGTAGCAATCGCTGCCACGGTTAAGGGCGCGGATAGAGCGTCCTATACCTAATTAACGCATCAACCTTATCTACCCACTATCTCTACCCACTATGGCATTTGAACAGGTAACCACCGATCAGTCGAAGAGCGCGCCGCACCCCGTCGCCGCGGTTTCCGTTGCGCCCATGATGGAGTGGACGGATCGGCATTGCCGAGTATTGCTGCGTCGCTTCAGTCGCAGTGCCCTGCTCTACACTGAGATGGTGACCACACGAGCACTGCTCGCGGGTGACGCCGAACGCTTTCTCGGCTTCGATGTCAGTGAGCAGCCGCTGGCTTTGCAGCTAGGTGGTAGCGACCCTTCCGAGCTGGCAGCTTGCGCGCGCATGGGTGAGGTGGCTGGCTATCAGGAAATCAATCTGAATGTTGGTTGCCCTTCCCCGCGTGTTCAGAAAGGGGCTTTCGGTGCTTGCCTGATGCGCGAGCCGGCGTTAGTGGCTGACTGTGTACGCGCCATGACCGAGGCGGTGTCAATTCCGGTAACGGTGAAGACTCGCATCGGTGTGGATGATGACGATAGCGAAGCGTTCCTCTTCGCGTTTGTGAGCGCGGTCAATGCCGCGGGTAACGCCGCGCTCATCGTGCATGCGCGCAAAGCCTTTCTTAAAGGACTCTCTCCAGCCCAGAACCGCAATGTTCCGCCGCTTAACTACGATCGCGCTGCGCGGGTTAAAGAGTGTTTCAGCGAGATTCCGGTCATCGTCAACGGCGGCGTCACCCAGCGCGATCAGTACGATGCCCTGCTTGCACGCTTCGACGGCGTCATGATTGGCCGAGCCGCCTATCACAACCCGGCGTTGCTCGCCGACATCGAGCAGGGGCGAGACGAGACAATGTCATTGGCAGCGCGGCTCGAGCTGCTGACACAGCACCTCGACTACGTCGACGACAAACTCCGCGAGGGCGAGCGCTTGCACGCGATGACTCGGCACATGCTGTCGATATTTAATGGTTTCGCGGGTGCGAGGGCGTATCGGCGAGATTTGTCTGAACTACCGCGCAAAACAGGTGCTGGTACGGCGGACGTCCTCGCAGCCCTGGAACACCTGCGGCAACGCGCCGCATGAGCCTGGCGCGACTAAAAGTCTTACTGGGTTTCGATGGCCGCGCAGATGCAGGTGGTGATCGAAAGCATGTCGCGGCTGTCGATACGGCTTACACGATAGCCGTATTGCTGATTGAGGTTGCGTGGGCAGATCATCAGGTTTCCGAGCAGGAGAGACGCGTTGCTGCCTCTGCGTTGTGTGGCCTGACAGGCCTCGACGAGGATGAGGTTGCTCACGCGCTCGAACGCGCGGAAGCACACATTGCTGAGCAGGTCGGCGTGATTGAGTTTACGAGAGAACTCATGACGCGCTGGTCCTACAGCCAGCGCTGCGCGCTAATCGAAGCTCTGTGGCGAGTCGCGCTGGCCGACACCGAGGTCACGCCGGTCGAGGAAGGCCGCATTCGTCACATCAGCGATTTGCTCTACATAGAACACGGTGACTTTATCAATGCGAAACTCTCGGCTCGCGACGAGAGTTAACCCGTCCGGAGAGACAGTTTCTTTGCGCCGCTATTCGTCGAAGTCGTCCAGGAATGGATCGTCCTCGACCACACCGTCGGTGATGAGGAACTCTCGCCGCTGCAGATAGGCCTCGCGGATAAACACGTAGGGATCGCCGCTGATCAGGTCCTCGGCTGACAACAGGCCAGCCCGGGTATCAATGATGCTGGTGGCGAGCAGGCTGTAGCGAGTTGGCTCGTGATCAATAAGCTGAAGCGGGTTCAACAGCGTATCGAAGCCCAAGCCAACCGCATCGCGAAGCGTCGACGGCCCTCGAAATGGAACCACTAGATACGGGCCCGATTCTATGCCCCAGCGACCAAAAGTCTGGCCAAAGTCTTCGCTGTGTGCCGGCAGGCCTACTCTCGATGCGATATCGATCAGACCGCCGATGCCAAACGTAGAATTAAGTAGAAACCGGCCGGTATCCGAGGCAGCCAACCCCGGCTTGCCCTGCAAAACCTGATTGATCGCTACTGCGGGCGTCCCGATATTCTGGAAAAAGTTGCCGATGCCGTCCTGGACTACCCCGGGGGTTACGGTCGAATAGCCAACCGCTACCGGCCTTAGTACCCAGCGATCTGCGAAGTCGTTGACGGCGTAGGTTTTCCTGTTGAGCGGCTCCCAGGGATCCTGGTTCGCTGCGTCCGCGGCCAGCGCCGGGGTGATTGGCAGTAGCAATGCAAATCCAAGCATCAGGTACTTTGCAAATGACCAACGATCGCGCCTAGCTTTCATGTGCCTTTTCTCTCCCGATACGAGCAATCCTTGCTCGAAGGTGTTTCAAAATTGATGGTGCCAGCAAGCGTCGATGCTTGATCGTATCCATCGTGATACTGCCGCAACCGGTGCTGATTGAGGCGTGACAAAACCTCAGCCAGCTTGATGCTACACGTGAGTCAGCCCGGTGGCGCCGCATTGTAGCCAACTCTACAGTCCGTGCGTCCGTCCCCTCCCCGCTGGGGCCTTCCCCGCTGAGCATGCTCTGGATGGCGCCAGGCAATGGCGCCGGATTCGATGCCCGCATACCAGGCACTAGCGCAGCGCATACTCCCGCTCAGTATTGGTTAGCTGCTTGTCAAAGCGCTTAACGGAGTAACCCTTGAGCGACTGCAGGGGCTCAGCAAACATCCCCAGCCGAACTTCCTGCAGAGCGAACGAGAGTTCCAACAAAGCGGGCGTCGGAAGCACGGCGCTCAATGCCTCAACCCGATTCTCGAGTTTCGATATAACTGTTTGATTTTGATGGTCGCGCTCCACCTTGCCTTGAAGGTGCGTGAGGCGATAGGTGTGCCCGGCCAGGTACCGACGCACGTCTCGCAGGCGTTGGTGGGGCGTGACTTCCATGAAGTTGCCCGGCACGAGCATGTCAACCTGCGCACGAATATCGGCGCAGGCAGGCGCAAACGCGGGCGAGGTTGTATCACTGAGACATCGCATCAGGTCGAAGCGATCTGACAAGACACCCGCGACTTGGCCCAGAAGCTCTGCGAAAACGCTCATAAGCTGACCGTTGCGCTGATTGCAGGCGGTCTCAAATCGTTCTGCTGTACGCGGCAAGTCGTGACCCTCGAACAGGCAGGCCCATGTTGCCGCCCTGCAGATCTGCTCGGTTAGCGTGCTGGCGTCGCCGAGACCGGCGTAGTGCAGACCAAGCGTCTTCTCGGACGCGACCTGCCGCCGCATCTGTCTGTGCGCCTTGGCGAGACGGGTGAGTGCGAGAGCTGGCAACCCTCGCCGGTTGGCTGAACCCGCCTCATCAGCGGTATTCAACAACCGATAGCTGAGCTTCCCGTCAGAAGCCTCGATCGCCGGATAGACGATGGACTCGCCGCCGCTCGCCACATCGCTGCCACTTGATATCAGCTGCTCGGCGGGCAGTCCTTCTGTCGGGAAGCCGTCAAGATCGTCGATCTCCAGGTTAGCTCTGGCCTGCCCGCTCGCGTGGACTGTTTGCTGACTGTAGTGCTCCTGCAGTGACTCGAGCGATCGCGACGTACGCTCGATCTCGCCATCGGTATTGATCACACAGATACGCATCGTGAGCGCTTCGGGGACTCGCTCGAGATCCCAATCCGAGGCGGCGACATTGACGCCCACCTCGTCACGGAGAACTTCCGCTAGCGCCGTTACCAGACGCCCTTCGCCGTACCGCTTGCGCAGCCTGCTGACGATGCCGGGCAGATGATCGGGCAACGGCGCCATCTGCCTGCGAAGACGCTTCGGCAGTGAGCGTAGCCAGGCCTGGGTAAGCGCCTCCAGAAAACCGGGTACGAGCCACTCGGTATGGCGCAGAGTGAGCGACGGTAGTACGCCAACCGGAACCAGCAGGCTGACGCCGTCTTCCTCACTTCCGGGCGCGAAGGCGTAGGTCAGCGTGAGTGCGAGGTCTTTCAGCATGAGCGCGTTGGGGAACTCCTGCTCGGACGGTAGCTGATCCGGCGCCAGAACAAGGTTTTCCGCGGTCATACGCAGCATGTCCCGCAGAGCAGGTTCGCGCTTGAGCGCGCGCTTAAGCGACGCAACACCCACAACGTCGTCGGGCAGCCGCGCGTCGTAGAAGTCCATCAGCAGCTCATCGCTGGCAATCAGATCCCGGCGCCGGCCTTTCTCTTCAAATTCCCGGAGCTGTTCAACCAGCTCGAGGTTGTCCTCGAGGAATGGAAGCGGCGTGCGAATGGCGCCGGGCAGCAGTCCATCTGCCATGAACAGCCGCCTCGCCTGAGCTTGATCCACGGGTCCGAATCGGACGAGCTTTCGATCAACAATGGGCAAGCCGTACAGAGTGGCGCGCTCATAGGCCATGACTTCACCGCGCTTGTCGCTGTAGTGCGGGTCAGAGTGACTACGCTTGAGCAGGTGTGCGGCCAGGATTTCGAGCCATCGTGGTTCGATACCGGCGACGTTGCGCGCGTAGACCGCGCTGGTTTCGACGATCGACTCCGCCATCAGCCAGCGCGGCCGTTTGTCACTGAGTGAAGAACCCGGAAAGATTCGAAACTTGAGATTGCGCGCGCCCAGGTAGACGCCCTTCTCATCGTGCTGGCCGATCATGCTCAGTGAGCCCGCGAGGACAGCTTTGTGGATGGCCGAATAGTCAGCCTCAACATCGTTGAACCTGAAGCCGCAATCCTGGCAGGCGCGCTTCAGTTGTCGGTGCAGATCTCGCCACTCGCGGTAGCGCACGAAGTTCAGAAAGTTGTCCGCCATCGCGCGACGAAAGCGGCGGTTGGTGAGTTGCCCCTTCTGTTTCAGCGACCACTGCCAGATGGACAACAGCGATAGGAGGTCACTTCGCTCTACGACAAACTTGTCGTGAGCTGCATCGGCGGCGCCGCGCTGCGCCATGGGGCGTTCGCGAATATCCGGCACCGCAAGGCCGGCCACGATGATCAGCACCTCGGACAGCGAGCCTTGCTGGGCGGCTTCTACCA
>CAYGQC010000149.1:0-9499 GCA_964351875.1 uncultured Pseudomonadales bacterium
TTCGACGCGCGCTGAGGCCCTCGAGAGCAACAGCGCATTGCCAACGCCGATCGCGCCAGCTACGGTGATCGGGGCAGTCGGCTGTTGATTGCGGAGCAATCATGCACAGCCGCCCCCGATCGACGCGCGATAAACGCTGAAGTAGCGGCAGTGCATTCGTATCCATCGCGCAGCGACTGGATAGAATGCTCGAGAGCGCTCCAAAGAGTGACTCACCGGCAATCCTTTAACCGGCAGCTGACTATTTATCCTGTCCTCATGAGATTGCCGCGTCGACGTTGCACGTCTCCTCGCAAAGACGGCCATGACCCGCATCGCGAGACGCTGGCCACGCAGTAAAAGCCCCGTCGTTGCGAGGCGCCGACCACGCAGTGGACGGCAACGTGGCGATCTCGGTCTGTTAGCCATTGTTATCTGTCTTACAGAGATTGCCGCACGTCGCCGACTGCCCTGCAGTCTGCTCGTTCGCAAAGACGGCCATGACCCGTCGTCGCGAGGCGCCGGCCACGCAGTGGACGGCAACGTGGCGATCTCGCTCTGGTACTAGAACTCCCCCTCGCTTGCTGAGATTGCCGCGCTGCCCGAGTTGTTGCGCAACCGGCTAGCTCGCAACGACGAAGTGTTAGATACCTCGCGCTCTGCTGATTACCGCGCAAGCCGCTGGCTCGTAACGACGGGTGGTAAGGCATCGTGCGCCTAGGCGCTCACCTACTCGCCGTCATCGGGAGCCTGGAACTTAAACCGCGACGAAAAGACTAATTCCAGTCCTTCGATGGCACAATGCCGGGCATGAAATGGTGTACGTCATGGCGAGCCAACCCAACGTCGTGCTGATCGGCCTCATGGCGGTCGGCAAGAGTACCGTTGGCAGGCATATTGCGGATCTGCTTGAGCGTCCGTTTTTCGATACTGACAAGGTCATCGAAGAGCGAGCGGGGGCGGAAACCGCATGGATATTCGATGTCGAAGGCGAATCCGGTTTTCGCGATCGAGAGGCTCATGTCATTGAGGAGCTGATGGCGGATTCGGGTCTGGTCATTGCGACCGGCGGCGGTGCTGTCCTTCGAGATGAAAACCGCTCAGCGCTCGCGAAGGGCGTCGTAGTTCACCTGGATGCTTCCGTGGGCCAGCTTATGGAGCGAACCCGCAATGATCGTAAGCGCCCCCTGCTGCAGGGAGGCAATCGGAGGGCTGTGCTGGAGAAGCTTGTTGCAGAGCGTGCTCCGCTTTACGCAGGGCTTCGCGACTATCGCTTCAGCGCTAGCCGGGGCGGGCCGAAAGCACTCGCCCAGCGTATCGTCAACGCACTCGTGAAGGACGTCCGAGTATGAGGCAAGTCAGAGTAGAGCTGGGAGAGCGATCGTATCCGATCCATATCGGATCCGGACTGCTGGCCAACAGGCAGCTACTGCGCGAGTGTGTTTCAGGCAATCAAGCCCTGGTCCTGACGAACCCGACCGTTGCGGATCTCTATCTCGATCAGGTGCTGGAAGCCTTTGCCGACATAGACGTCGACGTCCACATGATGCCCGACGGTGAAGCCCACAAGTCTCTAGAGGAGTACAGCAGGGCGCTCGATTTTCTGCTGCGCAAACGCCACAACCGAACCACTACGATCGTCGCGCTCGGTGGTGGCGTAGTAGGCGATCTCTCGGGATTTGTGGCCGCGACCTACCAACGAGGTGTTGGTTTCGTGCAGATTCCGACCACGCTGCTTGCTCAGGTTGATTCCTCGGTTGGTGGCAAGACGGCTGTTAACCACGCCGCTGGCAAAAACATGATCGGCGCGTTTTATCAACCCACCGCTGTGATTGCGGACCTGGCTGTGTTGTCGTCCCTGCCTGCGCGGGAGTTTCGTGCGGGTATGGCCGAGGTCATCAAATACGGTGTGATCTTCGATGCTCACTTCTTCAGTTGGCTGGAAGAGAACGTGGCTGAGATTCTCGGCCTGGACGACTCCGCGCTGGCGCATGCGGTTGCTCGATCGGTCGAGATCAAGGCCGAGGTCGTCGCGCAGGACGAGAGGGAAGGCGGCATTCGCGCAATCCTGAACTACGGTCATACGTTCGGTCACGCCATCGAGAAACTCACGGAGTACGGCACGTATCTGCACGGTGAGGCGGTCGCCATCGGCATGGTGCAGGCAGCCGACTATGCGCGCCGTGCCAATGCCCTGACCGGGATCGATGCGGATCGAATTCGCGCATTGATCGAGCGCTTCGAGCTGCCTTGTGAACCACCGCAGCTGTCATCGGAATCGGTGCTGGAAGCGATGGGCATGGACAAGAAAGTGGCCGACGGCCTCCTGCGCCTTATCGTTCCGGTCGCTATCGGCCGAGTCGAGATACGTGATGCAGACTCTTCTCTTTTGAGTGAGACGTTAAAGAGTACGGCGTCTGGATCTGCATTAGAGGGTTCTTCCTCTCGTGGCTGAGCCAGTCATCGACATTGAAGAACGATCAGCGGGCGGTCAGTTGGGACTGACTCATAACCCTTTTAGCCATCCAGGTGACGGCTTCTTCGAAGGTGCCGGTCGCCAGGGTGCGCTCGAACAGCTCCGACATCTCAGCCGCTGGAGTCGACGGTTGTTGGTGGTGTCTGGGCCTCGCGGCATTGGCAAGACAACGCTTTACCGTGCGCTGTCCGCCAATCTCGACCCCAGGGCAAAAGCGGCTCGTATCAATGGCACGCTGGTGTCCAGTGGTCGAGATGTCATGGTCAGCATCGCGCAGGGTTTTGGCATCGCGGTGCCCAGCAATGCGTCTGATCAATTGCTGTTCGAGCTGGTTGCCAGCGGGGTTATGGACGCTGCTGCAAGTGAGCGTGTGTGCATGGTGCTGATTGATGATGCTCAGCTACTGGATTCCAGGGCAATCGATCAAATTCTGAATGTCGTTGCGCAGCAGGATTTGCGAGTTGTCTGCTTCGCTGAGAAATCGTTTCTCGGTGCGCTTCAGAGAAGCGCAAAACGGCTTGCGGATGATGTGCCGTGGCATGAGCTTTCGCTGCCGACATTCGACTCGGACGCGGTTCGTCGTTATGTTGAGTGGCGCTGCAAGGAAGCGGGGTATCGAGGCCACTCGCCGTTCAGCGAGGATCAGTTGGACAAGATCGCTCAGATGTCGGCGGGCCTGCCAGATCGCATTAACGCTGTCGCCGGCGAAGCCCTCATTGAATTGGGCATTGGCCCCAAAAAGCACCGTTCCACGTTTCCTGTCGTTCACCGAGCTATTGCCATGTTGTTGATTGTTGTCGTTGCCGCTTTATATGTTGTTTGGCCAGCGAGCGATGACATCGACAATCCGTCGGATTCGGTTGTCATAGCGACGGGTGCACCCGGCGCGCTGATGGATTCAGACGTGACGGATCTCGATCTGGACGAACCCGTGGAGATACCCGAAGAAGAGGTGGAGGCCGAGCCGCCGTCTCAGCGCGATCGGGTTGTTGCCCGGGACGTCGCTAGTCCGGTTGCGAAGCCTGCGGCACCTGTCGATTCAGTAGCACAACGAACGCAGGAAGCTGAAAACAGCAGAGCGGAAGGCGGCGATTCCGTAGCTCAATCGCCAGCGATTGAAGAGGTGGCGGAAGAGGAAGAGGAAGGGAAAGTCGAACCACCACCGGTTGAAGTAGCCGAAGAGATCCTTGCGTCGGAAAGCGAAAACCCAGCGATCATCGAAGCTGCTCCAGTAGTAGATTCTCGCCCGCCAGCGCCTGTATCCGCGATTCCCGTCGTGACCTCCTCGGGCAGCAACGGCTGGCGAGACGGCGATTGGGTGCTCGCCCAAGAAGACAGCCGCTACACGATTCAGTTGCTGGGGAGCGGTGATGCGCAGCGGGTTCGAGAGTATATAGAGGCTCAGCGAGAGCCTTCAGAATTTGCGAGTTACCCGACCGTCTCGAACGGACGCACGCTCCATATCGTGGTCTACGGTCTGTTCTCGGACAAAGCGGCCGCTGATGCTGCCGCCACCAGGCTTCCTGCGGAGACCGGCAAGGTCTCGCCGTGGGTTCGCAGTATCGGCTCCATTAAGCAAGCAGTGCGCACCGGTCGCTAGGCTGCACTGAGTGTGGTTCTGAATTTTCTGACGCGACGATCGGTTATCGTGACCCTGTTCTGCTGAGGTTTGCGCCTAGAGAATCAGGCATCCTTAAGCAGGCTTTCTCATGTCTCATTCTCTCGATCACGCCCATTCTCGATTTGCCGATCAAACGCTTCATGGTTGGATTGCTTGCCTCATCGCATCGATGGTTCTTGCCACTGCCTCAATGACAGCATTTGACGCTGAAGCGGCGACCATGAGGCTTGCTCCAACTGTCGTACTGGATGTTCAGGGCTTCGGCCGGCCCATTGCGGCCGCGAGCCTTTTTGTACCGTACGGTTGGCAGGCGGAAGGCGGCGTAGCTTGGGGCGATGCTCATGCTTGTACCAACGGGTACGGCACCAACTGGAGTGCTGGCACACCTGATGGGCAACACGGTATCGCGATCTTGCCGCATCAGGGTTGGGAGTGGAGTCAGTCTGGCTCGATGAACCCAAGCTGTCAGATGCTGCAGATCGGTAACGCCGAGCAGTATTTGCGGGCCATCATTGGCCACACCTTGCCAAAGGCCAGGATCACGTCGGTTCAACGGCGGGCCGACCTTGAGATGAACGAGGCTCAGTACGCGGGTGTTCAGGACAATGGTTTTCAGCGCATCGAGACCAGCGTGTCCAGCGCCCAGGCGTTTGTCGACTACGAACACGAAGGCGTACCCTTACGCGGCTCGTTCGTTGTTAGCGTGTTGATGACTTACATACGTACCGGCAGTTCCGGTGATTTTGGACCTCCGATCGAATCCTGGACTGGCTACGCCTCGCCGATGTTTGCTTCATTTGGTCCGGCGCAGGAATACAACGCCAACACGTATGAAGGCATCCGAAAGTCGTACCTTGTTAATCCAGTCTGGCAGCAGCAGATAAACCAGCACAACCGCAAGATGGGGCAGATTGCTGCACAGGGCGCGCGGGAGCGGGCGCAAATCTGGGCTAAGGCTAACGCTGAGATTAGCCAGATCATCAATGACACCTGGCGCAATCAGCAGCAGAGTGCGGACTATCGAGCCAGAGAAACGCTTGAAGCGATTATGGATGTAGAAACCTACTCGGACAGCTCAGCGCCCGGCGGCCAGGTGCAGCTCAGCAATATGTACGATCAGGCCTGGAAGCTCGATGACGGGACGTACGTGCTAACGAGCGACCCGTCGTTTAATCCGTATCAGAGCTTTGGGATAGATGGGCAGCAGTTGTCCGCAGCGCCGCGCTAGCGACGGGAATAATCACCCATTCGTCATCGCGAGTTGATCGATTTCGAAGAAAGCGTGAGACACGGTGATCTCCTGAATACAGCTGCCGGATGAAGGCGGCTCGGAAGTTCGATCCGTTGCGCTTCCGCACGGTCAGCCCGCCAAGGCAGTATTGACGGCTACAGGATACAGCCGTCAACAAACGTAAACGTTCAGAGCGGATGGGGTTTGATGACGTCTTGAAGCGGTATGAAGCCTGTGTTCACTCACGAATGGCAATCGCTCTTTGACGTTCCAGAAGTGATAATGGCAACGGATATCGCCAAATCAGTTAATAGGAACCAAGATGCCGACGAGTCGAGAGATACACTTAAAGTCACGTCCGCAAGGCAAACCCACCGCTGAGAACTTTGAGCTGATCGAGACCAACGTACCCGATCCTGCTAAGGATGAGGTTCTCGTTCAGAACATCTACATGTCAGTTGACCCCTATATGCGGGGGCGTATGGCGGAGCAATGGCCACTGGGCGAAGTGATGATCGGTGGTGCGCTAGGTAAGGTCGTCGCATCAAACAATGAAAATTACGACGTCGGCGACTACGTCAGCAACGGCGCCAGCTGGCGTGAGTACTTTGTTTCGAATGGACGTGATCTCGTCAAGGTCGATCCGGAACTGGCACCTTTGAGCGCTTACCTGGGCGTGATGGGCATGCCCGGCCTTACTGCCTACGGTGGTCTATTGATTACAGGCGAACTCAAAGACGGTGAAACCGTTTTTGTTTCCGCCGCATCCGGTGCGGTGGGTTCTGTGGTTGGACAGATTGCAAAAATCAAAGGCTGTACGGTAATCGGCAGCGCTGGTAGCGACGATAAAGTTGCACAGTTAACCAACGAATTTGGATTTGATCACGCCTTCAACTACAAGACTTCAGACCCGCTCACGGAACTCAGAAAGGGTGCACCTAAGGGAATCGACGTCTATTTTGAGAACGTCGGTGGCGCGCAACTTGAGGCCGCACTCACTCACATGCGCTCGCACGGTCGGATTCCTATTTGCGGGATGATTGCTCATTACAATGACGACGGCACACCGACGCCTGGCCCCCGCAACTTAACGGAGACCATCTACAAATTCATCACCATGAGAGGTTTTGTGGTTTCCGCGTTCGCGGCGCAACAGCCGCAATTTTTGCAAGACATGGCAGGCTGGATAAAGTCTGGGCAAATGAAGTATCACGAGACTGTATTTGATGGGATAGAAAAAGCACCAGATGCGTTCATCGGCCTATTCAATGGGTCAAACAACGGCAAAATGCTCGTCAAGTTAAGTGATGCCTAGATGGTTCTGCCGGAGTGCTCTTTCTTAAGAGCATTCCAACGCCGTGCATGCATGAGATCGGCATTGCGATGGAACGTGTGCAATGGCCCAAAAATCACAGCAGCAAAGCTAAGCGTTCACCCTCGCTAGGTGTTCTCTTAACAGTTGTACAAAAGAGGGCACCAAGCCCGCCGGGATGTTGTGGCCCATACCAGGCACGATTTCTAGGTGTGCGTTGGGAATTAGCCGCGCAGTATCGATGCCGCACTCCACCGGAATGAGCGCATCGTCCTCACCATGGATAACCGTGGTTTTCACTTTGATGGTTTTGAGAAGCTCGCTTCTATCCGAATTCGCTGCAACTGACAGTCGCTGACGGGCGAGACCATCCGGGTGGCTACTTCTTCCGATTGTGGCTCGAGCGGCTTCGAGTCGTTCTTCCAGGCTCTCTGGATAGGCTGGGCTTCCCCAAATGGCTTTGTGTGCAGCGGTTTGTTGAATGCGATCTTCAAGGCCTTCTGGTACTGGCGTTGCGAAGGCTTCTTGCGCTGCTTTGGTGGGAGACGGTAAGCCCGGTCGACCGCTAGATGACATGACCGAGAGAATCGACAGCAGCCTTTCCGGGTGCTCGACTGCCATCATCTGAGTGATCATGCCGCCAAGGGAAATGCCCATGACATGAGCTTTGTCTATGTTCATGGTGTCCATCAAGCCGATAACGTCTTGCGCCATGTCAGAAGTGGTATACGGCGCTTCTACCGCGCCACTCGCGACGTCCCTGAAGCTCGGCACGCCGGCCTCATCAATATGTTGAGATAGCCCGATATCGCGATTATCGAACGCCACTACATGCAACCCCTCACTAACCAAGCTCGCTATGAGGTCTGGGTGCCATTCGGTTAGCTGGGTACCCAGACCACGAATGAGAATGAACGCTGGGTGCTTTGGGTTTCCGTGGCTTTCTACTTCAAGCTGTATTCCATTGCAGGTCATTTGGGTCATGAGTGGTTACCACGTTGGTGTAGGTGCAAGTTGTTAGCTTTGGCCGTCGTTAGTTAGCCGCGCGATCGCAGCGTAGAAGACGAAGATTGGACAAACGAAGATGAGAGTCGCGTTGTCGCGCAGTCATAGCGGCCTGCTTGATCCCATCAGCAAACGAAGCATTCGCTCGCCCTCGAGCTGAGCAAGTATCTCCCGAGCACGGTGTTGCTGATCTGATCTAAGGCGCGCTCGAATACGTTCTTCAGAACGCTTGAGTATCTGAGCCGCGGTTGTTTTGTTCGGCTCTTTTCCGCGCATCGCGAGACCGATGAATTCAAAGAAAAGCCGCACGATCTGAAGCACCTCGTCAGACTGTCCTTGGTTCGGAAGCGCATCTAGCGTCTGCTTAGCGCACTCGGCTAGAGCTCCCTTTCGAGAATTTGCCGTAGCCAAATGCTCTGTCGGGTGTTCGTCGCACCGCAACGAACTAGCTCGCAAAGACCAGTAGTGTTGGATCTGGCGAGATGAGCCAGCTCGCAGACACCGAGTGTCCTACGGCAGGCGCGTAGATCCCATCAGGAATCGGTCTACCTCGCGGGCGGACTCGCGGCCTTCGTTGATCGCTCGCACAACCAATGATTGGCCACGTCGACAGTCGCCGGCAGCAAAGACGTTGTCGAGGTTTGTGCGGTACTGGCCGTACTCAGCTTGATAGTTACTGCGCGGATCGTACTCGAGGCCAAGCGGGTCAGAGGCTTCATGCTCAGGCCCCAGGAATCCCATCGCGAGCAACACGAGATCTGCAGGCCATTCCCGTTCGCTGCCCTCGATGTTCTCAAATTTGCCATTCTTGAACTCGACGTCAACGGTGCGAATGGCTTTAACCTCGCCCTTGCCGTTGTCGACAAAGTTCAGCGACGAGATGGAGTAGACGCGCGGATCTTTGCCTTGTTTGTGCGACGCTTCTTCGTGGCCGTAGTCCACCCGGAAAATCTTGGGCCAGGTTGGCCAGGGATTGTCGGCTGCGCGTTCCGCTGGCGGCTGCGGGAACAACTCGAAGTTCACCAATGACGCTGCACCGTGACGCAGTGACGTGCCGATGCAGTCCGTGCCAGTGTCGCCGCCGCCGATAACGACGACATGCTTATCCTTGGCGGAGATGTAGTTGCCGTCTTTCAGGTCTGAGTCGAGAAGACTCTTTGTGTTTGCCGTTAGGAAGTCCATGGCGAAGTGCACGCCGCCAAGTTCTCGGCCGGGAATGGGCAGGTCGCGAGGAACAGTCGCTCCCGTAGTTAGAAGCAGCGCGTCGTATTCCTCTCGGAGCGTGCGAATATCGATGCTGTCTTCACTGCCGTCACCAACGCTAGTGCTGGTTTTGAAGACAACGCCTTCGGTTTCCATGATCTTGACCCGACGATCGACGACGCCTTTGTCGAGCTTCATGTTGGGAATGCCGTACATCAGCAAGCCGCCGATCCTGTCAGCACGCTCGAAAACGGTGACGCTGTGACCAGCGCGGCATAGTTGTTGTGCGGCGGCTAGACCTGCGGGCCCGGACCCGACGACTGCCACGGTCTTACCGGTGAGCGACGTGGGTGGTTCGGGTACAACCCAGCCTTCCTCAAAACCACGATCGATGATCGCCATCTCGATGTTCTTGATGGTGACGGCGGGATCGGTGATGCCCAGAACACAAGCGCCTTCACAGGGTGCGGGGCAAACGCGGCCGGTGAACTCGGGGAAGTTGTTGGTTTTATGCAGGCGATCGAGTGCTTCGGCCCAGTTCTCGCGATACACCAGATCGTTCCATTCGGGGATCAGGTTGTGAATCGGGCAGCCTTCCTCGGACTGGCAAAACGGAACGCCGCAGTCCATGCATCGTGCGCCCTGGGTTTGCAGGCGCTGTGGATCGTGATC
>CAYGQC010000150.1:0-9499 GCA_964351875.1 uncultured Pseudomonadales bacterium
CTTCACCCGCGCGAGCTGAGCCAGTGCCCCATCCGTTTTGACCTGCTGTTGGTACAAGCGGGCCAGTCGAATTCGGGTCAGGCCGTCGAGGTAGGAACCCTTGGCAGCAGCCAGGGCATCTTCGAGTTCGCCAACCGCGGCCTCCAGATCACCACCGTCAAGCGCCCGACGGGCTTCGGTCAACTTAACGAAGGCCTGGTAGCTCGTTCCAGGAATCTGGCTGTCGATCTCAGCGACCACTTCATCTCTGGCATCTTCGTCAGCCAGCAGGTAATCCTGATACAGATCGGACGCAGCGGCCGCCTGGTCAGCGCTGTAACCCTGATACCAGCGCCAGCCAAATGTTGCAGCCAGCACGAGTACGACCCCGACAACTAAGCTGGTGCCATTCTCGTCCCACCAGGTCTTGAGGGCCTGTACCTGTTCTTCTTCGGATAAATAGTCCGACACAAACAACTCCTAACGATTCTAAACAATCGGTTCGCCAATTCACGACCAACTATCCACGACCAACTATCCACGGCTGACTATCAAAGGCATCTAATGATAGACAGCTACCGATTACCCCGGGGTTCTGCTGCGAGATCAGCGAGGCTGATCAGCGCCCTGGATTTCGCGCGCCACCATAGCAAAAGCATCTGCCACACTCATCGAGTTCTGACCGCCTTCGCCGCGCAGGCGCTTAACGGTCACACCGCCCGAGGCCGATTCTTCCGGGCCAACAATGAACGCGAACTGAGCGCCGCTGGCATCCGCCTTTTTCATCTGATTCTTCATCTTGCCGCCACCCGTGTGCAGGCGGATTCGAAGCCCAGGATTGTTTTGCCGGAGATCGTTGGCCTGCTTCTGCGCCGAGGCGATAAGCGACGGATCCGGTACAACCCAGTAGACGTCACACTGGCTGTCATCGAGCGCCGGCGCAACTGCGTCGCGCAGCAGCACCAGCCGATCGATACCCGCGGCAAAGCCCGCCGCCGGTGTGGCTTTGCCGCCCAGCAGCTCGACCAGCCCATCATAACGACCACCACCACAAACCGTGCCCTGGGCACCGAGCGCATCAGTCACCCACTCAAAAACCGTGTGAGTGTAGTAATCGAGCCCGCGAACGAGCGTCGGATTGATCTGCGCGGCAATGCCGAGCGCGTCCAACTGGGCTAACAGACCATCGAAGTGGGCGCGAGCATCATCGTCGACAAAACTGGCGAGCGTCGGCGCGTCTGCGACGATCTCACCCGTGCGCGCATTCTTGCTATCGAGAATCCGCAGCGGGTTGGTTTTCAACCGGCGCTGGCTATCGGCATCAAGTTCCGCCTCAAAAGGGGTCAGGTAGTCGACCAGCGCTTGTCGATAGCGGACTCGAGAATCACCGGAACCCAACGTATTTAGCTGCAGGGTCAGCGCCTCGCTGACGCCAAGGCGACGCCACATCTCCTGACACATGAGTAGCAGCTCGGCATCGATATCCGGACCGACCAGACCAAACGTCTCAACGCCAAACTGCTCAAACTGGCGGTAGCGTCCTTTCTGCGGACGCTCATAGCGGAACATCGGGCCCGCGTACGTCACTCGCTGAACGGCGTTGTACAACAATCCAGCATCGAGCAATGCTCTGGCACAGCTCGCTGTGCCTTCGGGCCGAAGGGTCAGCGACTCACCGTCGTTATCGGCAAAGGTGTACATCTCCTTCTCGACAATGTCGGTCGCCTCGCCAACGCCGCGTTTGAACAGCGCTGTGAACTCAACAAGCGGAAGGCGCATCGATTGATAGGCAAAAGAGGCCGACACATCAGCCAACGTGCGTTCGACGAACTGCCAGCTCAACGCATCAGCCGGCAAAATGTCGCGCATGCCTCTAACACCTGGCATCGCTATTGTCCCAGGAACAGTTTGGCAACATCGTTGCGGGTGTGCGGCGCCAGAGCTACGGCATCGCCGTTGAAGCGAACGGTGGCGCCAGGTGCGTAACCGATGACGAGACGAAAAGGCGCCTGGCCGACAAAGGTCAGCTCCGAGCCCCTGCGACCGAGATTGCTGTAGAGCTTACGGCCCTCGCCGTCACGAATGACCAGCCAGGAATCTTCCGAGAATCCTATGCCCAGCGTGTCGTCACCTTCGGCGGTAAGGCGACGCTGAGACGCTGGCTCCGCTGCGGTCACGGGTTCTGTTTCGAACGAGGCGGCAGAATCCTCGGTATTGGCTTCGCTGGCAGCGTCGTCCGCCGATAAACCCACGGGCTCATCCTGCGCGAGGGCTTCGATTGGCAGGTCTGGCTCGTATACGACCCGATCGTCATCGCTCACTTCACCGGGTGTTCGTGAATCGGTTTGCGCGACGTTTCTATCAGCCGCAGAGCTCGCATCCGCCCCGGCGCTCGAGCCGACATCGTCGCCTCCGCTCGCAAGCCAAACGATGAGCAGCACCAGCACCAGCGCAACGCCAGCGCTTACCGCCCAGAAAAGAGGAGGCTGAGCTGAGAAAAAGCTGACCATTCCTCTTGCTTCCGGGCTGGGAACAACAACAACTTCGGCAGTGTGGGTCTCGCCCACCATATCCTCGTAAGCACTCACCAGGGCATCAGCATCCAGATCAAACAGCTTCGCGTATGAGCGGACATAGCCTCGCGCGAATGCCGTGGGGGGAAGCTTTGATGCATCGTTGGCTTCTATGCCCTCCACCACTTTTAGCGGCAAATTCAGAGCATCCGCTATCTCACGAGCCGAGACGCCCATTTCTTCGCGCGCCGCGGCCAGAGCCGGGCCGGGCCCCTCTTGTTGAGGCCCAGCCGAGCTTGAGCTAGCCGCTGCCCCCGGCGGGCCGCCGTCTTTGGGGCCATCCATGGTCACTGGGGATTAGCCTGGCAATCACTTGCCTCAGCGGAATCGGGGTACAGGTTACCCAGGGCCATGGCGTAGCTGGAGATGCCATCGTCGTCTCCAGCCGCCGCTGAAATCTGCATGCCCAGGCAAAGGCTGCGTGACGTCTGCCGGGCGAGCCGGCGGAAGAAATCAAAGTGTGTCTGAGCGGCCGTGACGTCGCCTTCGATGAGTCGAATGTCCGCAATCTCCAAGTGCGCGCGCGCCTGTCGAGAGTTCAGTTCTACTGCGCGCTCGAGTGCTTCGAGCGCGCCAGCGTCGTCATCGAGTTTGCGCAGGACGAGGCCAAGGTTCTCATAGGACTGGGCACGCCGAGGGTATTCGGTATCGGCGGCAACCTTAGCCAGTTGCACTGCCGCCTCGGCAAAGCGGCCACGCTCATAGAGGAACGTGCCGTAGTTGTTTAGCGCGATCGGGTTGTTTGGCTCATAGCTAAGCGCGCGTTTGAGGGCTCGCTCAGCCAGGGTGGGCTCGTTCTCGGCCTGATACAGGATCGACTGCAAAACATGGGCGTCGGCTGAGCGCGGGTTAATCTCCAGCGCTTTTTGCAGCGGCCCACGCGCCCGACCCCAGTCGCGATTACCCTGATAGCCACGGGCGAGGTCGAGTTGCGCCTGCACGCGCTCATCGTCGGGCGCCGGTTCCGGCAGTCCGCCTTCTTCTGTCGTGATACAGCCACCGACCATCGCCGCAAGCGCAGCGATCAGCAGCCACCTGCAAACCCGATCAAACGGGTTGCTTCTGAGTATCGAGATCCTGTTAGTCACGCGATCTCCCGAGCTGCGATACGGTTTTGATGCCGTTCTGCTCGTCGTGTGCGATCGGCGACCTGGCCGACCAACTGGCCACAGGCAGCATCGATGTCATCGCCGCGTGTGGTGCGAAGCATTGTCGCGAAACCCTGGTCTACAAGGTAGTTCTGGAACGTTCGAACCCGGTGTGTGTTTGGCCGCTTGAATGGCGCGCCAGGAAACGGATTGAACGGAATAAGGTTGATCTTGCAACGCAATGGCCGCAACAGAGTTGCCAGTTCGCGAGCATGCTCAAGCTCATCGTTGACGCCGTCCATCAGCGTGTACTCGATCGTGATGGAGCGTTTGTCACCCAGCCCAGACAGGTAGTGCCTGCACGCTTTCATCAGCTCGGCGATATTGTATTTCTTGTTGATGGGCACTAGCTTCTCGCGCAGTGCATCGTTCGGCGCGTGCAGAGAGATCGCTAACGCCACGTCTGTGTGTTCGGCGAGCTTGTAAATGCCGGGCACGACGCCCGCTGTGCTAACGGTTACCCGCCGTTTGGACAGGCCGAAGGCCAGATCGTCCAAGAACAGGTTCGATGCCGCCAGCATCGCATCGAAGTTCAGAAGCGGCTCCCCCATACCCATGAAGACGACGTTTGTGACGCCTCGTTTGCCTTCGCTGAGCAACTCGTCATGCACCAGCCAAACCTGACCAACGATGTCGCCAGCACTCAAGTTGCCGGCAAAGCCCTGCTTGCCAGTCGAGCAGAACGTGCAATCCAGCATGCAGCCAACCTGGCTGGAAATGCAGACCGTGTGGCGATCACCGTCGGGAATGAGCACGGTCTCGACCTGATTGCCATCAGCGAGCTGCATAATCCATTTGCGCGTGCCGTCCTTCGAGACCTTGCGATCAGCAATGACCGGCGTATCGATTGTCGTCTCAGTCGCCATGCGTTCGCGCAGCTTCTTAGACATGTTCGTCATCTTGTCGAGATCAAGCTCGCGCTGGTGATACAGCCACTTCATCAACTGGGTGGCTCTGTAGGGCTTTTCGCCCCACGTCTCAAACAGAGCCTGTAGCTGACCCTGATCCAGTCCCAGCAGATTGATTTTTGTATCACTCATCGTGTTACTCGCGATCAGCTTGACCTACGCGTCGCGCGGGCAGAGCTCATCATCAGCGAAAAAGAAACTGATTTCCCGTGCCGCAGACGTCGGCGAATCGGAGCCGTGTACTGCATTGGCATCGATGCTCTCGGCGAAGTCCGCGCGAATGGTGCCGGCATCCGCTTCGGCCGGATTGGTCGCACCCATCAGCTTTCGGTTGAGGGCAATCGCGCCCTCGCCTTCGAGCACCTGAACCACAACCGGTGCAGAGCGCATGTAGCTCACCAGATCGGTAAAGAAGCCTTTGCCTTTGTGCTCGGCGTAGAAGCCTTCCGCCTGCTCCGCGCTCAGGCGAATCATTTTCGACGCTACGATCGAAAGGCCGGCATTCTCAAAGCGAGACACGATCTCTCCGATCAGGTTTCGCGAAACGGCATCAGGCTTGATGATGGACAGGGTGCGTTCGATCGCCATCGTAACTCTCCAGAGTAGTTTGTTTGTTCTTGTTCGGTCTCTCGCCAGGAGCTCGCCACCAAAAAGGCGCTCACGGTTCCGGCGCCACATGGCTCCCCAGCCTGTGGACAATTCTCTGCTCAATTCGCACGCAGCGCATTCGAGCTTCTATCCCAGAGATCACGTCTTGCCGACAGGCCTCTGATTTACTTACTATTTTTCGCACTTCCGCTCGGGCAAAATCTCCGCCGGCGGTTTGCGAGGCGGCGCATTATACGGCAACGCAGGCCAAGTTATCAGGGTGTCGCGAGCCTGGTTTGTCAGTGGCTTAAGCGCGCAACCGCCCCACCACATCAGCAATTTCCCTGCCGGCACTGTCGATATCTGCCTCACTCGTGAAACGGCCAACACTGATTCGAAGCGCTCCCAGGGCCAACTCGCGAGGCACACCCAGCGCGCTGAGCACAAAGCTAGGCTCAACCGTTGCCGATGTGCACGCCGAGCCGTTACTGACGGCAATTCCCGCCAGAGCGTTCATCAACGTCTCGCCATCCACCGCTTCAAACGAGACGTTCACAATGCCCGGCAACCTGCGCTGGGGGTGACCGTTCAAGTGGCTACCCGGGATCTGCGACAAATGAGACAGAAGTCTGGAGCGCAGAGCTGTCAGCCGAGGCACTTCGTCGTCAAGATGATCCTTCGCCAACTGCGCTGCAGCACCAAGACCGACAATCTGGTGCGTCGCCAACGTACCGGAGCGAAAGCCAAACTCATGACCGCCGCCGTGGATCTGCGGCTCGACAGCAAATCCAGGATCGCGGCGGATATAGAGGGCGCCAATACCTTTGGGGCCGTAGAACTTATGCGCAGACAGCGACAACAGGTCGACCGGCAGTTGGCTGAGGTCCAGCGGCAGCTTGCCGACGCTTTGCGCAGCATCGACATGAAACAGCACGCCAGCGTCCCGGCAGATCCGCCCCAGCGCGTCGATGTCGTTGAGAACCCCGATCTCGTTGTTGGCATGCATGAGCGAGACCAGCGCGGTATCTGGACGAAGCGCTGCCGAGAGCTGTTCGGGGGAGACAATGCCGCTCGCCTCCGGCACGAGATAGGTAACGTCGACACCCTGGGTTTCGAGATAGCCGCAGGTATCTAAAACCGCTTTGTGCTCGATAGCGCTGGTGACGATGTGACGCCCGGAGGCGCCCGCCATGACACCCTTGATCGCCAGGTTGTCCGATTCCGTCGCGCCCGACGTCCAGACGATTTCCCGAACGTCGACGTTCAGCAGAGCCGCCAGTTGCCCCCGGGCAATCTCGACCTTTTCCTGCGCGTCCCAGCCAAACCCGTGGCTGGTGGACGCCGGATTGCCGAACGTCCCCTCCATCGTGAGACAGTCGGCCATTCGGCGCGCAACCTCCGGATCAACCGGCGTCGTTGCAGCGTAATCGAGATATATGGGTTGAGGCACGTCAGCAAATCCAATAAGACTACAATGCGCGACGCCGTTTTTAAGGCGCCCAGCGTCGCTAGAGAATACGCGCGTCGATTCGCTCGAGCAGCGTGCCACCAGACTCTCTCGAGCCGCGCTGCTGTTCGCTGGCAACTAGGCTCGCGAGGTCGATCTCGCGCAGGAAACCATCTATCCGCGCCGAGAGGTCCGCCCAGAGGTTATGCGTGAGACAGATGTGGCCATCCCGGCAATCTCCGGCGCCGCCGCAGCGCGTGGCATCAATACCCTCGCCGACCGCAGTGATAATGTCCGACACCGAAACGCCGGCGCTGTCGCCAACCAGCCTATAGCCGCCTCCTGGACCACGGACGCTCGCCAGCAGGCCAGCGCGTTTCAACTTGCCGAACAACTGCTCGAGGTAGGACAGGGAGATATCCTGGCGACCCGCGATATCAGCGAGACTGACCGGCCCTGCAGCTTCGTGCATGGCCAGATCAAGCATGGCTGTGACGGCGTAGCGGCCCTTGGTGGTCAGACGCACGAGCTCTCACCTGTGAAATGACAGTCAACGGTTCCAGTCGCCAACCCATCAAGCGGGGGCTGACGCGACCGAGTCTGCAATACCCGACTAATTTAGTCCACTATTCGAATGGCCGCCTAATCATAAGGTTTCACTGGCGATGACAGACGCGCTGCCCGCTGAACATGGCTCAGCACGCCGCGCAGCATCGCCACTTCAGTCTCATCAGGCCGAATGCGGGTAAACAAACGGCGCATGCGTGTCAACGCCTGACCCGGGTTCGACGGATCGTGAAAGTCGATCTCGGTGAGCACCCGTTCCAGATGGCCAAAGAAGCCTTCGAGCTCATCGGACCTGGCCGCACGTTTGTCCCAACTCGGATCGATCGCCGTGGTGAGCTCGCTGTGGCGGAAAAGCTCGTAGCTCAACACCTGTACCGCCATCGCAAGGTTGAGGGATGAGTAGTCCGGATTCGCGGGGATCGCGACGTGAAAGTGACAGCGCTGCAACTCATCGTTAGACAGGCCGTTGTCTTCCCGACCGAAAAGAATAGCCACTTGCCCATGCGCAGACGCAGCCAACAACTTGGGCGCCGCATCCACAACCGGATCGATAGGCCAGGGCAGCGTTCGCGATCGGGTGCTCGTGCCTACGATGAGATGACAGTCTGCAATGGCCTCGTCCACGCTGTCCACGATGCGAGCCTGCTCAAGGACCTCGCCAGCTCCGGCGGCGCGCCACTCAGCCTGCGGGTCGGGATAGCGTTTCGGCGCAACGAGTACCAACTGTGATAACCCCATGGTCTTGAGCGCTCGAGCGGCTCCACCGATGTTGCCCGGATGGCTGGGCTCTACCAGGATGATCCGCAACGCAGCCAGATCTTGCTGCCGTTTGTCTGAGGATTCTTGGGGGGCGGTCGGGGGCATTCGGGCACTTCCGGCTAACATTAGGACACTACAACGACTAGCATAGCGCGCCGCAGCGCCGCGCCCGAAGCGAATGCTATGCCTGCGCTGCTGAGATTGGTGACCAACACCATTCATTCCCTTTCAACGAAAGAAGAGAGTATCCCGTGGAACCCGCTGCCAACGTCGCCCTGCGAGCCGCTCGAACTGCCGCTGACATCATCAACCGATCCATTGATCAGTTCGACAAGATCAAGGTTCAGGAGAAGTCGCACAATGATTTCGTTTCTGACGTCGACCGCCGAGCAGAAGAGTCGATCGTCGAAGCATTGATGAAGGCGTATCCGGAACACACGATCATCGGCGAAGAATCCGGTGAAGCCCAGTCCGGTGACGACAACGTGTGGCTGATCGATCCATTAGATGGCACCACAAATTTCATTCAGGGCATACACCATTACGCGGTCAGCATCGCGCTGCGTAGCGGTAAACACCTGCAGCACGCAGTCATTGTCGATCCCGTCCGCGGCGAAGAATTCGTTGCGAGTCGCGGCAAAGGCGCTCAGTTGAACGGCAAACGCATTCGAGTCAGCAACCGCGAGAGGCTCGCTGAAGCGGTACTAGGGACCGGCCTGCCACCACAGTCCGTTAAGTCAAAGCTCGAACCGTACATGGAAATGCTCAGCGAATTCACTGGCCAGGCGCGCGCCGTTCGACGCCTTGGCTCCGCCGCGTTGGACCTTGCCTACGTAGCCGCAGGTCGCTTTGACGGCTTCTTCGAATACGGGCTCAAACCCTGGGACATCGCAGCAGGAGCACTGATCGTGCGCGAAGCCGGTGGCTTCGTCGGCGATTTCAACGGCGGCGACGACTTCCTCAATAGCGGCAACATCGTTGCCGGCAACCCGAAAGTCTTCAAACAACTGATAGCCGGCGTCCGGCGCATCGACGCTGGCGCTTAAGCTACCCGCCGCCAAGACCTGCAGTGTGTTTTGGCCAGGAGTCGTCTCGACCGTCACAAGCCGTGGCTTAGCAATTGGCCCAGTCGTTTTCACCATAACTGGATCATGCTCGCCACTAGATTGCTGGATAGGATGAGTTCCCTCTTCATCTAAACCTTCAGTCGAGCAACTTCCGTGACGACGAAAAACCCGACCGCGCGAACTTTAACGGCACTACTACTCACCTGGGGCGTTCTAGCTTCACTGAGCGGCTGCGCGGGCACATCGCTCAATATCGAGCCAGCTGTCGCAGCCGCACCGATAGCAACCAGCGACATTTTCGATGAGCTCGCCGCGGACATCCTGAAGGCCGCACCGGAATGGGCAAGCCAGTTGGGTGTCTCTGAAGATATCGCCGGTGTCGGCTACGCCAGCCAACTGTCGGACTACGGCATTGACGCCGACGGGGAGCAGCGGGCGCTTGCAAGAGCCTGGGCTGACCGGC
>CAYGQC010000151.1:0-4258 GCA_964351875.1 uncultured Pseudomonadales bacterium
GGCAGCGACTACGACATGCTGGGCTACTTTGTGCTCGGCACGGCGGACATCAACGGTGACGGCGCCAACGATTTCATTGCCGGTGCACCCGACATCGAAACCGGCGACCGAGTCAGCGACGGCGGCTATGTGCAGGTCTACTTCGGTGGCGCCGCCCCCGCACAAGTAGATAGCGATGGCGATGATGTCGCTGATGATCTGGACAACTGCCCGAGCTCCGCGAACGGAAATCAGTCCAACCGCGACGGCGATTCAGTCGGCGACACCTGCGATGACTTCCCGGATGACGAGCGCTACATCGCCGACAGCGATAGCGACGGTTTGCCGAATGCTTACGAGACGGAAAACGGCTTGAACCCGAACGATGCATCGGATGCAGCGGGTGACCTGGACGGCGATGGTCGCAGCAACCTCGACGAGTTCAACCAAGGATCGAGCCCAACCCAGGACGACGTCGCACCTGAGCTAACGCCGCCTGCAACGGTCACGGTCAACTCGACTGGCCCACTCACTCCTGTGGACCTGGGCGAAGCGAGTGCGACCGACGCGCGAGACGGCGCGTTGATGCCAATCAGCGATGCGGCTAACGTTTTCGCTCCGGGCCGGCACGTCGTGACCTGGCAGGTGCAAGACACGGCCGGCAACCTCGCCGAGGCTACGCAGATCGTCAACGTCATACCCCAGCTCGCGTTTACCGCCAGCCCGGTGATCGCCGGTGAAGGCCAGAGTCCGGTGCTGACCGTCGTGCTCAATGGCCCAGCACCCGCATACCCGGTGACAGCAACGATCGCGCTTTCCGGCAACGCCGCCGAAGGCAACGACTACACGCTGCCTAACGGCGCTGAGATACGCATCGAGAGTGGTCTGACGGCGCAGCTTCTGCTCAACATCGTTGATGACGGGCCGGGTGAGAGCGACGAGACGATTGTCGCCTTGCTCGCATCGATCGATGGAGCCGTCGATGGACCAACCGATAGCGCCGAGTTACGCATCACCGAGAGCAATGTGTTGCCAGCGATCGAGCTTTTCGCCTCGCAGGCGGGCAACCGTAGCAGCACGTTCTACGGCGACTCGGGAACAGCGACGTTCGATGTGACCGTCAGCGACCCCGACAGCGGCGCAACTCAATTGATCGACTGGAGCGCCAGTGACAATGCGCTGATCCCCGGCGAAGGCTTCTTCAGCAACACGTTCAGCGTCGAACCGGCTAGCCTTGCGCCCGGCTTGTACACGGTGCGTGTCTCAGTAACCGATGCAGCGAGCCCGCTCGAGCCGGTGTTGCGGGAGCTGTTGTTCCGAGTGCTGGAAACCGCGCCGCAGCTTCAGCCCGGTCTCGACACGGACGGCGACGGCATTGCGGACGTCAATGAAGCAACCGGCGATGCCGACTTCGATCGGCTGGCCAATGAGCTGGACGCCTCGAACTCGCCGAGCATGAACGAGACAACGCCAGCAAATGGCCGCCTTATCCAAGTAGAACCCGGGCTGCGCTTGCTGCTCGGCGATACGGCCTTTGCTGCCGGCCGCGCGCATGCGGTGTCAGCGCAAGACGTTGCCGACTTCGGTGACGCTGGGCAGCCAGCGTTGAACGCGAGCGACCGCGCAACCTACCCCGCAGGTCTCGTCGACTTCGAGATCCACGGCTTGACGATGCCAGGTGCCAGCGCGCGCGTCGTCATAGCGCAATCAGTCGCGATTCCAAACGACGCCGAGTACCGCAAGTTCTCGACCAGCGCCAGTTGGCAAACCTTCGAGACAACCGGTCTCGATCGGGTCGCCTCTACCCGCGGTACTGCTGAAAGCTGCCCGGCACCCGGGTCGAGCGAGTACGCGCCGGGCCTCACGGCTGGCGACTACTGCGTCGAGCTGACGATCACCGACGGCGGAGCGAACGATGCCGACAACCGCGCAGATGGTGTCATCCGTGATCCGGGCGGGGTCGCCGTGCTCTCATCAATGCCGCCACCGGACGTATCAGTAACCTCAGATGTGGTGGCTGATCAAAGTGTTGAGGCGGGTGCTCAAAACGTTCTGATCCAGCGCTTCAACGTGCGCACGGACAGCACAAGCACCGAGCTTCAGGCGATCACTCTCGATGCCAGCGGCTCCGGCGACGACGCAAACGACGTCACAGAGGTCACCCTCTGGCTCGATGACAACGCTGATGGGCGCCTGGACTCGGGCGATCGAAACCTGGGCCAAGCGACGTTCAGCGAGAACAACGGCCAGACGGTGTTGACCCTGACCAGCGCGATCACGCTGACCCTCGGCGATAACCCTTTCCTCGTCACCTATAGCTTCCAATAAGAGCTACCAACAAGGCAGATCGCTATGAATCGAAGCAAACCTCAACACCGGGCGCGTAGACACGCCGCCTACCTTGCCATCGTCTTCCTTGCGGCTTGCGGGGGCGGGGGTGGCGGCGGATCTGGCGGTGGCACGACCGCGCCACCACCCCCGCCAGCGCCGGTCACCTTCGAAACCATGTTGACGGACATCACGATCAACGACATGGCGACTGGCGACCCGGTCAGCGTCAACGGCCTGCCGCTCGGTAGCGCCGAGATCTCGGTTTCGCCATAACGACTCTCGCAGCTATCCTAGGGAACACCAGCCGTTGCGGAACTCAACATGGCCAGGAAGCTCAACGACGATGACCGCGCCCATCTGCTTCAGCACGGATATGTCATCGTGCGCAGCGCGATCAACAAAGATGCGCTGAGCGCTGCCCGCACGCTCATCACAGAGGCGATCCCGAGTGACGAGAACGTCCTGCTCGTGCCTGGCAAGCTGGCGACCGACGCTCGCATCACTGGCCTGTTCAATGACAGCTCCATCGCTGAAGTACTGCGCAGTGCAATGGGGCCATTCCCGCCCGCGATTAGCAGCCAGATTGCTGTGACACCGCCGTATACAAACGTTGGCGGCGAGCCGTTCCTGCACGTCGACGGCGGTTGGGACGGTCCACTGCCCGACTCGGCCGACGAGATCGATTCCGAATCAATGCGTCCCATCGACGCCCAGCGCTGGTTCGGTGTCAACGACGACAAACGCGGTAGCAACGACGGCCTGCTGTGGGTCGATCGGGATCGGCGGCTTTCGTACGGAAGCTATACAGCAATCGTTGGCATCGCACTCAACGATCAGCTTGAACCCGGCAATGGCCAATTTGGCGTCCTCGGCGGCGCCCACGAACTCGTCGAATCCTGCTTTCGCGAACAACGCGACGCTGGCGGCATCATCGGCCCCGAAGGGCCGGACTGGCCTCGCGTGCGTATTGATCAACGCGGCAAGCCCTATACCAATGGGTTACCGGACGCGGTTCGAGCGGAGGCCAAAAAGCGACGCCAGGCGGGCGAATCATCGGAAGGCTGGCCATGGCCGGAATTGACACCGATTTGCCTGAACGCCGGAGACGCCGTTATCGCACTGCATAGCTGCCCGCACGCGGCGACGCCCAACCTCGGCCCAAATCCGCGCATGAACGTCTACTTCCGCATCCGGCGACTACGCGAGGGCAACGCGAACGAAGGCACACGCCGAGTTGCACACGGCGTGAGCGATCATCCGGATCGAGGCTACTTCGGTCAGTTTCTCGACTACCCCGAAGGCTATGATCCGTTTCAGATCTCAATCGATGCACTGTGCGATCACTGGAGCGAATGGGATGCTTTACGCGATTCGAAGCAAACCCACTAACCTTCTTCCCCTATGCGCAGGCCAGCAAACGCTCGAGCAGCGCTGGCTACCGCTCGCGCGCAGTCGCCCGGCGTCTGCCCATCGTCAAACATGCCCTGACAGGGGCCACTCAACACTTCAGGCCGGTTAGCACCGATCCAGGCGAACAGCTCCTGGAAGACCGGCGGGTCGTCGCCCTCAAACGACACCGAGTACACCTCTCCTTCGCCGGCAACAAAGCGGAACGTATCGTTGGCGATGTAACCAAGCGCATCGCCGAAGTCGTCGGTTACCGTGATCTCGCAGACCACTTGAATCTGTTGAGCTTCAACACAGGCCTTTCGGTTTTGAACCGCGTAATTGGCCGCTTCAGCCCAGCCCTGGTAGTACAACAGCTCAACCGAGCCCTCAGCATCGCCTATCGCTGCAGCTAGCTCGCTTCGATCCCAGGAGTAGAAAGCCGTGATGACAGCTTCCGCGGCAAGTACCGAAGCCGACGGCTCAACATCGCCTGGGACCTCCTCATCATCAAACTCAATATCGGTTTCTGCTTCCAGAAACTCGTCAGTATCGATAGACG
>CAYGQC010000151.1:4268-9424 GCA_964351875.1 uncultured Pseudomonadales bacterium
GTTGTAGACCACGCTCAGAATGTGGCCCTCATCTTCACCACCGCCGCTCGGCACAAACACAGGCTCTCCGCCGGCGCAGTTTTCACCCACGAGGTGACGCTCAACCGTGCCAGCCTCAAGGTCATGTTTCAGCAAGTCAGCGAAGCCATGTTTCCCGCCCACAGACAACGCGTAGCCATAGCGATGTCGGTGGCATTCAATACGCGGATCGACGCGCGGAAATTCCTGATCAATATCACTCAGAACGCGTGACTCGACGTTGCAGGCGACCGGGTCGATCAACCAGCGGACAAGCTTGGCGCCCTTCTCGAAGTCATCGTCCGTCGCTGACGTAAACGCGCGCTCGTAACGCACTACATCCATGACAATTTTATGACCATCGTCGTAGCAGTTCAGCGGGTGAAAGACGAAACACGGGGCGATATCAATCCAGGTGACGTCACCAGCCTCATCGTTTCTCCCCATCACACCCAATCGCGTTTGGTGCTTGTTGTCCCAACCGAAAGGCATGGCCGAGCTGCCATCTTCAATATGGGAAAAATCCGCAGTGATCGGCAAATCCATAAACACCACTCGCGTCGCGGTCACGCCGAAGTCATGCATCATCACGCACTCTGGCAGCTCCACTTCAGTTGTCTGCTGGAGTTGTCCGGCGGCATCGGTGCGGTGGTAGCGCAGAAAAACCGGCCCGAAGTCGTAGCCGAAAAACAGCATCTCTCCGGTTTTGCCATCGATCTTTGGATGCGCCGTCATGCTGCTCGCAAGGCCACCGTCGTAGTCGAAGGATCGAATCGTCTCCAGATCCGTGGTCATCTCCCAGGACAGTCCGATCTCCGAGAGCGCGAGCACGCGACCGCCGTGATTGATCACGTTGACGTTACCTGAGCCTTGAATCGGCAACCGCGCACCGGGTGCAGCCGCATGGCCGAGCTTTTCCTGGATCGAATCGGTTCGCACCCAACGGTTGCGATAGGTCCGAGCGCCACCGTCCTCCAGCCGGATCGCATGCAGCATTCCGTCACCCGTAAACCAGTGATGATTCGGGCCAGGATCGATTGGATTTGGTCCGGTGCGCAGCAACGTTCCGTTCAGGCTCTTCGGCAGCGTCCCGATGATCTCAAGCGCCACCTCCTCTCGCTCTTGCGGCACGGGCGCAAAGTTTCCTTGCAGGATCGGGTTCTCCTGCGGCAGCAGAGAATCGTTAGTCACCATGTCATTGAGCGTGGTCGCCATGTAGTAGACCTATAGGAATAGTTGTCAATCAAATGTGCAGTTCTGCTCGAAGAGCTGATCCTGTCCCCGAGCGGAAATCTCGCCGAGGAGCCTCCACCTTCGAGTCTGCATAATCAAGCTGTCGCAGGCCCTGCAGATTCTTCAGACAACGCGTATTGTTTAGCTTCAAGACGCAAAACTGGGGAGTAAGCCAATGAGCATCATTAACGAATTTCGATTGGACGGTCAGGTGGCTGTTGTCACCGGGGGCGGCCGCGGTATCGGGGAAGGCATCGCACTTGGGCTCGCCGACGCCGGCGCAGATGTCGTGTTAGCCGCGCGTAGAACAGAAGAAATCGAAGCGGTGGCCGAGAAGATTCGCGCCATGGGGCGTCGCGCACTTGCCGTCACCACCGACATGATGGAGATCGAGCAGGTGCAAGCGCTCGCGAAACGCACTTTTGATGAGATGGGCGCCCTCACCTGCTGGGTTAGCAACGCCGGTGGCGCCGATGATCGCGTGCCAAGGACGCTGCTCGATATGCCTGAGAAGCAGTGGGACTTTCAGATGAATCTCAATCTCAAAGCGGTCTGGACAGGCGCTCAAGCAGCCGGCGCCATCATGAAAGACAACGGCGGCGGCACGATCATCAATATCTCTTCCCAGGCGGCGAATCGCGCTTCACCTAACAACGGTCCCTACGCTGTCGCCAAGAGCGGCGTTAACAACTTGACGCAGACGCTCGCAGCCGAAATGGCACCCCTGGGCATTCGCGTGAACTCGGTATCACCTGGACCGATTCCGACCGAAGTCTTCCTCGAATTCACGGGCATGACGGAAGATGACATTCCTAAGATGGGCAAGATGTTTGGCGTGCCTCTCGGCCGAGTCGGCACCCCGGAGGATATCGCTCCTGCCGTGGTGTATCTGGCGTCGACGTCCTCGAGCTGGATGACCGGGCAAGACATGGTGATCAACGGCGGGTTGTAGCCAACACGCAAAGATCTTCGTCTATGGCCGCCTCAGGGCGGCTTCTAGACTACATCGAACAACGCTGACAAAACGAAGATTCCTGATGCGTCATCGCTCCCCGAAGCTAGCAAAACCCGCGTTTGGGATTCACGCTACGATGAATCGATCGCTGGCTGGATTCAGCAACTCGGGACCATCTTTGGAAATCAAAACCAAGTCTTCGAGGTGAGCCGTTCCACCTAGACCGCTACCAAGCACGGGCATGTCTACGCTCAGCAACATACTGTCTTGCAGCACGAGGTTTTGCTTTTCAAACGGGCCGAACTCGACCCCACTTGGCTCATCCGTGTGATGCAATCCGACGGCATGTGGGCCCAGAACAAGCCCGGCGTCGACTCGAGTTTCTGAGAACAACCGCTGGCCAAGCGACCAGATCTCCGCATAGCTCACGCCGGGCTTCAGCTCGGGCAGCAATCGATCCCAAACAAAACCCAACGCGTCCACGACCTTTTGCATCCGTGCAGTCGGCTCCCCGACACAAACGGTACGCCCATAGTCGCCATGGTATCCCTCGAAGCTGCTGACACAGTCGATCAGGAATGAGCGACCTGGAACTATGCCTTCCCTGCTCAGCGGCGCAACCACGCCATCGATCAAAATGTAGACCGGCGTGGTTCGACGCTCGCCGCATTGAATCGAGAAGCTGGTTCGCAATTCCTGAAAAGAAGCGCCTGCGCTAACCATGCGTGCAGCAGCTAACCCGGCCGCGGCGTTAGCGGACGCTGCATAGCGGGCGAAGCTGAGCTCAGCCGGGCTCTTCTGCAGCCGGATCTCTCGCAGTATGCGTTCGCCATCAACAAAACGGATATCCAGACCACTGCGCTGCAACATCGGGATGAGTCTGGGATCGTCTACTCCAACTGTGCTGTTCGGCAAGTCAGCGTCACGCAGCTCGCGCAGCAATGCGGCTTCCGCAGACGCGGCGACGGCTGTAGATGCGGCGGCGATATTGGCCCGTCGCAACGTCTCAAAGGGTCTGGGTTTCGCGATATCGAATACCGGCGTGATGTAGCCTTCGGAAGCCGGTGCCGACATGATCTGATCCGCAGTGGACAGCTCTCCGTAGAGATCAGGCTCAGCGGGTGTTGTGAACAACTTGAGGTCCACAAGATCCGGGACGGTAATGTCGTCACTAGACAGATAGTAGGAGAACTTCCCAGTGATCAGCGCCGGGGCGTGTTGCCCAGAGGCCCGAAAGGAAGCATAAGCGAGCCCGTCCATGCCAAGCATGCTCGCTACGGTTCGATGATTGGTCAGATAGAAGACGTTGACGGGATCGCTGCACAGGAGCAAATCCACTCCACGAGCGGCCATTACATCAACGGCTCGAGATCGATTCAGTAGTAAATCTGTCGCGGGTTCCGGGACAGCGAGTTCTGTCAACGTCGAAGTCAACGTCGAGGTGGCAGACGATTGCTGACACGAGACAGAGCTTGCCGCAGCTCCCGCCGCGGCAAGACCAACAAGCGCTGAGCGCCTGGAGATTGGCATGGAGCGCTCCTAGAACGACTTGGTTACGCGTACGCCCCAGGTTCTCGGGTTACCCGTAATCCGATTGGAAACTGTCCCCAGCGTGCCAACGGGCGTTATGAAAGCTGCTGTGAAGTAGTCTTCATCTGTGAGGTTCGTCCCGAACAATGCGACTCGAAGTCCATAAGAGGCCATTTCCAAATCGATTTGCCCATTCAATACCCCATAGGAATCGATGCGGGCTTGAGAACGCGTTAACGATTGAAGTAGCGCATCCGTGGCTCGATCATCTTCGCTTTGCCAGAAGTAGTTGAGTTGCATCCCGAGGAGCATGCCTCTATCCAGTGACCGCTCGTATCTGCCAGAGAAACTCACCTGCCACTCAGGGCCTCCAAAGGGCTCATCGGTTCTGTCCAGTTCATTTCCCAAACCGTCGACATCAAGAAACTCGTCGTATTCCGCATTGGTGTACCCAATGGTTGTCGTGAGGGTAAGCCCATCAACGGGTGCCGCTGAAGCATCCACCTCAAACCCGTAAATCGATGCCTGTGCTGCATTACGCAAGATAGTGACGGGGACCGGCGACGCGGGATCAAAAGCTGTCCTTTGGATATCCTCGTAATCGCTGTAATAAGCCGACACATTGAGCCGCAACCGGTTGTCTAGCGCACCTGCCTTAAAGCCAATTTCATAGTTCAAAACATACTCAGGATCGACAATCACTGCCAGATTACCCTGATCAATGCTGCCGCTCCGAAAGCCTCGAGACACACTTGCGTAAACGAGCCAGTCGTCTGTCAGCTTGTGGTCAAGGCTCAATAGCCAAGAAACAGCATCGAAATCGGCATCGGCCGAGTAGATTGGGGCGCCCGGCTCTAGATCCTCGACGCGTCGATCGACGTCCGTATAGCGAAGCCCTACCGTGGCACTAAGGCGATCGCTCAGCGCGTAACTGCTTTGAGTGAAAAGCGACCAGCTTTCATTCTCCGCCGCTGTCACTTCAAACTGACCCAAGCCTGGCAGAAAGTCTTCGTCTACACCGGATTCGTCCGAATAGAAGAGTCCCACTTGCCAGTCCAGCCTTTCTTCGATAGCCGCGCCACTGAGCCGAAACTCCTGAGCGAAAATCTTCGATTCCTGCGCGAGCGCAACATCGGTAATCGGTACCTGGTGGTAAGCCAGGGACGAGTCCTGCTCGCGATAGCTGGTGATCGACTCCAGGACTGACGTACCGATATCGACGCTCGCGGTGAGATTTAGATCCCATTCGCGAGACTCGGCAAACTGGCTAACCGTACCGAGTTCGTTACCCACATAGATATCCGGGTCGAGACTTTCCTGGGAGAGAAAACCACCAAGCACCGTCTGTAGCGATCGGAATATCGAGACAGCCTCATCCGCCTGGTGGTAGTCAGCTGTGAAGAGATCGGAAACGCGATCG
>CAYGQC010000152.1:0-9423 GCA_964351875.1 uncultured Pseudomonadales bacterium
GTGCTGATCATCAATGGCGAACGAGCGAGCTATACGCCGCTTTCAGAGGACGCGGTCGCCGCGCTCGACATCGACAGCAAGCATCGCTATCGCTTCCTCACCGAGTCCATTTTGGGTGACGAGCGAACCGTCATGCTGAGAAGAACGCGCAGCAGCTATTCAACGTTTGATCCGGTCACCGTTCCCGACGACATGTATCTGATGCTCGGGGATAACCGCGACAACAGCGGCGACTATCGGCGGATCGGACTGGTGTCGCGCGACCGGATTCTCGGAAAAGCCCATGGCATCGCCTTCTCCTGGGACTACATGAAGCTGGAAGCACCGCGGCTGGATCGCTTCTTCGAGGATCTGCCGTAGGCCAGGGTGTCCGTCAGGGCACACCGCGCTGAGCTAGACGAGCTCGACAAGGCGCCACAACCTCGTCGTCGAGATGCGGCGATCTCCCAAAATCCGAGAATTCCTCCAGTGAGACCTACTTTCGGCGCCTGACCCAGGCCAGTAGCGACCCAGCGAGCACCGCAATCAGCGCCAACCCCAGCACGAACCCGAGGCTCGCGCCGGCGTAGTCGAGCAACTCGCGGCGATCAATCGCAAACGAGTCGGTCAGCCAATAGAGGGCAAATCCCAGTGCGAGCGTCGCCATAAGCACCATGCGCAGCAGCTTGTAGGGTGCCTTCTGCGTCTTTCTTAGCTGTTCCGCTCGCCGTGACATCGGATTCAGCCCTTAAGAATCGTCGCCAATTGAGATCAACTCAACGTCAAAAATGAGCGTCGAGTTGGGCGGAATGGAGGGGCGGCCTTGCGGGCCATAGGCCAGGGCAGACGGCACGTAGAGCCGATATTTCGCACCCGGGCTCATGAGCTGCAGCGCTTCCGTCCAGCCAGGAATCACCTGGTTAAGCCCAAAAATTGCCGGTTCGTCCCGCTCATAGGAGCTGTCGAACACCGTGCCGTCGAGCAACCGGCCTTCATAGTGCGTGGTGACCTGGTCGGTCGGCCCGGGCTTGGCGCCGTCGGCTTCGGTAAGAATCTCGTACTGCAAGCCGGACTCCGTCGTGACGACGCCGTCTTTCGCGCCGTTTTCTGCCAGCCAAGTTGTTTCTTCTGCCAGCGCTCCAGCCGCCTCGGCTGCGGCCGCTAACCGCGTGCTCTCAGCCAGCGCCTCAAAGGCCGCCATGCTGTCTTCTTCGGTAACGCGAATGTCAGTGCCGTCGAGCAAGTCTCGAACACCGGCGAGGAAGGCTTCATTGTCGATGGCATCACCAAACTCAGCGCGCGCCTGACCCAGGATGCCTTCACTGTAGCGATAGCCAATCGTATAGCTCGCCTTCTGCGCATCGCTATCGAGCGTCAGCTCGGCAGGCGCTTCGGACGCATCGGGTGCGGCACAGCCAGCCGTCAGTGCGAAAACCGCCAGCAGCGCTGGCAGCGCGGCTGTGGTGCGGCGTTTGGCTGCGCTCTTGGCTGCAAAAGTCGTCTGAGTCATGTTCTCTCCAAAGTTAACTTGTTCTATGTGCCGGGCGTGTCCTGGCCAAAGTGTCCATCGTGAGTGAGGTCAGGCGATTGTCGATAACGTCAATCTTTCTGACATTTTGGTGTGCATACGCTGCAGGACGGCCAATCTGCCTACCGAACCATTGCTAAGTTGCCGGCTGTCGCTCGCAAACGCCGGGAAAGCCCCCATTGAAGACAATTCCGGCCGTAATCAGTTCAGCGGGCCTTACATCCACTCGTCTGCTGCTCCGAAGCTCCGCCGGTCCTACAACCCGCGCCAGGCCTCATTGTTGCGGGGCTCAGGTCACACGGTTACATTCTGAACACAGTCGATACTTGAGCACTGCGATAGTCTCAAGGCCCGACAATCGATGGTAACGCGGCTTGTCCTCGACGGCACCGCGCGTGCATCCTCGGAGCGCATTGAACTGTAAGCAGCGTCAGGAATCCAATACTGACAGCGATGGCAGACAATGGCGGGCCTGGCCCACAAATATCGTGGTAGGCAGATAACGTTCTGCCTACTGATCGAGCCCGGACAAACGTAACGGATCAGAGACCAGCAGTATGACCGAAGCCCAGAACCGACCTGGCGATAGCAGCCATTCGCCGCAAACGGCCACAAGCCCACTGGCAAAGAAGCCGTTACGCAGCCTGGCCGCGTCAATCGTCGCCGCCTCCGTTCTCGGCGCTGCCTGTGTCGCTACGCTCGTCCACGCAGACAGCCCCCAGATCGCGCTCGGCACCCCGACCGATACGAGCGCTACGGCGCCAGCAGTGGCCCTAACACCACTGGACGTTCACCCACGCACATCGCTCACCATTGTCGAACAGCTCCGCCACAATCACTTCCTGTCCAAGCCGCTGGACGACAACGCGTCCAGCCAAGTCTTCGACAAATATCTCGAAATGATGGACCCAGCGAAGCTGTATTTCCGTGCCGACGACATCACTCGCCTGGAGCGCTATCGCTTCAAACTGGATGACGCACTGAAGCGCGGCAACCTCGAGGCCGCATTCGATGTATTCAACTCGTTCCAGGAGCGCCAGATCGACCGCCTGGAATACTCACTGAAAATCATCGATGACATGCTGATGGAGTTCGACTTCACTCAGAAGGAGTACATCGATCTTGATCGCGAATTTGCCTCCTGGCCTGCAAACCAGGCCGAACAGGATGATCTGTGGCGCAAGCGAATCAAAGCGGCCGTCCTGAACATGAAGCTGAACGGCAAGGAACTCGAAGAGATTCAAGAGTTGCTGCACAAGCGGTATCAGAACCGGCTGAAGCAAACCGCGCAAACGAAGAGCGAAGACGCCTTCCAGCTATACATCAACGCGTTCACCAGCACCTACGATCCGCACACACAGTACTTCTCGCCGCGAACGTCCGAGAACTTCAACATCAATATGTCACTGTCGCTCGAAGGCATCGGCGCAGTGCTGAGTTCCGAAGACGAATACACCTCCGTAGTGCGGCTGGTGCCGGCCGGGCCTGCTGACAAGGGTGGCGATCTTAAGCCCTCCGATAGGATCGTCAGCGTTGGCCAGGGCAGCGATGGCGCGCTCATCGACGTCGTTGGCTGGCGTCTGGACGACGTTGTCGAGATGATTCGCGGCCCGAAAGGCTCCACCGTCAAACTCGAGGTGATTCCCAAGGATACCGAGATCAGTCGGATCGTCGAAATCACGCGCAACACGGTAGAACTCGAAGAGCAATCGGCACAGAAGAAGCTAATCACGATGAATCGCGCCGGCCGCGACTATCGCATCGGCGTGATCGAGGTTCCGACGTTCTATATCGACTTCAAGGCGCTGCAACAGGGCGACCCGAATTTCAAAAGCACCACCCGGGACGTGCGTGATCTGATTGATCAGCTCAAGGCTGAAGATATTGACGGTCTCGTGATCGACCTGCGCAACAACGGCGGCGGATCGCTGCAGGAAGCCGATGCCCTCACCGGTTTGTTCATCAAGTCCGGGCCTACCGTACAGGTCAAAACTGCTGGGCGGCGGCCAAATATTCACTCGGATACCGATGATTCCATCGCGTGGGACGGCCCGCTCGCCGTCATGGTGAATCGCCTGTCCGCATCAGCTTCTGAGATCTTCGCCGGTGCCATTCAGGACTACGAGCGAGGCCTCATCATCGGCTCGCAGACGTTCGGCAAAGGCACCGTGCAGACGCTCGTCCCACTGAACCGCGGCCAGCTCAAGATTACCGCGGCCAAGTACTACAGGGTGTCCGGCCAGAGCACGCAACACCAGGGCATCCTGCCCGACATCGAGTTTCCTGAGCTGTACGACACCTCGGAGATCGGCGAATCGTCACTCGACGATGCGTTACCCTGGGACATGATCCAACCTGTTGTGTACCCGCGCGGTCAGGAACTGGATATATTTCTGGATGGCCTGCGCAAGAACCACAGCGCGCGGGTCGCCGACGATCCAGACTTTCGCTATCTGCAAGCCATCGTGCAGCGAAGCGAGATCAATCGAAGCCGCGAACAACTGTCGCTGAACGAAGCTGAACGCCGGGCTGAGAAAGCGGCCGACGACGCATGGCGCCTGGCGCTTGAGAACACGCTGCGCAACGCCAAGGGCGAAGAACCCTATGCTGATTTTGCAGCGCTGGAAGCTGCCGATGAGGCCAAGGCAGAAGCGGCTGCCGATGCAAAGGATGACGACGAACAGGAAGACGATGCGCTTGTTCGCGAAAGCGGCAACATCCTGCTCGACTACATCGGGCTCACTCGCCAGGTGGCGTACGCCGAAACCGGCGTCGACGAAGCACCGTTGATGTAAGGTCGCCTCTCTACCGGGGCTCGCATTGCGAGCACTGGTGGAAACGAGCAGACTCAACAACGTTGATCGCTACGCGATCAACGCGCGCCAACCCCCGAGAGTGCAACGTTGATCGCTACGCGATCAACGCGCGTCAAACCCCGAGATAGCGACAGACGATTTTCTCCGGCGCGAAGCGCCAAGAAAATCTGTCGAGAGCGCCCCCATGGCCTCATTCCCCGTCATCGCGAGCTCTATAGCCCGTCATCGCGAGCGTAGCGACGCGATCTCTTAAGCCGCGGAGATTGCCACGCCCATCGTATCCTCTCACTCATGTGGCTTCGCCAATGCGCTGCCGGAGGCTCGTCGCTTCGCGACAAGCGATCTGGCAATGACAGGTAGTGGAGGCGTCGGGAACGCCACACCCCGTCTTCGCGAGGATCCAGAGGGCGAAGCCATCTGGTGACGCGGCGATCTCGCTCAGGATAGTTACTCAACAAACGCCAGCGTTCGCTGCTTGATCGTCTGCAGCAACTTCGCCTCAAACTCATCGAGGCTATAGGTCACCTGTTCCTTAATCCCGTAGCGGCGCAACGTGACGGTGCGCTCGTCACGCTCCCGCTCGCCAACAATCAACAGGTTCGGAATCTTGGCCGTCGTGCCCTCTCGAATCTTCTTGGGAACCGTATCGTTAGACGGAGCAAGCTCCGCCCGCACCATCTGGCCACGCAATCGAGAAATGATCTCTCTGGCGTAGTCATCAAACTGCTCAGACACCGTAATCAACTGCACCTGCACTGGTGCGAGCCAGGTCGGGAACGCGCCGGCGTAGTGTTCGATAAGAAACGCAACCATGCGCTCATGCGTTGAGAACGGCGCGCGGTGGATGCAATACGGAATGTGATCCGCGCCATCCGAGCCCACGTACTTAAGATCCATCCGCTCAGGGACCGAGAAATCGAGCTGAACCGTGGAAACGGTTTCGTCTCGACCGGTGACCGTCGGAAACTGAATGTCGATCTTTGGGCCGTAGAAAGCGCCATCACCCTTACCTTCCACATACTCGATACCGAGTTCGTCGAGAACCTCGGCGAGCACGCGCTCGGAGAAGGCCCACGCTTCGGGGTTATCGACATACTTTTCTTTGCCTTTCGGATCTTCGGGATCCCAACTCGACAAACGAATAAAGTACTTATCAAGCCCGAGCACGGCATAGGCTTCCATGTACATCGCCATGATGGCCTTGAACTCGTCCTTGATCTGCTCTTCAGTGCAGTAGATGTGCGCATCGTTCATGCACATGCCTCGCACTCGAACGAGGCCACCGACCGCCCCCGAGTCTTCCCAGCGATACACTTGGCCGTATTCCGCCAATCGGAGCGGCAGATCACGATAGCTGCGCGGCTCGGCTGCAAAGATCTTGTGATGATGGGGGCAGTTCATAGGCCGCAACATGTACGACTCTTTAACGCGCTGCTCGCCGGACGCTTCTGCCGCCTCGGAGTGATCCGCCACTTCCATAACCGGGTACATGTGCTCCGCGTAATACGGCAGGTGTCCTGTGCGGTAGTACAGCTCCTGTTTGGCGAGGTGTGGTGTCGCCACTCGCTGGTAGCCCGCCTTGAACTCGAGTTCTTTAGCTAACGATTCCAGCTCGTCACGAATCACCGTCCCGTTCGGCAGCCACAGCGGCAGGCCACGGCCGATGTCATCATCGATCGTGTAGATGCCCAACTCGCGTCCGAGTTTCTTGTGATCTCTTGCCTGGGCTTCCTCGAAGCGAGTAACCGTCTCATCGAGGCTGTCCTTATCTTCGAACGCCCATGCGTAGATACGCGTCATCATCACGTTGTCTGAATCACCGCGCCAATAGGCTCCGGCAACATTGCGCAACTTGAACGCATCCCGCGGAATCTCTTTGGTCGTGTCGACGTGCGGGCCCTCGCACATATCGAGAAACGGGCCGTTGCGGTAGAACGTCAGCGACGACAGGCCGTTCTTGCTGATGAGGTCTTCGGCGTACTCGCGCTTGTAGGGCTCGCCCATCTCGTCGATCCGAGCCAACGCTTCACTCGCATCCAGTTCCTCACAGTAGAAACGCTGGCCCTTCTTCAGGATCTTGCGCATGCGCTTTTCCAGCTCCGGGAAGTCCTCTTCGGTGAGCGGTTCACTGAGAATGAAGTCGTAGTAGAAGCCATCTCGAATAGGCGGCCCAAAACCCAGGGTGCTGCCAGGCCGTAGCTCAAGCACCGCCTGGGCGAGCACGTGCGCTAGTGAATGGCGTATGCGGTATAGCGAGCTATCGACGCTGATCTCGCCCTGTCTTTGCTGTACTTCGGACATGTCCGTCTCCTGTCTGATTCGTCGTGCCGTCGCCACGTCGCTTTGAACGTGAGGAATCGCGAGCAATAAAAAACCCCGGTGGCATCGCCAATCGGGGTTTTGATCAGGCGACACCAAACGGGTCGCCTGCAATGCAAGCAACCGCTAACTCGTCGTCGTAGTGTCCATGTCGGGCGTTCGGCCCGTTACGATCGTCATCTGGCTGTCTCTTTCTAATCTGTTCTGGTCTGTTCGGGCTACATCCAGCCTGTCGCTGAAATCGCGTACGTAACAACCCAATCAACCCAATAACGGGCTGGCCGCGTGGCGGTGCAAAGCACCCGTTCGTGCCGGCAACTATAGGCGGCCGACTCACAATTGCAAGGCAAGTCGGCGCACATGGTGCACCCCAGGATAGGTACACTGTTGCCAATGAATGCCGATTTTGCCATCGCCGCCGTCACCAGCCTGATCCCGCTGGGCCTTGCGATCGTGGCGATCATCATCGCGCTCGCGATAAGCCGGCGGGTTTTCCCCGCGAGCGCTGATCTGCGCGTCGCTGGCCAGCTCACCAAAGTCGCCATTGTCATCGCCGGCTTGATTCTCGTTCTGATCACAGTGCCCATCGACAACGATCTGCGCGGCCAACTGCTCAGCCTGGTCGGTCTCGTACTGACCGGCGTGATCGGACTGTCTTCGACAACGTTTGTGGCCAACGCCATGGCCGGGCTAATGCTGCGCACCGTTGAGAGTTACACCATTGGCGACTTCATCAGGGTCGAAGATCACTTCGGGCGCGTCACCGAAAAAGCACTGCTGCACACCGAAATTCAGACCGAAGATCGAGACCTGGTCACACTGCCAAACCTGTACATCATCACCCACCCGGTGCGGGTGGTGCGTCGTTCCGGCACGCTCATTTCCGCGGAGGTATCCCTGGGTTACGACGTGCACCGACACGATGTGCGAGATGCTCTTCTGAAGGCAGCGGAATCGGCGGATCTTACCGATGGGTTTATCCAGATTATCGAGCTCGGTGATTATTCCATCACCTATCGCATCAGCGGCTTTCTATCGGACATCGATTCCATGGTCGGCAAGCGCACTCAGCTACGCGGCCGAATGCTCGACGAGTTGCACGCTGCGAATATCGAAATCGTCTCCCCGTCATTCATGCATCAGCGGCCGCTGCAAAACGGCGAGCGCTTTGTGCCCGGCCACAGAGCGCATGAGGACGACGAAGTGCCCAGCCAACCCGAGGCGATCATGTTCGACAAGGCCACCCTTGCCACACGGGTGGACAAACTCAAACAGCAAAAGGAACGAATCATCGAGGAAGTTCGGCAGATGCAGGAGGAGCAGCCCGACAACACCGTGGAGCTGCGTTGGCGAGAGCAACAAATCACCGCCATCAGCGATATTCTGGCAACGCTAGAAGAGCAGAAAACTCAGTAGCTCAAAGCCGCGCAACGGGCAAGAGGCGATCACCGTCGAGCTTCCGTTAAGCTGCCAAACCAAGCCATATTGAAAGCAACCAGCAGCACTCGATGACCGACGTTTTCCCCGCCGCACCGGATCCCCACGCGATCGCCGCACTGGCGCTCACGGTGCTTGTGCTGTTCCTGTTCACGCGGGATCGAATCCCGCTCGAACTGACCAGCGTAGGGCTTATCGCGGTACTCTGTCTGGGCTTCACACTGATGCCCTACCCAGGGTTGGAAGTGACTGAATTCTTTGCTGGTTTCGGCCACGAGGCATTGATTGCGGTGTGCGCGTTAATGGTGGTCGGCCAGGCGCTCGTGACGACGGGCGCACTAGAACCGGTGGGCAGGTTGCTCGCGACCTACTGGGGCAAATCGCCGTTTCTGCTGCTTGGCCTCACGCTCCTTATCGGAATGACGTTGTCCGCCTTTGTGAACAACACACCGGTGGTCGTGTTGCTGCTACCGATCCTCGTCTCCGTATGTCTGCGCACGAACACCTCACCCAGCGGCGTACTGATGCCCATGGGCTTCGCCACGCTCGTTGGCGGTATGGGCACGACTATTGGCACGTCGACTAACCTGCTGGTCGTAGCGGTTGCTGCTGATCTGGGTCTTGCGCCCATGGCAATGTTTGATTTCATCGGTCCCGCCTCAATCGCCGCTGCGGTTGCCATCGTCTACTTGTGGTTCGTCGCCCCGCGCTTGCTACCCAAGCGCGACATACAGTTAGTCGAGCGGTCGCCGCGCCTGTTTGAAGCGCGCCTTCAGCTCGACGATGACTCACCGATGATCGGCAAGACGCTTGCAGAGGCGGTAACGGCAACGACCGGCGACATGAAGGTCACCCGAATCCGACGGGGTGAGACGTTTGTCATGCCCCTGCCCGATGTGGTTTTGAAAGCCGGCGACCGATTACGCGTCCGCGACACGCCTGTAAAGCTCAAACGCTTCGAGACGACTCTCAAAGCGACCCTCTACGCCGACCAGAAACAACGGGTCGACGCAGAACACCCACTGCTCGCGGAAAATCAGACGCTAGCCGAACTCGCGATCGTGAAAGGTTCGGCGATGGAACGGACCAACCTGCGTATCGCCCAGTTCCTGGATCGTTACTCCATGGTCGTGCTGGCTCTGCACCGCGCCGGTAAAGACATCTGGCGTGCCAACGAAGACATCCATGACGTTATTCTGATGCCCGGTGACGTGCTGCTCGTGCAGGGCGCCGAAGACCAGATAGCCAAACTCAAATCCGACGACAGTTTCCTAGTTCTCGATGCCAACCTTGCGGTGCCTCGTACAAGCAAGTCACCCCTGGCCCTCGCCATTACTGCCGGCG
>CAYGQC010000153.1:0-9021 GCA_964351875.1 uncultured Pseudomonadales bacterium
CTGGCATCTGGCAGCGCCTTGCCCGGCTTGGCTCAAAGAAGCGTTCATCGAGTGGTTGGGCGCAGATGTCATCTGCGAGCTATATGGCGGTACTGAAGGCCAGGGCTCCACCACCATTAGCGGCACGGACTGGCTGGCGCACCGAGGGTCGGTTGGACAGCCCGGTGATCATTGCGAGATGAAAGTCGTCGATGACGACGGCAATACCCTGCCTGCCGGGGAGATTGGCGAGCTTTACATGCGCCCCAAAACCGGCCCGGGAAGCACCTACAAGTACATCGGTGCTGATGCGAAGCGAATAGAGGGTGGCTGGGAATCGCTCGGCGACATGGGCTATTTCGATGCTGACGGTTTCCTGTATCTCACAGACCGCCGCACTGACATGGTGTTGTCGGGTGGCCGGAACATCTACCCCGCAGAGATAGAGGCGGCAATTGATTCGTTCCCCGGCGTTCGTTCGAGCGCCGTGATCGGCATGCCCGATGACGAACTGGGTAACACGGTGTACGCCATCATTGACCATGCGGGGACACCGTTGTCGGAAGTAGCGCTGATGGAGCATCTTCGGGAACGACTCACGAGCTACAAGCTTCCGAGGACGGTGGAGTGGGTCGATGAACCGCTCCGCGATGATGCCGGTAAGGTGCGACGTCGAGCACTGCGCGACGCGCGCGTGCAATGAAGTCGCAACGCGCTATCGCGCATCCGTCATCCTTGCTGTCTGCGCTTGTCTTCGTGTTTGGCGTCGCGCTTGCCGCGGCGGCAACGCTACCGGCGCAAGCTCAGGAGAGCGGCCGAGCGTTATGGGAATCCGCGCGCGATGCAATTGTTCAGGTGCGGGTGATTGAACGCGAATCCGATGAGAAATCGAGCATAGGCTCGGGGTTTCTGCTTGCTGAGCACAACGTCATTGTTAGCAACTTTCACGTTGTCGCCAGCGCGGTTCACAAGCCGGAGAAGTACTCGCTTCAGCTGCTCGACTCGGATGGCAGGACGTGGGAGTCGACACTCGTCGATTTCGACGTCGTGCACGATCTCGCGTTGCTCAGCGTCCCCGAAGCGATAACCGCGAGTCTTGTTATGGCTGAGGGCTTGCCGGAGCAGGGTGATGCGGTCTACTCATTGGGCAATCCGTTCGATCTGGGGCAGACCATTGTTCCTGGCACGTTTAACGGGCTGCTGGAAGCCAGTTTTTACCAGAAACTTCTTTTCTCTGGCTCGCTAAACCCCGGTATGAGCGGTGGGCCCGCCATTAACGCCAGTGGCGAAGTTGTCGGGGTGAATGTCGCCTCAATGGGCAACCAGATCAGCTTTCTCGTTCCGGCCAGCTATTTAAGTGCACTGCTTGAACGGCGCGATGGTGTTGTGACAGTCGCGCGGTACCAGGATCACATCAGTGCACAACTGCAGTTGGACCAACAATTGAAATACGAACGTCTGGCCAGTACACCCTGGCAAACCCAGGAGCTGGGCGAAGCCCAGGTTGGAGGCTCGCTGCCAGCATTCTTCAAGTGCTGGGGTGACACCCAGGATGAGGACGAGTTAGATGTTGTCGTATCGCGTACCTCCTGTACTTCCCAGGACTCTATCTACCTGTCCTCGTCGCTGCAGACCGGGCTGATCGACTACGAGTACAGCTACGTGAAGACCGACGCGATGGGCGGGCTCAGGTTTCATCGCTGGTTAAGCCAGCAATTCAGCGGCATGCGCACGCGAACCTGGCCGGGCAAAGAAGACGTTACGAACTATGACTGTCAGCAGTCTGTGGTCAGTGATGCTGATGCGGCGGACTGGCGGATGGTGTTTTGCGTTCGCGGCTATCACGAGTATGACGATTTCTTTGACGTGCTCTTCCAGGCGACATCGCTTAAACGCAATGACGCGGCCCTTGCCAGTCACTTCGCACTGTCAGGCGTTAGCCGTGCGAACGCAGAGGCGTTCCTCAGCAGATTCCTCGGGCTTCAGCAATGGCGATAGTCATTGAGGTCAAAACGGCAAGCCAGCAGAGCGGCGTTCGATACAGATTCTCTGACGCGGCGCTGGCGTCCGGCGTCACGATAGGCCGCGGCTACCACTGTGACGTGATGGTCGACGATCCGCACGTGGCAGCGGAAGAGTTACGCATCTCACGCGTTGAGGGAGCCGACGAGAGCAAGCTTTGGCTCAAACTGGTCGGTGACGGTGTTGTGCTGCAGGCAGGGCAACGGCTGAGCAGCGATCTGTCGGTCGTCTCCGGAACACAGTTGAAACTCGGCCGCACGTCGATCAGCCTGTTTGATGAGAGGCACGAAGTGCCACCGACGGCGCCACTGGATCTGTTGCTTGAGCGGTTCACGTCGTTCGCGACGCCGGTTAGCTTATTGATCATTGCGACAACAGTATATCTGCTGATGCTCACTGATGAGGCCGCCGGCCAGCTCGCCGAACGTGATTGGCTTGACGCCTCGTTAAGCGCGCTGACGCCGATATTTCTCGCCGTTCTCTGGTCGTCCATGTGGGCGCTGGTGACTCGAGTGTTGCGTCATGAAGCCCGCTTCCTTCTGCACCTCTTGGTCGCGCTCGCGAGCGTCGCGTTAAGCACTCTCATGGGGCTGTTTAGCGAGTGGGCTCAATTCAACAGCCAGGATATTCGCACCGGACAATGGCTGGATCCGTTTTTGCTCGGGCTCCTGCTCTGTTTCGCGCTGGCTCTGCACGTGCGCATCATTGCAGGACCGATGCGGTGGTATGGGCACGCTGTGATTTACGGGCTTGCCTGGGGGTTCGTCGGTTACGGAGTTCTCGAAGAGTCGAATCGAAGCCGCGACTTCCAAGCCTGGCCAGAATACTCATCGGTGCTCTTGCCACCCTCAACCTATCTGGGTTCGGTAGACACGCTCCCTGAGTTCGTTGCCACAGTGGGCAAGTCATTCGATCGAGCGGCCGAGTCTCGTACAATAGATGAGGAAGACGACGCTGCAGTCTCGACCCCCACGCCGAGCTCGAATTGAGTGACCAACGACGATCGATGAGAAGCGGCTTTCTTCGCGCTTCGTTTATCGGCTCCGTGGGAGTCTTTCGCAACTGGTGAAGACGCCAGTCGCCGAAGACCCACTGAACATAAGGACAACCATGACCGATTCGACCAATTCGCCCGCCGAGAAAGCGGCGCAAAATGCGGCGCGCAGCGACTCGTACGATAAGAATGACGAGCTGGCGCAGGCTTACGCCACCATCATCTCTGCGTTTGATGACCTGGGCCGACCTGGCTTGCTCAAGACTCCTCAGCGAGCGGCGGACGCCATGCGTTTTCTCAATCGTGGGTATGAGCAGGATCTGGATGTTGTCGTCAACAACGCTCTGTTTCCCTCGGACAACCGCGAGATGATCGTAGTGCAGGACATTGAGCTGTATTCGTTGTGCGAGCATCACCTGCTGCCGTTTATCGGGCGTGCTCACGTGGCCTATATTCCCAGTGGCCAAGTTCTTGGGTTGTCGAAGGTCGCGCGTATCATTGATATGTTCGCTCGCCGACTGCAGATTCAGGAGCAGCTGACCTTTCAGATTGCCGATGCCATTCGCAGTGTCACCGGATCACCCGATGTCGGTGTGATTGTGGAAGCGCAGCACATGTGCATGATGATGCGTGGCGTTGAGAAACAGAATTCCAAGATGAAGAGTTCATCGATGCTGGGAGCATTCGAGCAAAATGCAGCGACGCGCTCGGAGTTCCTTGATCTGCTGAGACGCTAACGAGCAGCGCTCGAGCGCGTCCGGCCTGCCCAGCGACTGGCAAGTCAGCCAGGGCTCACCACGAACAGGAGTAGTTCCGAATGGCAGATGATCCCTACGCGATAACCAGCGTGGAGCAGATGCGCTCAGTGATCGGCGAACGGATCGACAGCGTGGCGCTCAAGATTCGTGATCACCTCGACGAGATGTCCCAGGAGTTCATCGCATCCAGTCCGTTCGTACTGCTGGCCACTGCAGACGCTGGCGGTTCTATGGATGTCTCGCCGAAGGGAGATGCTGCGGGGTTCGTGCTGATTGAAGACGAGTTGACGCTGGTTATCCCAGATCGTCCCGGCAACAAGCTCGCCTGCGGTCACAGCAATATTCTGGAAAACCCGAACGTCGCTTTGTTGTTTTGCAGGCCGGCGACGGACGAAACACTCAGAGTAAACGGCACAGCCCAGCTCACGACTGACCCGGTATTGCTGGAGCGGCTAGCGGCCCGGGGCAAGCCTGCGCTGCTGGCCGTGCGTGTAAGCGTTACTGAGAGCTTCTTTCACTGTGGCAAAGCCTTCATCCGCTCGAATCTCTGGCGCCCCGATGCCTGGCCTGACAAGCAGAAGGTCAGTTTCGGCAAGTTGTATGCGTCCATGCTCAAGGGTGATGCGACGATGGCTGAGGCCATCGATGCACAGATCGATGATGACTATCGAGACAATCTGTGACGGTTGCGGCAGATCAGTCGGTCGCCCGAGTGCTGGCCTCGGAGCAGGTTGATGCATCGTGGCTCACCGCCTGTCTACGCCGGGCGGGGCACGACGCGAGCGTTGCGTCGTTTAGCCAAGCGCCAATCGGCACGGGCCAGATTGGCAAGTGCCTGCGTTATCAGCTCGAGTACGCGAGCAATAGATCCGGCGCGCCCAAGACGCTGGTCGGCAAGTTTGCCGCCGACGATCCCGACAGTCGCATGGCGGGCGTTCAGTTTGGCAATTTCATTAAAGAAGTCTCGTTCTATCAGAGCCTCCAGTCCCGGCTGTCCATCGCGACGCCGCGTTGCTACTACGCGGATATTGATGGCGAAGGGCCAGGCATGGCTCTGTTGCTGGAAGACCTCGCGCCCATGGCCCAGGGCGACCAACTCAAGGGCACGAATGCCGAGGTGGCCCGGAGTGCAATCAAGCAGCTTGTCGGCCTCCATGCGCCCACGTGGTGTGATGAGTCGCTACGCGGCATCTCGTGGCTTGGCGAGCCTGCTCCGGCGCCTGCAACAGAGTTGAAATCGTTGTATGCATCCTTGATCCCGGGTTTTCTCGAGCGCTTCCGTGGCCAGCTCGAGTCGGACGAGGCGGACATCATCGAGCAGGTTGGGTTGCGTGATGGCCCGCTTTTCAGTGAGCTGACCGATCCGTTCTCAGTGGTTCACGTCGACTATCGGCTGGACAATCTGATGATCGAAAACGCGTCCGTGAGCCCGGCGGTTACGGTCATTGACTGGCAGAGCCTTACGCTTGGTCACCCGCTGTCGGATGTCGCCTACTTCATCGGCGCTGGGCTACGCCAAGACGATCGCCGAAGTGTCGAACGCGCGCTCGTTGAGCACTATCATCGCGGTTTGCTCGCGGCTGGAGTAACAGGGTACGACTGGCAGAATTGCTGGCAGGATTATGCGCGCGGCAGCTTTGCCGGCTTCGGCGTGACAGTGATTGCCTCCATGCTGGTCCAGAGAACCCAGCGCGGAGACGAGATGTTCGCCACGATGGCTCGGCGTCACGCGCGCCATGCGCTGGACCTTGGCGCTGACCAGTTGTTGTCCTAGTCATTGCCGTAGTTGAAACCCATCGGGTGCAGCAGGTGGCTCTTTGAGCCACAGCCGACTTATCGATGATTGCAGGAGTTTGATGTGTCTGAATTCCCTAACCCGGCGACGCCAGTAGAGCCAACCGACGATGCGTTGGTCGATCCGGCTGTCTGGGCCGATGAGTCGCGCATTCACGGCCATCTAGCCTGGTTGAGGGCGAACGATCCGGTACGAAAGCTCTCGCCCAACGGCTATGAGCCGTTTTACGCAATTACCCGTTACGACGACATCAAGACGGTTGAGCAGGATAAGGCCGGATTCATCTGTGATCCGCGTCCGACGCTTGCACCGATGATGACGACTGCGTTTGTTGAGAGCATCCTGCCGGAAGGGCAGAACCATCTCATTCGCTCGCTCGTACAGATGGATGATCCGGATCACATCAAATACAGGATGCTGACCCAGTCCTGGTTCATGGGCGCCAATCTCCGCCGGCTGCAATCCCGAGTGGACGGCCTGGCTAAGCTGTACGTTGATCGGCTTGAAGAGCTGGGCGGCGAGTGCGACTTCGTCAAAGACGTCGCGATCTGGTATCCGCTGCGAGTCATCATGGACGTGCTCGGCGTTCCCGAAGAGGATGAGCCATTCATGATGAAGCTCACCCAGGAGTTGTTCGGATCTCAGGACCCCGAGGTGCAGCGCTCGTTTGAGCTGACGGCGATCAAAGACATTGTTGATGACTTCGAGGGTTACTTCCGCAAGCTGACGGCCGCCCGCAAGGTTGATCCGAGGGATGACATCGCCACTTTGATCGCCAACGCTCGCATCGATGACCAGCCGATTCCCGATCACGAAGCGAACGGTTACTACATCATCATTGCGACGGCCGGTCATGACACCACTAGCAATTCCACGGCAGGTGGTCTGCTTGCGCTCATGGAGAATCCCGAGCAGTTCGAGCGCCTCCGGGCGGACGTGGACGGACTTCTCCCCACCGCCATCGATGAGATGATTCGCTGGGTTACCCCCGTTCGCCACTTCATGCGAACAGCCTCAGCGGATCGTGTGGTCGGTGGCCAGGCCATTGCCGAGGGCGAGTCCGTCATTCTCTGGTATCCCTCGGCGAATCGAGACGAGACCATCTTCAACGCGCCGTTTGACTTCCGTGTGGACCGCAAAGAAGCAAAACAATTGGCGTTCGGCTTCGGTGGTCACGTCTGTCTCGGCCAGCATCTGGCTCGCATGGAAATGTCGGCACTGTTTCGTGAGCTGTTCGCACGGGTCGAGCACTTTGAGTTGGCGGGTGAGCCCCAGTACACGCACTCAACCTTTGTTGGCGGTTTGAAGAGCCTGCCCATTCGCTATCGGATGCGCTAACTCTTGCCCCGCGAGGTAACTTCAAGTTCCGTGCCGCCGTTAGTGAAAACGCCTGGCAATCCTTGTCCCGATGGCGCAGAGACTTCCTGGATCGAGGGGCTTGGCGGCCGTCGCTTGCGTGCAGTTCGCTGGCTGAGCCATGCCAATCAACCCTCTGGGACGGTTCTGCTGTTGCATGGGTTTTCGGAGTTTATCGAGAAGTATTTTGAGACGGCTCAGAGCCTGCTCGATCGTGGCTGGAATGTCGTGACCTTCGATTGGCGAGGGCAGGGGCTCTCAGAACGTTTGCACGTTGATGCCGGTCAGCGCGGCTACGTTGAAGACTTCGAACACTTTGCCTTCGATGCTCGACTCGTGTTTCAGAAGCTCGTTGAGCCGCTCCCGGGCAGGCGCCTGCTCATGGGTCATTCGATGGGTGGCAATCTTGCTCTACGCCTGCTGCAGGATCACGAACCGCGTTTCGATGCGGCGGTGGTGTGTGCGCCGATGCTTAGCCTGTATCGGCTACCGTTATGGCTCGCGCGTGTGGTCACTCGAGCGTACATAGCCCTGGGCAAAGATACGGCGTTTGTCTGGGGCGGTGCTGAACGAGACTACTCTGACGATGCCGTTAATGTACTCACCACGGATGCTCGGCGTTTTGCGCGCAACCAGGCAGTGCTGCGGGCGTGCCCGGAACTCGCCACCCATGCGCCCACCTGGCGCTGGTTACGTGAGGCGTCGGTCAGCTCTGCTCGAGTCAGAGCGAAATCGCGTGCGCGCCAGATTGACACTCCCACGCTCCTCGTTGCAGCCGAATGCGACAAAGTCGTCTCGACCAAAGGCTATTCGAGCTTTGTCCGGGCCAGTGCGTGGCTGCGACTTGAGCAGATAGACGGCGCGGAACACGAGATTCTGCAGGAACGCGACGAGTTGCGGGCACGCTTCTGGGCTTTGTTTGATCGGTTCACCTATCCGGGCGAAGGCTGACGTCGTTACCGTCATCGCCTCGTGGATCCATTTCCATGGCGCTCAGCGTTGTCTTGGGCAGTACCTGAAACGGCTCGAAGTGCTCTGCGCTCGACTCGTGAGCGGCCAGGCGATACCCGGTCCAGAGCATCCCCAGCCCATAGGCCGTCGCCAGAATTAGGAAGAAAGCATCGCCACTCACAATGGCGCTCGCGCCACCATAGACTAGTGGGCCTGCTGCTGAACCCAGCCCGTTAGCAACGAGCATGGCGCTCGTGATCGTCAGAAACTTGCCGTCAGCGTTGTCGTTTGCGTGCGCTATGGCGAGGGAGTACATCGGCATTGCCGTGCCGCCGAGAACGAAGGCGATCACGTAGAGGCGATAGCCCTCGATCCCCAAAAGCTGGCTCAGCCCGAGGCAGAGGCAAGCGACTACGCTGAGACCCAGCAATACCCAGCGCCGGTCGAGGTGATCGGAAAGGCGACCAAGGGGCAACTGGCAGATCACACCGCCGAGCAACACCCAGGCCATGAAAACAGCTCCTGCCGTTGGGTTGCCTGTTTGCTCACTGGCATAGACCGCCCCGTTGCTCCACAGAAGGCCCATGATGACGCCGGATACGGCCGCCATGACCGGCCCAACCTGGGACGCCTGGTAGGCCGCGCGAAAATTCAGTTTCACCTCCGCCGGCACCTGGGGTTGCGGGCTTGTGGTCATGGCGACTGGGATGATGGCGAGGGCAAAGATCATTGCAGCGATAATCGTGCCGCTGACAAACGCCTCGGGATGTACGAGTAACTGGCCAACGGACATCGCCACGATGCATAGAAAACCATAGAAGGACAGGATTGAGCCTCGCGACTCGTTCGGCGCTCGCTCATTCAGCCAGCTCTCCAGCACAATGTAGAGGCCGGCCAGGCTTGCACCGGTCAGCGCCCGGCCAAGTATCCATACGGGCAGTAACTGCCATTGTGAGAGCAGCAGGATGGCGGTGATAGCCAGTGCTGCGCAGATGGCGAACGTGCGGATGTGGCCAACTCGACGAATCACCTTGGGCAGCAGAATGCAGCCTGCAATGAACCCGATGAAATAAGCTGAGCCCGTAAAGCCGATCTCGGCAGCGCTCCAGCCGAGGGCCTGGGCGTGTAGGGGCAGCAGGGTTTGCTGTAGACCGTGGCCCGTAAGC
>CAYGQC010000154.1:0-2192 GCA_964351875.1 uncultured Pseudomonadales bacterium
CGCGTACGTCTACGCTGACTGTTGCGACGGGCATCGCGAACATCTACTCCCACGACGCTGTTGTTGCCGCGCAGAACCGTCAGACTCTGGCGGAGCTTTCCGGCGGTCGGTTTGTGCTTGGGCTTGGTGTCTCACACCCACCGATGGCGCAGATGCACGATCTGCCCTGGCTGCCGCCGTATCGAAAGATGCGCGACTACCTGGACCGCATTGAAGCCACACGAGTGGACTCGCCGGCCCCAGTTACTCCAGCGCCCATCTGGATCGCTGCGAACGGGCCCAAACTGCTACAGCTCGTCGCCGACAGGCTCGATGGCGCTCACACCTATCTACTGCCTCCTGCACACACTCGTTGGGCGAGGGAAATCATTGGGCCGGACAAGCGGCTGACGATAGTGCTGCCTTGTTGCTTTACGGAAGACGAGGAACTGGCGCGTTCAGTCGCTCGACGAGCACTCTCCATCTACATGCCGCTGCCGGCTTATCAGCAGGCCTGGCTCAAGTGGGGTTTCGATGAGTCAGATTGGGCAGACGGTGGCAGCGATCGATTGATCGACATGATTGTTGCCTGGGGAGACGAGGCAGCTATCCGCGCTCGCATTCGAGAGTATGAGGAGGCCGGTGCGTCCCACATTGCAGTCAGTGCGTACAGCACGGACGGAGGGCGCGTGGACTGGCCGCTACTGGAGGCTTTAGCCGGTTAAGTCCGGGTGAGACGAGGGTGCAAACGGGACACGTCAGCTAAAGCCGGTTTCAGTCAGCCAGCGGTCGTATCGCGAACACTGGAATAAGCCGCGGCGCGGCGCTTGTGACGTACGCTGCGAACTGCTCAGAGCGGGCCTGTTGCACGGCGCGCTGCGCGGCAGCGGTCTCGTCAGGGAGATGTGCGAGTCGGACAGCCCTTGTACCGCTGGCGTATTCCACATCGATCAATGGCTGTGCGAGCAGGTTGTAGAACCAGCCTGGGTGCCTGGTCGAACCGGCGGCCGAGCCGAAGACAAGATGTTCCCCGCCTTCTTCGATCAGAACCAGCGGTACTTCAATCAGCGCACCGCTGCGGGCACCGATCGTGTGCAGGATAACGACGGGCAGCCCACCGAAGCGGGCCACGATGCCGTTGTTCGCTCGGAACTCGTCGATAACGTCGCGATTGATGCTTGTCCAGTCCATACCTCAGTGTGCCACGGGAGTGTGTCGTCAGTCAGCCTACGTATTGATCCAGGTCCGTGCTGATTGGGAAAAGGAGCGTCTTCGAGCATAGTGTCTGTAGAAGTTCGTGCGTTAGAGAATTCGGGGAGCGAGATACCGTGAAAGAAGATCAACCGCGATTACATCGTCGGGTAACAACAGGGCTGGTGACACTACTCCTCGGCGGTTTGACTGGCTGTCTTGCCGATACTCCGGACAACCAGGAGAGCATCCCCCTGCAGGCGCCTTTGATGGAGCGGGCGAGGGAGATTCACGAGCGAGCGTTTGTTATCGACGCCCACGCGGACATCGTGCCTATCGGAACTGTGTCTTCCTACGTTGGGCCAGATGGTCGCTCGAAGGTGGAGCCCGCGAAAATGCGAGCGGGTGGTGTCGATGCAGTTGTTATGTCGATTGCGGTCGGACCCGGCCCTCGCGATGCAGAGGGCTATGCAACTGCGAAGGCGACCGCCCTGACCAAACTTGCCGCCGTTCGCGAACTGACAGATGACCCCGCTGACGACGTGGTTCTGGCGCGATCTGCAGATGAGTTGGTTGCCGCGCATAAGGTAGGGCAGCGTGCACTCATGCTGGGTTTCCAGAACGCGCGAATTCTGGGCGAGGACGATACCCAACTGGACGACTATTACACAGCCGGCGCGCGCGTCTTCGCCCTCACGCACCTCGGTCACAACGACTTCGCTGACTCTTCTCGTCCGGTTTACATCGGCGAGATCAGCGCCCACGAGCCCGACGCCGAACATGGTGGCCTGTCCGATCTCGGCGTCGCTGCCGTGCAGCGCGTCAACGCACTCGGTGGCCTCGTGGATATCTCCCAACTGTCACGCCAGGCTGCGCTTCAGGTGATTGAACTGTCGAGCACTCCGGTTATCGCCAGCCATTCCAATGTGCAGAAGCTCTCGAACGTTCGGCGCAACCTCTCGGACGAAGAGCTGGACGCCCTGGCACCTAAGGGTCGGGTCATCCACATCCCGGCGTACAAG
>CAYGQC010000154.1:2202-8936 GCA_964351875.1 uncultured Pseudomonadales bacterium
TACTGGATCTGTCCGACCCGAAGCTGGATGCGGACATCCGCGCCGTGCGCCGCCGCGTTGGCATCGCCGAGGACTATGACTATCCCTTCGAGCTGTATTGGGAGCTTGATAGTGTCGAGGAGCAGCGGGCGTTCGTGGCTGAAGTCAGCGCGCTGCTTGGCCCAGCAACCGTTGCCCGCATGGTGGATCACATCGATTACGCCGTGCAGCGCATTGGCGTTGATCATGTCGGAATCGGCAACGACTTCAATCACGGTAGTGGCATTGTCGGATTCCAGGACGCCAGCGAAGCGCTGAACGTGACGGCGGAGTTGCTCAGGCGGAACTACAGTGCGGCCGATATCGAGAAAATCTGGGGCGGCAATTTCCTGAGGGTGCTGCGCGCAGCAGAAGCGGGGGCTGGCTAGGGCGTTAGAGGCAGGCGCTCGATTCAGCCTGCGCTGATTATGGGCACTCCTGCGCGAGCGGTGTCCACGAGGAGTGGCTCGCCACCGCCTCGTTGTTGATACGTGCCAATCCACTCCGAGACCCATGGTGGGTTTTCAGTCTCATCGGGATGGTGGCCCGGGAGAGTTGCTCGCAGCATGGCGGGGCCGGCGCGGACGAAGAACTTCAGCACCATGTTCCAGAGCGTCAATCGACTACGGAGACTGTGCCACTTCCCGTCTTTCTTCAGCATTGCTCGATAACCGCGCCGAGACATGAAGCCAACGTGCAGTGAGCCGCGCAGCAAGCCCCAGACGCGCGGGAGCCATTTGCCGGAGATCGACTGGTAGACGTCGAATGCGACGGATTTGTGTTCGGTTTCTTCCACCATGTGCCACAGTACAAGCGATGCGACCACCGGATCAGCGCCCTGGAAGAGCTCGTCGCGCTGATTGATCAGCCACTCGGTGATCCCCATGGTCATGGTCTCGAATCCGGCGGCATAGGCTAGGCGCCACTCCAGCGACTTCTTGGCGAAGCGCTCGTAGTCGCGCGCCATCGATGCTTCAACATCAGCAAGTTCCGGGTAGCCGTTCGCCTTCAACATATCGTTGTAGCGGCGATGGGTTGTGTAGTGCTGGGCTTCCTGGCCGACAAAACCGCGCACGTCTGCGAGTAGATCCTCATCCTCAATCTGCGTGGCTGCTTCGCGCAAGGTCTTGATGAGGAAAGGTTCGAGGTAGGGCATGGCCAGGGAAGCGCCGTTAACCATGTGGCTCCATTCGGGTTGGCTCGTGTGCCACACCGGCGCCGCATCGTCCGGGAACTCGAAGGCCTGTTTGCGGATTTCGATAGCGTGCTGCATCAATTGGACCTCACGGCTCGGTAGTGGCGCCACGCGCCGATCAGCAGTAGGGCGAAGGCAATATGCACCGCGATCATCGCAGGCCAGCCGCTCACGTAAATGAGGTTGTTGGCGAGGCTGTCACCGAACGGTCCGCCGCCAAAGGCGAGGCCGCGCGTTCCAAACCAGGCGTTGGCGATGGCGGGCAGGGTGAACAGCCAACCGAATATGACGCCGCAGATGGCGAGCCACTTCTGCTGTCTGCCGGAGAGCACTAGATAGGGTGAGATAAGCGCGATACCCAGCAATAGCAGCCCATTGGTGATGCCTTCCAGGTGCGCCATGATCCACGCTCTCGGCTCGCCCGGTACCTGGCCTTCGATGTGATTCAGTACGGGCCACAGATCGATTTCGCCGAGCAGCTGAAAAAAATGTAGCCAACCGCTTAAGGCCGAGCTGATCAGAAGCCCAACCCCGTTGAGGATCAGCAGTGCTTTGAATCTCTCACTCATGCGTTCCCCCGATTAGCCCAACGCTAGCCTCAAAGAGACTGATTAGAGCATTTACTCTAATAGAGTGATTACTCTAAAATGTCTTCGAGGCGAATTCAAGGCGCAAATTCAGGGAGCGCGACGGTCGATGGGCAATCGGGAGAAAATCGTTCGCGGCGCGATTGAGCTGATGAACGTCCGCGGCAGCACCGTTGGCACGAGCGCGCTCGCCGATCACCTCGGCATCAGCCCTGGCAACCTCTACTACCATTTCCGCAATCGCGAGGCGATTTTGGCCGAAGTGCTGGCGAGGCTTGCCAGCGATTTACATGCCGCTCTCGATTTGCCCGATGATGAGCAGATTAGCGCAGAGTCTTTTGCCGGTTGCTACGTCGGCGGCGTACAGATCCTTTTCAAATATCGATTTCTCTTCTCGGCTGCGCTGGAGCTGATGTCCGGCGATGCGACCCTGACGAGCGCGTATCGGCAATTCAGTGAGGCTAGCGTCGCCCAGATCGGCCACGCGCTCCGGCGAGTACGAGCGGTTGCCGCCTCCGAGCTCACGCTGAGCGAAGACGATGAACGCAGGTTCTGCGAGAACATGTGGCTGATCTGGACCGGCTGGCCTCGATACGCCCAGCTTAACCTTGGCCGGGATATGGGCCCGCTCGATCAACTGGACTGTCTGCGCCAGCTAACCCTGCTGCTCGAGCCCTATGTCACTCCTGTGTTCTTCCGCGATCTGGGCAGGCAAGCATCGCGGCAGTTGGCGCAATCCTCTTAAAACCGGATTCAGGGTGTTTGCTTATCCCTACGCGCGGGTCTTGGGGATGCTAAAATCGCGGTTCAACACACAGGCTCACCCAATTCATGAGTACGGCAATGAACAGCGACTACCGCAAACCCCTTCCTGGCACCGATCTGGACTACTTCGATACCCGAGCGGCGATCGAGGAGATAAAGCCAGGTGCGTATGACGGGTTGCCTTACACCTCCCGCGTGCTGGCAGAGAACCTGGTTCGCCGATGCCCACCTGAGAGCCTGCGCGCGTCGCTTGAACAGATCATTGAGCGAAAGCAGGATCTGGATTTTCCATGGTATCCAGCTCGGGTGGTTTGCCACGACATTCTGGGTCAGACGGCGCTGGTCGATCTCGCCGGATTGCGCGATGCGATCGCAGAGAAGGGTGGCGATCCCGCTCAGGTTAATCCGGTTGTGCCAACGCAGTTGATTGTCGATCACTCGCTGGCTGTTGAACACGCCGGTTTTGAGAAAGATGCGTTCGAGAAAAATCGCGCGATTGAAGATCGCCGCAATGCGGATCGCTTCCACTTCATTGAATGGTGCAAGACCGCGTTCGAGAACGTCGATGTCATCCCGCCGGGCAACGGCATCATGCATCAGATCAACCTGGAGAAGATGTCGCCGGTGATCCACGATCGGGATGGCGTCGCATTCCCAGATACGCTGGTGGGCACCGATTCGCATACGCCTCACGTCGATGCGCTGGGCGTCATCGCGCTCGGTGTTGGCGGCCTCGAAGCCGAGAACGTCATGCTGGGCCGCGCTTCCTACATGCGCCTGCCAGATATCATTGGCGTAGAGCTAACCGGCCGCCGGCAGGAAGGTATTACCGCGACGGATATCGTTCTCGCGATTACTGAGTTTCTGCGCAACGAGCGGGTCGTATCTTCATACCTCGAATTCTACGGAGAGGGCGCGGAGCATCTGACGCTTGGCGACCGGGCAACCATTTCGAATATGACCCCGGAGTTCGGCGCTTCTGCCGCGATGTTCTACATCGACCAGAAAACGATCGACTACCTGACGCTCACCGGCCGAGACGACAAGCAGGTGAAGCTGGTTGAGACCTACGCCAAGCACACAGGCCTGTGGGCAGACACGCTGAAGAACGCTGAGTACGAGCGCGTGTTGACGTTCGATCTGTCATCGGTTGTGCGCAATGTGGCTGGCCCATCCAATCCGCATCGCCGAGTCGCCACGACCGAACTGGCTGCCAACGGCATTGCCGGTGTCGTGGAGAACGAAGAGGGCTTGATGCCCGACGGCGCAGTGATCATTGCCGCCATCACGAGCTGTACCAACACCAGCAACCCGAGAAACGTGATTGCGGCTGGTCTGCTCGCGCGCAATGCAAACGCACGAGGCCTCGTTCGAAAGCCCTGGGTGAAAACCTCGCTCGCGCCGGGCTCGAAAACCGTTCAGCTCTACCTTGAAAAAGCAGAACTGTTGTCGGAGCTCGAGAAGCTCGGCTTCGGGATCGTCGCTTTTGCCTGTACTACCTGTAACGGCATGAGTGGTGCGCTCGATCCGATCATTCAGAAAGAAGTGGTCGATCGCGATCTTTATGCGACCGCCGTACTGTCCGGTAACCGCAACTTCGATGGTCGAATTCATCCCTACGCCAAGCAGGCGTTTCTCGCCTCGCCGCCGCTCGTAATTGCCTATGCAATCGCCGGCACAGTGCGTGTGGACATCGAACGGGACGCGCTTGGGTACGATCCGGACGGCAACCCGGTGACGCTCAAGGACATCTGGCCCACGGATGCCGAGATCGATGCCGTCGTTGAAGCCAACGTCAAGCCGGAGCAGTATCGAGCGGTATACGATCCGATGTTTATTACGGTCAAAGATACAACGGACGCCCCGAGCCCGCTGTATGACTGGCGCCCGAATACCACCTATATCCGCCGTCCACCATATTGGGAAGGCGCGCTGGCGGGCGAGCGAAGTCTGAAAGGCATGCGGCCGCTGGCTGTACTCGGTGACAACATCACCACCGATCACCTGTCCCCGTCGAACGCCATCCTTGCCTCGAGCGCGGCTGGTGAGTACCTCGCGAAGATGGGGCTGCCTGAGGAAGACTTCAATTCCTACGCTACTCACCGGGGTGATCACCTGACCGCCCAGCGCGCGACGTTCGCAAACCCCAAGCTGCTCAATGAAATGGTGACGAAAGACGGCGAGATCGTGCAGGGTTCGTTCGCCCGAATCGAACCCGAAGGCGAAGTCACGCGGATGTGGGAGGCGATCGAGACCTACATGGAGCGCAGCCAGCCGCTGATCATTGTTGCTGGCGCTGACTATGGTCAGGGATCTTCTCGTGACTGGGCGGCGAAGGGTGTGCGTCTGGCTGGAGTGGAAGCGATCATGGCGGAGGGGTTTGAGCGGATTCATCGCACGAACCTGATCGGCATGGGTGTGCTACCGCTTGAGTTCAAGAACGGTGATACCCGACACACATACGACATTGATGGAACCGAGACCTTCGATGTTGTCGGCACCCCGACTCCGGGTTCTGATCTGACGGTTGTGATCAACCGAGCGAATGGCGAGAGCGTGGAGGTGCCGGTCAAGTGCCGCCTTGATACCGCTGAGGAAGTGTCGGTTTACGCCGCCGGCGGTGTGCTGCAGCGCTTCGCTCAAGACTTTCTCGAATCATCAGCATCGGCGGGTTAGTCGAAGAACTACAGGAGCGATAACCCATGGCAAGCAAGCTGCAGATTCGAGTACCGGCGACCTACATTCGTGGTGGCACGAGTAAAGGCGTCTTTTTCCTGGTGTCTGAACTGCCGGAAGCTGCCGCGCAGCCCGGTGCGGCGCGGGATGCGTTACTGCTCAGAGTGATCGGCAGCCCGGATCCGTACGGCAAACAGACGGACGGTATGGGCGGCGCAACGTCCAGCACCAGCAAGACGGTATTGATATCGCCGAGCAGCAAAGCTGATCACGATGTTGACTACCTGTTTGGCCAGGTCTCTATCGACAATGCCTTTGTCGACTGGAGTGGCAACTGCGGCAACTTGTCCGCTGCTGTGGGTGGCTACGCGATTAGCAAAGGACTTCTGCCCGCAGACCGGGTTCCGGAAAACGGTATAGCCGAGGTGCGCATCTGGCAGGCGAATATCAGCAAGACGATTGTCGCTCATGTACCCATCACCAACGGCGAGGTGCAGGAGACCGGTGACTTTGAGCTGGACGGCGTGACCTTCCCGGCCGCAGAAGTGCAGCTCGACTTCATGGATCCGGCTGACGATTCTGGTGGCTCGATGTTCCCTACGGGCAATGTTGTCGACAAACTTGTTGTGCCGGAAATTGGCTCCTTCGAAGTCACGATGATCAATGCCGGCATCCCAACGATTTTTCTCAACGCCGCCGCCCTCGGATACTCGGGATGTGAGCTGCAAGACGACATCAACAACGATGATGCGGCTCTGGCCAGATTTGAAACGATTCGAGCCTACGGCGCGGTACAGATGGGGCTCATTGAGTCCATCGATGAGGCCGCGTCGAGACAACACACGCCGAAGATCGCGATCGTAGCCCCTCCGGAAAGTTACACCGCTTCAAGTGGCAAGGTAATCGAAGAGGGCGACATAGACTTGCTGGTGCGAGCATTGTCGATGGGCAAGCTGCATCACGCGATGATGGGTACGGCCGCGGTCGCAATTGGCGCTGCATCTGCTGTGCCTGGAACGCTGGTTAACCTGGCCGCCGGCGGTGGCGATCGGGACTCCGTGCGTTTTGGTCATCCCTCGGGAACGTTGCGCGTTGGCGCCCAAGCCACGCAGGCTGACGGCCAATGGAGTGTGATCAAAGCCAGCATGAGCCGAAGTGCGAGAACCTTGATGGAAGGTTGGGTGCTGGTGCCGGGTGATGTGATCGGCTAGCTGCGACAGGTCAGCGGTGAGCTGCTAGCAGGTTTGATATTCGGTCCTACCCACATCCCTACGCGAACGTTCGAGTTTCACTACTTCCGAATCTAGGCTGGTCGAGATCTGCGATCAGCCGACCTTTGTCGTCTTGGTGAGACAGGGGATTCACTTGCAGGAAATCCGTTTTGCCGAGCCGCGTGTGAACTGATTCTCTATCTGGAGCGACTGTCCGGCCTCGGTGACCGTGATCTTGTCGATCAACGGCCACTCCAACACCACACTACCTTGACCCTTAGG
>CAYGQC010000155.1:0-1318 GCA_964351875.1 uncultured Pseudomonadales bacterium
AGTCCTGCGATCGGATTACCGTCGGCCCCATACAGATGGCCAGGTACCAGCCGCTAAGAAACCAGTAAAAAAAGCCGGCATAAGCCGGCCTTTCGAACGAGAGAAATCTAGTCGCGTCAGCGCGCGGCGAGCGACACAGCAGCGCCAGCAAGATTGGCAGAGTCCATCACGAGTGTGATCAGCCGTGTCTCGGCGTCATCGTGCGGCTGGATGATTACCGGCGCTTCCGGATTCTCTGCGTGCAGGCGTTCCAGGTTCGCCCGGACGTTGCGCTCATCCACATCGCGCATCGCGATGACAATGCGGTTGCGGTTGGTGATCTTCACCACAATGCTTTTCTTGTCCGGATCCAGATTTTCGGGTGGGTTCTCCGGCGGCTGGGCAACATCAAGGCCGACTTCTTTAACGAAGGTTGCGGTCACGATGAAGAAGATCAGCATGATGAAAACCACGTCGAGCATGGGTGTCAGGTTGATCGACTCTTCAGCCTCTTCGTCGCGGCCACTTCCAATCATTCTGCGCATGAGTATCCCCCGAAAATTTTCGTCGCAGGTGCCTGACGCGATCCTGCACAGCAGTGCGATCTTCCCAAATCACACCACCTCTATGGCCTCGATGTTAAGGCAGAATTCCTGCCCAGGCCAGCGTTCTGTCCGGCGATCGGTCGCTAACTCACTTTGCCCTGATTGCACCCGGCCTGAATGCTCCCGCAAGCGTTTGCCCGGGTGAGCCTGCTGTGGCTAGCGGTTCAGGAAATGTAGCGGCAGGCCACCCTCCGGCCAGGGTATGCGCACCAGTTGGCCGGTGGACGACAGGGTGATATACGCCGTCTTCAAATCCTCGCCGCCAAAACAGATGTTGGTGGTCAACGCGTCCGGCATTGGAACGTGTCGCGGTTCGCCACCGGTTGGAGACACTACGGTAATACCACCATTGACGATGGTGGCGACGCAGACGTTACCGGCGGCGTCCACGGCGAGCGAGTCGTACAGGAAATAGCCAGCGGGACTGTTGAGCAAGCGGCCGCCGTTGCGATGATCGCCGGGCTCGCCGGACAAGCGCCCGGGTCCGGCCAGGCTGAAGGCCCAAAGCCGGCCGTTCATGGTTTCGGCGATGTACAGCTCGTCGTCGTCCCGGGATAGACCGATACCGTTTGGGGCTTCCATTGGGAAAATGACTTCTTCGATGTGGCTGCCATCCGCCTTGGCATAGAAGATACCGACAATGTCATGACACCGCGTTTCGAAATCCTGCTTGCCGTGGTCGGTGAACCAGAAGCCGCCATGCGCATCGAAAACGATATCGTTGGGACCGCGCA
>CAYGQC010000155.1:1328-8931 GCA_964351875.1 uncultured Pseudomonadales bacterium
TGGCATAGTAGATGCCGGTGACGTCCCGCTCTCGAGACCGGGTCTTGCCATGATCGGTGAACCAGAAGCCGCCGCTGGCATCGAACACGAGATCGTTGGGTCCTCGAAGCGGCAGGCCGTTGCAGTTGGTGTACAGGACCTCTATCTCGCCACTGGCAAGATCGACGGCCTCGATGCGCCCGCCGGTGTAGTTCTCGGGCTCCTCCCCGGGGAACAAACGGCCGTTGTGCTCAATCCACCGGAAACCGCCGTTGTTGCAGATGTAGATCCGCCCATCAGGCCCCATCGCGGCGCCGTTTGGCCCTGCACCGACCTGGGCGACCAGGCTCTTGCTGCCATCCGGTTTTATCCGGGTCAGCGCGCCAGAGGCGATCTCGACCAGGATGATGTCGCCATCGGGAAGGGCGATCGGGCCCTCTGGAAATCGTAGCCCGTCAGTAATGAGTTCTGGTGTTGCTTGGTCGTTGGTCATGCTGGCTCCCCCCGGTTGTTTGCGGCATTGTACCGGCTTGGCACACGTGCCCGAACAGACATCTTTGCATGCGCGCCTGTCAGCAGGTTTGCGTTCAGCAACGGCAGGTCACTATCGAGGCGACCCAGCGCGCGGGCCAACGGTATCTCCATGAAATCAGGATGGTGCGAAATGGAACATTCAGTATCTGCCCGGCCCAGCTTCTCAAGCCGAATTCGACTGTGGGTGACGTTGCTTGTGTGCGCTGTTGTCGTCGGCTGTGCAACCTACCGCAACGAAGGCACGCGTACACCCGGTGAGTTTACGGACGACGCTGCGATTCAGACGATCATCAAGAGCAAGCTCCTTGCGGATGGTCAGGTCAGCGGCCTCGCTATAAACGTTGATGTCCGCAAAGGCGTTGTCGCGATCTATGGCCCGGTTCCGGATGAGTCGGCACGCCGCCGGGCTGTTGAAATCGCCGAGGGTGTTAAGGGCGTTAGCGCGGTCGAAGACAATTTGACCGTGGTGCAGTAGCAAGATAGCTCGGCCATCGCTCGCGGTGGCCGTTGATCGCTTGCTGAGCTGGCAATCAAGCGCCAGTACGGATTGCTCCCCGCGGGAGTCGATCATCAGAATTCCAGCCTAAGCCATTGGTGACAAAAGGAGCGCGGGGCTGTTTCGACGGCGGCCCGACTCGTACGAACGCGATCAGCCAAACTCCGGCTGGTGAGGCGCGTCGCTACGCACTTCGCAACATCCTGGAGAAAATCGTTTTACTCACATTGATTTTCTGGCAGTGCAGCGGTATACGCCGAACATTCAAGTTTATAAAAGTCTGATAAATATTTGATAAATAACGATATATTTGATTGGAAGGCTTAGGAGCAATGATCCTTGGCCGATTTCGGCGCAGAACCCAATATTTAATCCTCAGACTTATCCACAGAGGCTTTCAACCAGTCTCTTGGCGGCAGAAAGTCCTCAGTCAGCGCTCGTTCTGGCGAGCCTTTGCGGTCAGTTCGCTGGTATTCCCAGCTCGCCAGAGGTGGCAGTGACGCCAGCACAGATTCCACCCGGCGACCACTTTGCAGGCCGTATTTGGTGCCACGGTCGATGGCCAGATTAAATTCCGCGTAGCGTCCGCGCCGGTAGAGTTGAAACTTACGTTGCTGTTCGGTGTATTCGGTTGGCTTGCGCCGTTCGATAATAGGCAAATAGGCTGGCAGATAAGAATCGCCGATGGCTTTGACGGCGTCGAACGTACTGTCGAAGCCGGCATCCAGGCAGAAATCGTCAAAGAAGAGGCCGCCCACGCCCCGGCACTCACCGCGGTGAGGCAGGAAGAAATAGTCATCGCAGGCCTGTTTCATCGCCGAATATCGATCGCCAGCGGCGCCTGCTGCCGCTTGGTGCCAATGGACGCAGTCGTCAACAAACCCGTAGACCGGCGTAAGATCATAGCCGCCACCGAAATACCAGACAGGCTCATCCGCATGCACCGCGAAGAAGCGCAGATTTGCGTGCGAGGTTGGTACAAACGGGTTGCACGGGTGGGTGATCAGCGATATCGCAACCGCCTCGAAGCGATGTCCCGCCAGTGCCGGGTTGCGCTCAGTTGCGGCCGGCGGTAACGAATCGCCAATGCTGTGGGTGAATTGCACGGCCGCCTTTTCCAGATGCGCGCCGTTAGCCAGCACCCGCGGGCGAGCCAGGCCGCCGTTGTCGGCGGGGATGTCTTCCCGGCTGAAACGTGCTTGCCCGTCGAATGCCTCAAAGGCTGCGCAGATGCTGTCCTGCAGGGAAATGAAGTAGCTGCGTACCGCTTGGATATCGAAGGCTGACAAAGTGGGGCTTCCTGTTCGGGTTTCGGGTGGCATGTCGGGTGGCATGTCGGGAGGACCTGATCGATCGCTGGGTACATCGTCGCCCTGTGACAAGCGGATTATCCAATATACTGCCGGCGCGTGGACAGTGAATCGGGGTTTTCCCGGAGTGTACGAAGCTAGCTCGGTATGCCGTGCTGTCGACACGCCTGCATAATTGGCATCTACTTCTTTGAGCGCGTGTTCCCAGTTCTGCCTTCGTCTTTTTCTTGCATTGTCTTGCCCGCGCGCGTTCACGGTAAGGCTAACGGAGTGAAATCATGCGCCTGAGTGTCCTGGATCAGAGCCCAATCGCTAGCGGCTCCACTGCGCGCGAAGCTCTTGGCCAAACCCTGGCACTGGCGCAACGAGCCGACGAGCTTGGCTACCACCGCTATTGGGTTGCCGAGCACCACGGCTCGCAAAGTTTCGCTGGCTCATCACCAGAGGTGCTCATCAGTCACCTGGCAGCGCGCACGAATCGGATTCGGGTGGGCTCAGCCGGCGTCATGCTAATGCATTACAGCCCGTTGAAGGTCGCGGAAAACTTCAAGCTGCTGGAAAACCTGTATCCCAATCGAATTGATCTGGGACTGGGGCGGGCGCCGGGTTCTGATGGTCTGACGGCCGCTGCGCTGGCCTACGGCAATCAGATCGGCATCGAGTACTTCCCTGCAAAAGTCGCGGATTTACAGGCGTTTCTCGTCGATAAAACGCCACACACGCCGTCGCTCGCCGGCGTCAGGGCAACGCCACAATGTGACACGCTGCCGCAGATGTGGATGCTTGGCTCAAGCCTGGACGGTGCCAGCTTTGCGGCGCGCTTCGGGCTGCCGTTTTCGCACGCACACTTCATTTCGCCCGACCTGGCAGAGCAGGCCTGTGATCACTATCGCAGCACGTTTAAGGCTTCTGACTTTGCGAGTGAGCCGCTGATCAACCTCGGTGTGTTCGTGATCTGTGCGGATTCAGAGGAGGAGGCGCTTGCGATGGCGCGCTGTCGCGACGTCTGGCGGCTGCGGGTGGAGCGGGGCGAGTTTGGCCCATATCCGTCTGTGCAGGAGGCTGCGGATACGGAATTCACCAAGGCCGAGCAAACCCGGCTCGATTCCCGCAACCGACACCAGTTGGCTGGAACCCCGGACGTGGTTGTGCCGAAGCTGAGAGAGCTTGCGCGCAAGTGCGGTGCTGATGAGCTGTCGGTGATCAGCATCACCCACGATTTCACGGCTCGCCTGCGCTGCTATGAACTGCTGGCTGAGCACCTTCTCGACGCCAGCGAGTCGGCTGGTGGTGCGGCGCCTGTGGACGTCAGTGCCGGCTGACTCAGGCGATTTCCTGGCTGGCCGCCAGATCCTCTCGAAGCGTCCTCGCCGCGGCAAAATACATGGCGGCTGAGACAACATTGAATACGAGGCAGATCACCAGCGAGTAGCGTAAGGACTCCTGACCCAGATCGGTGGTCCAGTTCAGCACATCGCTGATAATGCCGGTGAACTGCGGCCCCAGGCCGAGTCCGATGATGTTCAGTATGAACAGCAGAATACTGGCGGCGAGCGCCCGCATTCGCAGCCCGACCAAACCCTGGGTCAGTGAGAATGTGGGCCCGAGGTAGTACGCGCCCAGAATATACGGTACGGATAGCACCCATAGCGCAACGTAGGGTTCGTCGGCCATGTAGACATACGCCGAGAAGGGGACGGACGCTAGCGTCGCTCCGGCCGGCAGCCAGACGTACCAGCGCGCGTCACGCTTGCCGAGCTTGTCGGCGAAATAGCCGCCGGACAGCGTGCCTGCAATCGAAGCGAAACCCAGCCAGAACAGCGCGTTGCCAATCTGACTGGTGCTGAAGTCGTGGCTGCGGTTGAACATTGGCGCGATCCAAAAGCCCACGCCATAACCAACAAATGCGTGCAGCGCAGCGCCAATGGACATGAAGCGAAAGCTGCGTCGCTGCCAGAGATGGCGGAAGACGGCTTTGACAGGAGGCGCTTCTCCGGTCTGAATCTTGATGCCTTCGGAGTATCCCCGGGGCGGTTCGCGTAGCGTCAGACGAACGAGGAGCGCCAGCAGGATTCCTGGCGTGCCGACAATCAGAAAAGCGGTTCGCCAGCCGTATTCATCGTTCGCCCAACCGCCGATCTTGTTACCGATCATGGTGCCGATTGGGATACCAAGCGCATAGATCGCGAGCGCCGTCGCTCGCGTTGCCGGCGGGAACATGTCCGAAATCATTGAATGCGAGGGCGGGCTGCCACCGGCTTCGCCGACAGCGACGCCGATTCGGGCGAGCAGCAGATGGTAGAAGTTGCCCGCAAAGCCGCACAGGGCAGTCATGCCGCTCCAGATAGTCAGACAAACTGCCAGGATGTTCCGGCGCGATCCTCGGTCAGCCAGACGGGCTATCGGAACGCCGAGGGCGGTGTAGAAGATGGCGAAGGCGATGCCACCGAGCAGGCCCATGGCTGTGTCGCTGACGCCCAGGTCCTGTTTGATGGGTTCGACCAGAATGCCGAGAATCTGTCGATCGACAAAGTTGAATACATACACCACAACCAGGAGGCTGAGTGCGTACCAGCGGTAGCCTTCGGAAAAGGGCGCGGGTGCGGCATTACCCGCGCCGGGCTGTTCGCCCTTCGCGGGCGTCAAAGGCTCGGTCAAATTTATCTCCCCCAAATGCGCAATCGAGTGTGCAGTAGCGCTGTGGGAATTGATAGACTAAGTCTTTGACCTGTAAACGATTGGAGACAAGACCGTGGATCTATCTTTCAGCGACGCTGACCGCGAGTTTCAAGCCGAAGTCCGTGCCTTCCTGGACGACGCCTGGCCAACGGAAATGCGCGAGCGCAGCGAAGGCAGCGCCATGCGCCGGCTGTCAAAAGAAGATCACGTTCGCTGGCAGAAGAAGCTGGCAGAAAAGGGCTGGGCTGCTGACAACTGGCCAGCCGAGCATGGCGGTGCCGGCTTTACCGCCACCCAGGGATACATCTGGGATCTGGAAACGGCCCGCGTGGGTGCCCCGGGCGTGATCCCCTTCGGCATGACGATGGTCGCGCCGGTGATCATGAAGTTCGGTACCGACGAGCAGAAAACGAAATACTTGCCAGACATCCTGAATTCGAACGTCTGGTGGTGTCAGGGCTATTCCGAGCCGGGCTCGGGTTCGGACCTGGCTTCGCTCAAGACCAAAGCGGAAGACAAGGGTGATCACTACCTGGTTAACGGCGTGAAGACCTGGACAACGCTTGCCCAGCACGCCGACATGATGTTCTGCCTCGTGCGCACCAGCAACGAATCCAAGCCTCAATTGGGCATCAGCTTTCTTCTGATCGACATGAAGTCTCCCGGAGTCGACGTTCAACCGATCATCACACTGGACGAGCCCAAGCCCGGCCACCAGGAGATCAACATGGTCTACCTTGAGAACGTCAAGGTTCCCAAGGAGAACCTGGTGGGCGAAGAAGGCAAAGGCTGGACCTGCGCCAAGTACCTGCTGGAGTTCGAACGAGGCAATGCGTACTCGCCGTCACTCAAGAACTCACTGGAGGCCATTAAGGCCAACGCGGCTACGGTCGACGACGGCTTTGGCCAGCCGATGAGCAAGAACCCCGATTTCATGAAGCGGCTGCTGCAGACGGAGATCGAGACGCTTGCGATGGAGTACACCGAGCTGCGGATCCTCGGCAGCCTGTCTGCTGGCCAGAACGTTGGCCCGGAATCCTCGATTCTGAAGACGCGCGGTACCGAACTGCAGCAGGCGGTCACCGAATTAGCGATGGAATTGTCCGGATACTACGCGTTCCCTCTGGATCTCAGCACCCCGGAACCCGGTGACAATTTTGTTCCAGTCGGTCCGGAACATACGAATGGCACCGCCCAGAGCTATTTCAATACGCGCAAGGTGGCTATCTACGCTGGCTCCAACGAGATTCAGCGCAACATCATGTCCAAGTTGGTGCTCGGCCTTTAGACGCCGGGGGCGCAGGAGCCATACGTTTGGCCGGCGCGCTGGACGCCGCCGGCTAGAGACGAGTTTTTGAACCCGTCATCACGGGATAGTGTTGGGTGAAAGGCCGGGCACAGACGGGATGGCCCAAGGGGTCAAAAGGGCCCAAGGGGTCAAAAGGGCTCTAAGGCGGGCATGGTCGGAAGATCGGTCTGGTTAAGCGGGTCCATGCGAGGAAACGCGCTGCGCGGGGTGAGAAGTGTGCGGCTTTTCACAAGTCGCTTACGTCTTCCGTGGGCGTGCTCACAACCGTAAGCCCGCAATCCGCCATAATTCTGCACTGCTGATTGTGTCAGCGCGATTTGCGCCGGCACGAGCTTTGTTAAAGCACGAACTAGACAGGAAGCTAGTAATGGACAAAATCGTGCATGTTGTCGGCGCTCGCCCGAACTTCATGAAAGTAGCACCCGTAATCGAAGCGTTGACCGCCGAGGCAGATGCCCAGGGTCGAACGCTCAAGCAGATTCTCGTGCACACCGGCCAACACTACAGCCCGGAGATGTCGACGCTGTTCTTCGACGAACTCGGACTGCCGGTGCCGGATATCAATCTGGAGATTGGCTCTGGCAGCCACGGTCAGCAGACCGGCCGCATCATGGAGGCTTTCGAGCAGGTTCTGTTCGATGAGAAGCCGGACGCGGTCCTCGTTGTTGGTGATGTCAATTCGACTATCGCCTGTGCGCTCGATGCCAAGAAGCTGGGCATCGAGGTGATTCACGTCGAGGCGGGCTTGCGAAGCGGCGATCTGGGCATGCCTGAAGAGATCAATCGAATTCTGACCGACGCCATTTCCGACAAGCTGTTCATTACCGAACCGAGTGCGCAGCACAACCTGGCCAAAGAAGGCGTACCCGCGGAGCGCGTGCACTTTGTTGGCAACGTGATGATCGATTCGCTGCTCAAACATCGCGATGCTGCGATGGCGCGGAACACGCTCGAGCAGTTTCCGGTATCGGCCGGGGAATACCTCCTCGTGACGTTGCATCGACCGTCCAACGTCGATGATGAGAAGACGCTGGGCCAGCTTGTTGACGCCATACTCGAAGCGTCGAAAGCGCTGCCAGTACTTATGCCGTTGCACCCACGGACCGCGGCGAATCTCGAGCGGTTCGGCTTGAAAGACAAATTGGCGTCGGATCGGATCACGATTACCGAACCCCAGGGTTATCTGGATTTCATGCATCTGACGGCCAACGCCCGAGCTGTGCTGACGGACAGTGGCGGCATACAGGAAGAGACCACCATTCTCGGCGTGCCGTGCATCACCGCTCGCGAAAATAC
>CAYGQC010000156.1:0-8925 GCA_964351875.1 uncultured Pseudomonadales bacterium
AGCCCGCGACGAAGCGCCGCAAGAAGGAGCGCATTCTCGAGGACGAGCTTGGCGTTGAGGTCTTTTCTCGCAGCGGCAAGCACCTCACGGAGGTCACGCCTGCCGGTGAAGTCATCCTGGAGATTGCGGGCGAGATTCTGCAGAAAGCCGAGTCGATCAAGCAGGCAGCGGAGGAGTTTGCGCACGAACGTCGTGGGCGCCTGTCCATCGCCACGACCCACACCCAGGCTCGCTACGCTTTGCCGAAGGTGATCACCGGCTTCCGCAAGGAATATCCGGATGTAACCCTGCACGTGAACCAGGGCTCGCCGGCCCAGATTGCGGAGCTTGTCGGCGATGGTCTCGTGGACTGCGCGATCGCGACTGAGGCGGAAGAACACTTCTCGGATCTAGTGATGATGCCGTGTTACCGCTGGACCCGGTCGCTGGTGGTGCCGAAGGATCATCCGCTGGCGTCGAGCGAGCGAGTAACGCTGCAGCAGCTCGCAGCAGAACCCATTGTCACCTACGTTTTCGGATTTACCGGCCATTCAGTGTTGGATGAGGCGTTTGCGGAACACAATCTGAAGCCGAATGTGGTTTTTACAGCGACAGACACGGATGTCATCAAGACCTACGTCCGGCTCGGCTTTGGCGTTGGGATCATCGCTAGCATGGCTTATGAGGCAGATCGGGATGATGATCTGGTGTGTCTCGATGCATCCCACCTGTTCGACACCAACGTCACATACCTTGGTTTTCGCAAGGGTGCATTCCTGCGTGGCTACATGTACGACTTTATGCAGCGCTTCGCGCCCCACCTTTCCCGTGAGCGGGTAGAGAAGGTGTTCGCTGCGGGGAACAAGGCTGAGCGTGAGGCGCTGTTCAGCGTCTCTGAGCTACCGCTCAAATAGATCGTCTGGCGAGGCTCAGAATCAATCGTGTGGCGTATCGCTAAATCAGATCGAGGTCTGGATTGTCACGCAGAATCTCGGCGGCTTCAGCAGGCCTGCTCGCTGGCGCTTCGAGGACTTCTCTGAGGAACTTGAAGAAAACGGTGTACACCACCTCAGTGCCGTCGTTCTCAACCACAAAAAAGGGTGCTCGATCGACATTGAGGCGCTCGGCCAATTGCATACCCTGGGAGGCCGGGTCTCTCTCGTCCGCGATCAGTGTCTCGTTGATGCGGCCCAGGTAGCCACCCGAGGTAAGTCGCGCCTCAACATCGGCGCATTTTGCGCAAGGCTCGCCGCTCGCGAGTATCTTCTTGACGAAGGTGATAGTCATGACATCTTCCGCGGCACCGGCGCAGCGGTGCTGGTAGTGCGTGGGGTTCTAGTTGCTCTCGCTGCCGTTCTTGTTCCTGATAGAAACAACGGCTGCGACGTTTTGCGCATGCAGTCCACACTCTTTGGCGGTGGCTTCTTCCCACCACCAGCGGCCGGCACGCTCATGCTCACCAGGACCAACAGCGCGCGTGCAGGGCTCACAGCCGATGCTGACAAAACCCTGGTCGTGCAGCGGGTTGTACGGTACAGACTCGCTGCGGATGTAGGCCCACACTTGAGCAGACGACCAGCGCGCCAACGGGTTGAATTTCATCAGCGTGTGATCGTCGCTGGAGAATGCTTTGTCTACCTGATCCTGTGGCAGGTCGGAACGAGTCGGTGACTGATCCTCGCGCTGGCCGGTGATCCATGCATCCATGTTTGCCAGGTGAGAGCGTAAAGGCGCGATTTTACGCACGCTGCAGCACTCGTTGTGGCCGTCCTCAAAGAAGCTGAACAGGCCTTTCCTGGCGACGAGTTCTGCCACGTCTTCGCCGTTCGGGTAGAGAACCTCGAGCGGCAGGTCGTAGTGCTCGCGCACGCGTTCAAGGAAACGATACGTATCGGCGTGCAGGCGGCCGGTATCCAGGCAGAACACGCGGGGCTTGAAGCCGAGCTTAACGGCCATGTCGACGAGCACGATATCTTCAGCGCCGCTGAATGAAATGGCGATTTTATCGACGTCGAAGGAAGAGAGGGCTTCTTCGAGAACCTGCTGCGGAGAAGCATCCAGGCTCACGGCAATGCCCTGGTCGGCGCCGGCACCTTGCTCGCTATTGCTGGTGTCGATATTGGTCTGCGAGATCCGTTGCGCGGTCATATCGGTGCATCTGTGTCAGATCGAAGGACACGCAGGCTAGCAAGCGGTTTGCCCCGGAAAAAAGACCGTGTCGGTATATGCTTACGCGCAGATTCGATGGAACCTCTCGTGCGTACCGATGCCGGCGGGGGCCGTGCACAATGCGCCCGGTAACGGGTGGGCTGCCTCATCGAGTTGCGCGCTGCCGATCCAGTGCGGCGGCAAACCAGTCAATACACAACAAACGATGGAGAAAGTAGCCGATGGATATCCTGTGCCTGGATCTCGAAGGGGTATTGATCCCGGAAATCTGGCAAGCAGTAGCGGCGGAGACGAAGGTCGATGCGCTTCTCAAGACCACCCGTGACATCCCGGTCTACGACGACCTGATGACGATGAGGCTCGATGTACTTGCGCAGGAAGGCATCACAGCGTCCACGATAACGCGCGTCATTGACACTCTGGAGCCGCTCGACGGTGCGGCCGACTTCCTTAACTGGGCCCGCCAGCATTATCAGATTGCCATTCTGTCAGACACCTTCTACGAGTTCGCTGCGCCGTTCATGGCCAAGCTCGGCCATCCCCTGCTGCTGTGCCACCGCCTGGAGATTGAGAACGACCGCATCACGGGATACCGGATCCGCCAACCAGACCCGAAGCGCTGCTCCGTGCAGGCCTTTCACTCGCTCCAATATCGAGTGCTTGCCGCCGGCGACTCGTTCAATGACGTACCAATGCTGCAGGAAGCGGACGTCGGTTTCTTCTTCGATGCACCCGAGAACGTGCTCGCTCAGTACCCTCAGATCCGAGGTGTGTATGGCTATGAGGCCCTGAAGGACGCGTTGCTGGCCTCCTGAGGCGGCGATTTCTGAACGATTATTGTCGACAATAATGCTAGATCGGCATAATATTCGAGCGATTAAGGCGGTATGGCACCCAAATTGTCGACACGAAACCCTGGCTACGCACTCCCCGAAACGGCGATGGAAACCCTGCCGGAGCAGCTACTGCTCCGCCTGCAGGAGCAGATCGTTCGTGGCGAGCTTGAGCCCGGGCAACGTCTGGCAGAGAGCGAGCTGGCATCCAGGTATGGCGTCAGCCGGGGTCCACTCAGAGAGGCGATTCGCCGCTTGGAATCCCGTCGTCTGGTCGAGGTTGCCCCCCGAACCGGGGCGCGCGTTGTCGATTTCGACGCTCAGCAACTGGCGGACGTCTACCAGGCCAGGGAAGCACTAGAAGGCATGGCGGCACGCCTCGCCGCTGAGGCGATGAGTAGCGCCGAGATCAACCAGCTATCGGAACTTCTTGATCGCCATGAACACAGCATCGCCGCTGACGATGGACAGCATTATCTGCAGGACGAGGGTGACGTGGACTTCCACTACCGCTTGGCCGCCGGTAGCCACAATTCGGTTCTGGTCGGCATGCTGTGCGATGAGCTCTATCAAATCGTTCGCCTGTTCAGGCACAGATTCTCATCGGTGCGTGGCAGGCCGGTCACCGCGTTGTCTGAGCATCGAGCAATCGTTGATGCCCTGCGCGAGAGGGACGGCGAGCTGGCGGAGTTGCTAATGCGCCGCCATATCGCCAAAGCCAGACGCTCTGCTCTCAACGCTTTTGCCAATGCTAATGCCGCTTCGCAGGTAGAAGCTGCGCGGAATTCAACACCCAGTATCAATCCGGAGCGTCCCAAGTGACGAACCCCACTAAAGGAGACAACACCATGTCGACCGCGATTACGAGCGCCGGAGCGCGCTTTCGAGCAGCGCTGGCCAGCGAGAAACCGCTGCAGATCCCCGGCACCATTAATGCCTATACGTCGTTAATGGCGACCGAGGTAGGCTACAAGGCCATCTATCTGTCGGGCGCAGGAGTGGCGAACGCTTCTTACGGACTGCCCGACCTGGGCATGACCTCCATGAGTAACGTGCTTGAGGATGCATCTCGTATCACCTCCATTTGTGATACTCCGTTGCTCGTCGATATCGACACGGGCTGGGGCGGTGCGTTCAACATCGCCCGCAGTATTCGCGAGTTCACCCGTGCAGGTGTCGCCGCTGTTCACCTCGAAGATCAGGTTGCGCAGAAGCGGTGCGGACATCGTCCCAATAAGGAGATCGTCTCCGTCGAGGAGATGGTGGATCGCATCAAAGCCGCTGTCGACGCCAAGACTGATCCGGATTTTGTGCTGATGGCGCGCACCGATGCGCTCTCTGTTGACGGACTGAATGCGGTCGTCGATCGGGTCGGCGCGTTCGTGGAAGCCGGCGCCGACATGATTTTCGCCGAGGCGATGACGGACATCGAGATGTACAAGCCCGTTGTCGAAGCCGCCGGTGCGCCGGTGTTGGCCAACATGACGGAGTTCGGCCAGACAGATTTGTACAGCGCTGAGCAGCTCGGTTCGGTAGGAGTCGCGATGGTGCTCTATCCGCTGTCTGCATTCCGCGCGATGAATGCGGCGGCGCTGAATGTCTATCGAGCGATTCGCTCCGAGGGCAACCAATCCAGCGTTGTCGATACCATGCAAACTCGGATGGAACTCTACGATTTCCTGGGTTATCACGACTACGAACAGCGCCTGGACGCGCTGTTCGCCGAGGGGAAATCTTGATCCAAGCAACGCAGGCTCGGTCAGAGCCTGCGCTCAACACTTGATTTAGCAACGATAGTTTTGGAGAAACGAACATGGTCAAGAAGCAATTGGGCGGCGCTGGACTGCGCGGACAGAGTGCTGGTGATACAGCGTTGTGTACGGTTGGTCAGAGCGGTACCGGACTTACGTATCGGGGATATGACATTTCTGAGCTGGCCGATGGCGCCACGTTCGAAGAAGTTGCGTACCTTATTTTCTATGGTGAGTTGCCGAATGCTGCACAGCTAGCCGAGTACAAGGCTTTGTTGAAATCCCAGCGTGAGCTGCCGGCCGTTCTTCGGGAGGTGCTCGAACGTATTCCCGCCAGCGCGCATCCCATGGATGTCCTGCGTACCGGCGCATCATTCCTGGGTAATCTGGAGCCCGAGGGCGATTTCTCGAACGAGCAAGCGGCGGCCAATCGTCTGCTGGCCACGCTGCCTGGCATGATTAATTACTGGTATCGCTACAGCCACGACGGCAAGCGAATAGAGACCGCCACCGACGAAGACTCGCTCGCGGGACACTTCCTCAAGATGCTGCTCGATGAGACACCGAGCGAGCTACACCAGCGAGTGATGGACGTCTCTCTCATTCTCTACGCGGAGCATGAGTTCAATGCGTCTACGTTCACCGCGCGTGTGTGTGCATCGACACTGTCGGACATGCACTCCTGCGTTACCGGTGCGATTGGTTCGCTGCGCGGCCCACTGCATGGCGGTGCTAACGAAGCGGCGATGGAGCTGATCGAAAAGTTTGATTCCGCTGAAGCGGCGACCCAGGGCATCAAAGACATGCTGGCGCGCAAGGACAAGATCATGGGCTTCGGGCACGCGATCTACCGAACGTCTGATCCGCGTAACGCTTTGATCAAGAAGTGGGCTGAGAAGCTGGCTGACGAGGTGGGCGACAAGGTTCTGTACCCGGTCTCCTGTGCCGTCGAGAAAGTCATGTGGGACGAGAAAGAGCTGTTCCCGAACGCGGATTTCTTCCACGCCAGCGCCTATCACTTCATGGGCATACCCACGAAGTTGTTCACGCCGATCTTCGTTTGCTCTCGACTGACCGGCTGGGCGGCGCACGTGATGGAGCAGCGTGTGAACAATCGCATCATTCGCCCGAGTGCGGACTACATCGGCCCGGAGCCTCGCTCTTACGTGCCCCTCGATCAGCGCGGCTGATCGCCACGATTGGGTCTTGGGAACATTTGCCGGACGGGCATCAATGCCTGTCTGGCTCGTTCTGTGTGGACTAGGCCTCCGGCAATCCAGTCATTCGCTTTTCGAGGCATTCCCAAACTAGTCAGGAGATTCCTGCGTGACTGAGCTTTCACTTCCTGATCTGTGTGACGACTACAGTGACACTCTCACCATTGCTGAGCCCGGCTATCAGCACTTCGGTGGCCGGCGCAGCTTTCATGGCGAGATCCGAACGATCAAATGTTTCGAAGACAACTCTCTCGTGGCGGATGTACTGCGGGGGGAGGGTAACGGCTGCGTGCTCGTGGTGGACGGCGGCGGCAGCCAGCGTTGCGCTTTAGTCGGTGACAATCTGGCGTTGGCGGGCCGTGACAACGGCTGGGCAGGTGTCATCGTGTTCGGCTGTGTGCGCGACGTTGAGATTATGGCGGAGATCGACTTCGGCGTTGTCGCACTCTCGCCACATCCGTTAAAGAGCGTCAAGCGCGGGGCGGGTGATCTGGATACACCGGTCCATTTTGCAGGCGTCCGCTGGCTACCCGGCGCGTATGTCTATGTCGATGCTAACGGCATGGCTGCGGCGCCTGGACCGATACATCGATAAGTTCTTTGTTAGCCATGAGAGTTATCGATGCCGGAGTTTTGCGGTCAGATGACGGCTGGTGGGCGAGTTCCAGTTCTCACCCAAGCTAAGCTCGCTTTGTTAGATTGAGAATGCGCGATCAAAAAAGCTCGCGAAGGCGAAATGTTCTGCATGACGGAGCTTGAACGGTTGCCTCGTGGCGCCTTCGGTTGCATCCCATCAGCTTAGTCACGCCGCGCCCTATCAACAGCGTGGCGCCGCGTTCCTTATAGATTCCGCTCTTTGGCTGTTTCCTCGATGAAACGGACGATGTCGTCTGCTCCGGAGGCGCCGGGCATCAGAATCAGGCGATCGACACCCAAGTCTTCGAAACGCTTGAAATCATCCGCGCTGACTGTGCCTCTCGGCGTGATGGAGATTTCCAGTTGGCCGAGTTTCTCTGGCCGCGTGCCTTCGGTGTTTAGGGTATTCAAATTTTGAATTGCTTCCGCTGAGTCTTCCACCGACAGGGCGAAGCCGTACCATCCGTTTGCGTGAACAAGCGCGCGTCGATGAGCAGCTCGTGACATGCCACCAACGACGATGGGCGGATGGGGTGTCTGGGTTGGCATGGGTTTTTGCTGGATTCCGGAGAAGTTCGTGAATTGGCCAGAAAATTCCGGCTGATCTTGCGTCCATAGCGTGCGAATCACCTCAATGTGTTCGCTCGCGCGTGCGCCACGCTCGGCATAGGGAATACCCAATGTTTGAAATTCCTGCTCCACGTACCCCACACCCACGCCGAATATGAGCCTGCCACCGGAAAGCACATCGATACCCGTCAGCTCTTTGGCAAGGACTACTGGGTTTCGTTGCGCCAACAGAATGATGCCGCTCCCCAGTTTGATTCGACGCGTCACGCCCGCTGCGAATGCCAGTGCAGCGATCGTATCCAGCATCGGAAACTCTGGTGGCACCGGCGAAGGCGGCTTCTGCGGATCGATGAGCACGACGTGCTCACCAGTCCACGCCGATTCGAATCCGCAATCATCCAGTGCCGCGAGTATGCGGCGCATAGATTCCGGCGCGCCAGCTGGGCCATTGTTGAAACCGAAGTAGCCGATGTGCATGGATGTCTCCCCAATTGTGTTGGACATCATATGAGCAATTCGGTCGATGATGATGCAAGCATTCCAATGTCAGGACACACACACCAACGTCAGGACACACGACTTTTCGGATTTTTGACGTCAGGACACAGGTGCCTGCATCCGCGATCTTAAGATTGGCTGTGCTAATGCGTGTTTGGCCGCGTAGGGACTGGAGTCAAAGTTCGAACGTTGTTCGGAAGGGGGAGTGCGAGTGCACGCAATAGGATTTTGCCGGGTCAGGCTGTAGGACGATGCCGTTCTGTTGTTGACTAGGCGAGCGGCGACTCGCGTAGTTGCAGGCCTCTAGTGGCAATCCAATCCCTGAGGGCGTTCAGAGCGCCGTAGGCGCGCTGTCGAGTCCGAAGACAGGCCAGGTGAGACTGAAAACGGCGCGACGCCGAATCCTGGTTAGTTCTATCGCTGGTGTGAATCACTGCTCGGAGCCGCCGAAAGTACTCGTCGGTCTTAATCGGTGCCGCCGATGGCTCGTCCAATCCGCTGATAACGGGCGCCAAGTAGTCGTTGATCGCCGCTTCTGAATTCTTCAGCCGATGTTGCGCGGATGTGTTATCGCTCTCTTCCAGCGACTCCGCGATCTTGGCTCTTATCGGGTTGAGGTCGACGTAGGCCATGGCGGCGACGATAGCCGCGTCGTCCAACAAAGCACCCGAATAGAATCGCTGCTCGAAGAAGTGGCCTTTGCAGTCATCCTCCAGGTTGGCTCGTCGTGCGATGGGTTGTTTGAGAAGCTTCATGAAGACGGAAACAGAGCCGAGTTTGCGCCGAAGCTGAGCTAGTTGATCTGGGTCGCTTAGCAGACGTTGACGTAAGACTTCGTAACGAACTGGGTCGAATTCGCCACTTGAGTTACGCGGCGGGCAGCTTGCCAGCCAACGAGAGACCACCTCGTCGTCGGACCATGACGATGGAGCCAGAGGATCGCTGTAGATCACCAGGTGGAAGTGATTGCTCATGATCGCATAGGCGTGGATGTCTACGGCGAACGCCTGACCCAGTTGTTTGAGCCGTTCCGTGAGCCAGGCTTTTCGATGATTGTAGTTGTGCGAGCCCTTTCGGCCGCACAGCCAAGACTTTCGTACGCACCGCGAGATCAGGTGGTAGTAGCCGCTGGCCTGGCTATCGATCAGAAGTGCGCGAGGTGTGGTCATGGGTGCAGTATGAGCGGGTTAAGGGGCCCGATCTGTAGGAAAGTGGCTATACGTGGAGTCAGTGATTCCACATTAATCCGGAGTGTGTGTCCTCACTGGTGTA
>CAYGQC010000157.1:0-8885 GCA_964351875.1 uncultured Pseudomonadales bacterium
CTGCATGAATAACGCGGCCAGGATCACGATTCGCGTGAGTTGCATCAGCAGAAATAGCCGGCCTGGATGCAGCAGCGGCATCACGAAAAACAGCAGGATGTTTGATCCAACGCTGCCGATAGTGAACACGATCATCACACCCGCGAGAAACGCGGCATCGCCGCCATAGACTTCGGTTGCGATGAACGGGATGGCGATGATGTAGGCACCGCCATTGAACAGGCTGGAGACGAAGTTCAGGCCGATAATCTGGCGCACCAGCGGCAATTCTTTGAGCGCTTGCCAGCCGTCGCGGAAGTTGGCCCTCGGTACGCCGGCTGCGATCGGCATGCTCGGCAGACGCTGGACGGCAAGAATACCCGACAGAAAGAACACCGCCTGCAGCACGAGTATCTGCGTCAGGCCGATCGTCTCGAGCGCACCGCCAAGATAGAAACCGGCGATGCCGACCATGCTGGTGATGATGGTGGTCAGAGTAACGGTGCGTTGAATATCGATGCGCGTGACGCGGGACAGCACCGATTGCCGCGCTGGATCTGCCGTTGCCTGGATAGCCGCGACCGCTAAGCCGAATGCCACCACGGCTGTCAGGCTCATCTCGCCGGTATAGACAACCCACGCGAGAATCAGCGGTGGGAACGCCATCGCGAGGTGCATGAGGCTGAGGAAGCTCCGGCCGTTGGTACGATCTGCGATGACGCCACCAACCAGCAGAATCAGTAGCGGTGGCAGCTCGATGATCATTCTGGCGTAGCCAGCCGTGTCTGCCGGCGTTTTAAGTTCTCCGACGATCAGCCAACTGATCAACAGGCCCTGCATGCTCATTCCAGCCATCCACAGGCTAGAGCTCAGCAGATACCAGGGGAACGCGCTTGCGGGTGGAAGCTCGTTGGCTGCTGATGCAGCGGGTTGTGGATTCGTAGACAAAAGACAATGAGCCCGCGGAGAGACGCTCCATTGTGCCGGTAAGGATCAGGTTGCGCGAGCTGGTGTGTTCATCGCAAGCAGATCGAGATCGCGTCGTCGTTGACCCGCTGCGCGTCTCCTTCCGTGCATACGGCTTGCCGCCGATGCGCTTCCGGATGCTCACCGCTTCGCAACAGGCGAGCTCGCGACGACGGCAAAACTTGTCTTTGCGAGGAGCCGCAGGCGACGCGGCAATCTCTCCGGTGCCAGCAAAACCCCTCTCATATTCCTTTACAACCTCGACATTCTGGCCACAGACCTCACAGGGTTGCCTACCTACACTGCTTCGCAACCCCATGACCTATAGGTGAGCTCATGAAGTGCCGCCAAGAAGAAAACGCACGAATCTGGTTCCGTTCGGAAAGAGTCTTTGCCAGTGGCAATGAATGGTATTTCCATACCCGGGAAGGCATCGATGTTGGTCCCTACGAGAGTCAGTTCGAAGCTGAAATTGAGGCGGGTCTGGTGAAAGAACTGCTTCGCGATACGAGTTCAGACCAGGTTGCCATTGCTGTGATTCGCGACTTCGTTCTCGACAGCTATACGCTGGGCCGCCCGCTGTTGCCGACGTTCACCCATGAGGATCTGGATGCGCGTCGACCGGTCATGAAAGCCTGATTGTGCATGGGGCCGTGTCCCGGCCCCAGTACGACTTACCTGGCCCCGCGGCTACTTCTAGCCACGCGCGAGAGAAAGCGTTTAGCTCTGAACTACCTTCAAGACCTCCTCCAGACGTGCAAGATGCCCGGCGCAGTCCGTCGGCTCTGCCTGATGCGTCGCGATCGCGAGGTGGGACGCGCCCAGTTCCGTCCAGGTATCCCTGGCTCGCAGCCACTTCTCCGGGTTGCCTCTTACCCACTGAACCTGTGCCTGGATGCCAAAATCGTCCCAGCTTCGGCCGGCGTCCTGCCGGTATTGCTTGAGTTGAGCGACCGCTGCCTGCATCCGCTCATTCGGCCCTTCCAGAGGCATCCAGCCATCGCCCAACTCCGCTGCGCGCTTGAGTACGACAGGCGCCGAACCGCCAAACCACACTGGTACCGTTTTGTTGGGCCTGGGATTGATACTGGCAGCATCAACGCGGTGAAACTCGCCGTCGAAACTCAGGCTGTCCTCGCTCCACAGGGCGCGCATCAGCTCGACCTGTTCGCGCTGGCGCTTGCCACGTGCAGCGAACGGTACTCCTAACCCTTGGTATTCGATTTTGTTCCAGCCGGTGCCGACACCTAGCCGTAGCCGATCACCGGACAGAAGGGCGATCTGGGCGGCCTGCTTGGCAACCAGTACGGTCTGGCGCTGGGGCAGAATCAATATGTTCGTGACGAGTTCGATCGTATCGGTGACGCCTGCGAGGTACGCGAGGGTGGTCATCGGCTCGTGGAAGGCAGTGTCCTTGTTATAGACGCCGCGCCAGCCGCCGGGTCGCTCCGGATCGGCGCCGAGAACATGATCGTAGATCAGTAAATGGCTAGCACCGAGACTCTCGGCGCCCTGAGCGAATGCCTTGATGTCCTTGGGATCGTTACCGATCTCGTTGTGTGGAAATACGACTCCAAACTGCATTGTGCTCTCCCTTTGATACTGGTGTGACCGGCTGCGCTTTCGGCGATAGCTCTCGTCGACCGCAGCGGGCTTGCGACTCTAGCAGACGGAGTGGGGACTTCGTCGACAGAGTCGTTCGTGGCGGGTTTTGGCCGGCGGCCTCGGTCGTTCGAGGCAGGCACCGTTCGGGCGAAAGCTATACAATTCGCGGCCCGTCGCATGCCACTCCAGAACATAGCCATGGCCGAAAGCACTGACAGCAGCAGCTTTTCATTTGTCGAGATGGAGCACGACGTGCTCGATTTCTGGCAGCGCTCTGATGCGTTCGCCAAATCCCTCGGCAACACCAAAGAAAAGAAGCCGTACATTTTTTACGATGGCCCGCCGTTTGCGACAGGCCTGCCGCATCATGGTCATCTCGTCGCTTCGACGATTAAAGACATTGTGCCGCGCTACTGGACGATGAAAGGCCACTACGTGATCCGCCGGTTTGGCTGGGATTGTCACGGCCTGCCGATCGAGCATGAGATCGACAAGCAGTTGGGTATGTCGTCCCAGGAAGCGGTCGCCAAGCTCGGTGTGGCCGGCTACAACGATGAGTGTCGCGCCATTGTTCAGCGCTACGTCTCGGAGTGGCGACAGACCATCACCCGGCTTGGCCGTTGGGTGGATTTCGACAACGACTACAAGACCATGGACGCCTGGTACATGGAGTCCGTCTGGTGGGTGTTCAAGCAGCTATGGGACAAGGGCCTGGTCTTCCAGGGCAGTAAGGTCATGGCGATCTCCACGGCACTCGCGACGCCGCTGTCCATTGCCGAAGCCGGCATGAACTATATGGACGTGCAGGACCCTGCCGTCACTGTTCTGTTGCGCATCAAGGACAGCGACGAACACCTCGCAGTGTGGACGACTACACCCTGGACGCTGCCGTCGAACCTGGCGGTGTGCGTCGGTAACGATATCGACTACGTGCTCGTCCGCGACGAAGAGCGCGATGTAAACCTGTGGCTGGCCGAGGCGAGACTCGAGCAGTACGGCGATCTGCCGGTCCTGAAGCGGGCGTCCGGCAGCGAGCTTACCGGCCTGCGTTACGAGCCGATGTTCCCGTATTTTGCTGACGAGGAGGCAAGGGGCGCGTTTGTTGTGGTCTCGGATGGCTACGTGTCAACCGATAGCGGTACCGGCCTGGTGCATCAGGCGCCGGCATTCGGTGAGGACGATTTCCGCATCGCCCAGGAAAACGGTATCGAGGCGTTTGTCTGCCCGGTTGGTCTCGATGGCGTGTTCACTGATGCGGTGTCGGACTTCGCCGGTCAGTACGTCAAGGAAGCGGACAAGAACATCATCCGGGCGCTCAAGGACAGCGGCGCTCTGTATCGGAATGAGACAATCGATCATAGCTACCCGTTCTGCTATCGCTCAGATACCCCGCTGATCTATCGGGCAATCCCCTCGTGGTTTGTTCGCGTCTCTGGCATGCGCGACAAGCTCCAGGCGTCCAACGAGAAGATTCACTGGGTGCCTGATCACATCAAGGATGGACGGTTCGGTAACTGGATTCGCGAGGCCCAGGATTGGGCTGTCTCGCGCAATCGCTATTGGGGCACGCCTCTGCCCATCTGGGTGAACGATGTCTCTGGTAACGCGGAGTGCGTCGGTTCAATTGACGAGCTTGCGGAGCGCACGGGTGTTCGGATAGACGATCTGCATCGCGAGCACGTGGATGAGCTGACGTTCACGGTCGATGGCGAAGACGGAACTTATCGCCGGGTTCCGGAAGTGCTCGACTGCTGGTTCGAATCGGGTTCAATGCCCTATGCACAGTTGCATTATCCGTTTGAGAATCAGGGCGTCTTCAACGCCGGCTTCCCTGCGGAGTTTGTGGCCGAAGGGCTGGATCAAACGCGCGGCTGGTTCTACACGCTGACGGTTCTGGCGGCGGCACTGTTCGATAAGCCTGCGTTCCGTAACGTCATCGTTAACGGCATGGTGCTGGCGTCCGACGGCAAGAAGATGTCGAAGCGGCTGCGCAACTACACGCCGCCCGATGAGTTGATGGAAGCCTACGGCGCGGATGCACTTCGTCTCTATCTCATCACCTCTGGCCTTGTGCGCGGCGAAGAGCAGCGCTTCACTGATGATGGCGTTCGCGACATGACGCGGCGTGCGCTTCTGCCCTGGTACAACTCGTTTTCGTTCCTGAAGACCTATGCGCAGATAGACGGCTGGACGCCGGAACACGGGCTGCACTACGGCTCAAACGTGCTGGATCGCTGGATTCTCTCCCGGCTGCAGTCACTCAAGGCGGCGATTGCCAAAGAGATGTCTGAGTACCGGCTGTACAACGTTGTACCGCGACTGTTTGGCTTCATCGAAGAGCTGACGAACTGGTATATCCGGCTGAACCGATCGCGATTCTGGGGTGAGGAAATCACCGCCGACAAGATCGCCGCGTACTCGACGCTGTACACCGCAATCACTGAGCTCAGTCAGGCGATGGCGCCGTTCGCTCCGTTTCTGTCCGAGCATCTGTATCGGCAGCTTGCCGCGCTTTCAGGCAAGGAGCCTAAACCGGTCTCCATTCATCTTTGCGAATATCCTGAGTCCGAGGCGGATCTTGTGCGCCCGGATCTCGAAGCGGCTGTCGCGCAGATGCAGGACGTTATCCTGCTGGGGCGTCGAAAGCGCGAAGAGGAAAAGATTGGTCTGCGCACGCCGCTGGCGAGTCTCACGATCGTGCATCGCGATGCGGCGCTGCTCGAAGAAATGCGAAGCCTCGAGAGTTATCTCCAGGGTGAGTTGAACGTTAAGGCAGTGCGCTACGACAGCGACGAAGACGCCTACGTCGAGCGCGTTGCCAAGCCAAACTTTCCGTTGCTTGGAAAGCGGCTGGGCAAGCAAATGAAGGCATTTGCAGGGGCGATCAAGAATCTCGATCGGGCATCGATCGATGCGCTGCAGGCTAACGGCCAGGTTGAAATCAATGGCGAGGTGTTCTCGTCGGCAGAAATCGAAGTACAGCAAGCACCGAAAGCGGGCTCTGGCGCCGTTAGCAATCGTCAGGTGAGTGTGGTTCTCGACTGTGAGCTCACACAGGAGCTGCTGGCTGAAGGACTGGCTCGTGACGCGGTGAACCGCATTCAGCGAGCACGCAAAGACCTGGGTTTTGATGTCAGCGACAGAATCTCTGTTGTGTTCGATGGTGATCAGGCGATTGTCGACGCGATATTGGCGCACCGGGACTACGTGTCTGGCGAAGTCCTGGCAACTGCGTTTGAGAGTGGTGACGCGAGTAGTGGTGTCAGCGCAGAAATCGACGGTAAGGCAATGCGTTTCGCATTGGCTAAGGCAGGCTCGTGAGCGAGCAGGCGGTCACGCCACCCTTCGCGGCGTCGGAGCTACCGCATGTCGGCACGTATCGACGCGTACTGCCCGTCAGTCTTGAGCGCATGTATGAGAACGCGCTCGACTGGGAGCACCTGCCACACCTGCACGATTCCTCGTTCGGCACTATCGAGTGCGAAGACGCCGGCAACTGGGGTTGGCGCGCTCGCACGACAGACCTCAAAGGCGCTGAATCGCTCATCGAGTTGCGGCTCGATCGGGAGCACCGACGCTGGATAACTCGCAACCTCGAAGGCCCGCACAAAGGCGCGGAAATATGGACCCACGCGTTTGATATCGAGCTGCATCGGGTAGACATCGTCATCGATTTCTTTGTCCCCGGTGTGCCGGCGGACATGCGTGAGAAAGTCGGCGCGGGTTACGCGGCGTTGTATTCGATTCTCTATGACGAAGATGTGTCGATGATGGTGGAGCGTCAGCGCCAGATCGATGCGCGCATCGATACAGCAGGATCGCAGTCGCTATCTTTGGGTAAGTCGGATGAGCTCGACTTGCCGATGACCGTCGAGTTCGCCGGCCGTAGTGTGGTTGTTGCCGAAGTGGAGAATTCTCTAGTCGCGTTCAGTGCAACCTGTCCGCACATGCTCGGGCCACTGGCTGGGCAAGCAATCGAAGACGGCTGTGTGACCTGTCCCTGGCACGGCTATCGTTTTGACGTCCGCAGCGGCGCCTGTCAGTCCGGACAACATCTCAAGTTGCCACCCATTGCCCACATCGAGGTTGTTGCAGGCGAAGCCTGGCTAAAGTCCGGCCCCGCCTAAGTCGCAGCGACCTGAGCCTTGCGAACTGTTGGCTCAACGGCCTGAGAAGTCGCCGCCTCGTTTCTCCATATAGCTACGCGCCGCCTCGCCGCGATCGTCGGTAGTCGCTGTCAGCAGGTTCTGATCTGAGTCCATGTGCATCAGAGCGGCATCACTCATGCCGGTTATAGCGTTGATGGAACGTTTGATCATCTGCACGGCGATGGGTGGCTTGGCGGCGTAGTCCTCAGCCCAGCGCTGTGCCGTTGCTAAGAGCTCTGATACTGGAACAACCTCGTCCACCATGCCCCAGGAGAGCATCGTCTCCGCGCCAATGCGCTCGCCGCCTGCAACCAGGCGCTTGGCTCGCGCCGTGCCGACCAGTCGTATGGTTAAGGGCAGCGATCGCCACATGAGATTCATACCCAGCAGCACTTCCGGGTACTGAGCGAACGCGTTGTCGGCCGCAATGCGGAAGTCCATCGCGGTTGCGATGCACGCACCGCCACCCATTGCCGCGCCGTTCCAGGCCGCGATCGTGATCTGATCCATGGCAAGTAGTGCTTCCAATGCTCGTTCGCCGGCACGCAACTGGCGCTGCCGGCCGAGTACCGTCTCCGCCGTATCGCGACGTTCAGACAGGTCCGCCCCCGAGCAGAAGTGTTTGCCGTTGCCGGTGAAAATGACGCACCGCGTATCAACGTCGTCGCGAAAAGAGCGAGCGACGCTCTCCAGTTCGACGAGAAAGGCCTGACTGACCGCGTTCGCTCGCTCGGGTCGGTCGAAGCGGACTGTGGCGATGTGGCCGGACTTCTCGACGCTGATGAGGGGTTTGCTCATGGGGGATTTGTCTGGGTGTGGGTAGGGGATTTTAGCCTGGGATGGCGGGGAGGTTTGGAATGGCTTTGTTAGGCGGCTTCCCGGGGTTGGGCACTTGCTCTTTACCCGTCTCGCGGCCATCCCTGGCCGCGGACTCTTTTACGGCCAGCGCTGTCCGCGCGCTGGCGGTCCGGCACGTCCTTGTGCCGAAGTTCTGAAACTGCTTATTGGGGTGCGCGCATCCCTTCTCAGGCATTGGCTGTGCCTATGCCCTGCCAGGGCAACGCCATGCGCACAGGCGCCGAGACATCGCCCGGTTGCTTAGCATGCCCGCACTAACCGTCGCCACACCAACGCACCGTGTCGGTTCGCGATAACGATGAGGGGGGTATTCCCGAACAACCGGGTAACCCTTCAGAGATAGCCCGCAAGGATGCGGGCACCCGAGGGAGCATCGCGTGGACGGCTGCACAAGGATGTGCAGCCCCGCCGGCGGATGGAGCCGCCGGTCGCAACCGAGTCCGCGGCAAGGGATGGCCGCGAGACGGGTAAAGAGCAAGTGCCAAACCCCGGAACACATTCAGCGAAGACAGTCATCAGCCGCGCGCCCTTTCGAGCATTGGCTGCGTCAATGCCCTGCCGGGTGACCGATTGCTAGCGCAATCGGTCTAGGCAAAAAGCAAGAGCCAAACCTCGGAGTCCGCTCAGAAAGGGCGCGCCAAACCATGGAGATCGCCACGCCAACGCCATTTGAAGCCCCGAGGTGACCCAAGGCAGTGGACGCTCTCGGGCATTCGCTTGGGTCGCTTTGCGATCCGCTCGAATGCCCTGCCGCTCTCTGTAACTGGTACGCGCGCCGACTTTCCCGCACCGATTGCGAAGCAATCGATCGCGAAAAGTAGGCGTTAAAAAAAAAGACAGGCCGAAGCCTGTCAGGAGGGATATGGGAGGAGTACCCGCTGGGAAGGGGAGGGGAGGGAATTGCGGGTACCCCTCAGGAAATCTTGGCTTGGTTTTTCGGCCAAGCCTCACCGGGATTTGTTTGCCCAGCGAGATGAAGTGTTACCTAAAGTAACGTTGATTGCAACCCCCGGTAACACATTTCCTGTTCATTAGGACTTCTGCGGGCGGAAATGGTTCAATTTCGTGCGAGATCAACCTGGGATTAGCTGATATTGCCGTTGGTTGTGCGGCGCATCATCCACAAATTATGTGACTCAAAGATGAACGCTAGCGTGCTTGGTGACGGCACTCAGAGCGGCTGCGCTAACCGATAAGGTCTCGGCGGAGATGCAAGTCATTGCGCCATTGCGCCGGGGTTTGGCGTCGCGTGGCTGAAGCTGTCTGTCTGATTGTCTGCCCGCAAACGAGGCTGTGACATTGCTTGTTTCTGGTTCGCCAGTCCAAGCC
>CAYGQC010000158.1:0-8877 GCA_964351875.1 uncultured Pseudomonadales bacterium
ATCACGCGTTCGGACGTCACACACCAATCATTCGGCGGCGGACGACACTTCTGCGTCGGCGCGCCGCTGGCGCGCGTAGAAGCGCAGGAGGCAGTGTCAGCGATCCTCACTCGCTTCACTGAGCTGGATATGGATTCGTTCGCTTATCGGACGACACCGGGTTTCCGCGGCTTGAACGAATTGTGGTTGCGGGGGCAGTAGGAAAAGACCCCGTCAGTCGGCGTCGCAAGGCTCTTACCACCGTCTTTGCGAGCCCTTCACCGCCGTCTTTGCGAGCCCGAAGGGCGCGGCAATCTCCTGACGACACGGGATCAGAGCATCGACGGAGCCCGTCTCAAACCGGCTGCAAAGAGCGGCGCGGCACCGGCTCAGAAACAACCGTGATGGTGTCGCCTGGAGCAACGTCACCACCTGAAATCACAATCGCCATAACACCGGCCTTGCGCACAACACCGCCACTCGCATCTCTACCTCGCAGAGCAGACATCAACCCCGGTTGAAACGCATCGAGCTGTGAACACGGATTCCGCAGCCCGGTGATCTCGATGACCGCATCCCGACCCAGCTTGAGCTGCACGCCTTCGGACAGTCCTAACAAATCGATCCCTTGCGTAAACACGTTCTCGCCCAGATCGCCGGGCGCGACATCGAAGCCTTTTGCCGCCAGCTCTTCAAAGATCTCCTGGGACAAAAGATGCACCTGACGCAGGTTTGGCTGGTCTGGGTTTTTGGCCACGCGGGAGCGATGCTGAACCGTTGTGCCCTGATGCCCGTCACCGGCAACACCCTCACCTGCAATGAGCGTAATCTGCAACGCGGGATCTTTGCTGAAGCTATGGCCGCGACGTTGGCTGACCGCGCTAACCCGCATCCGATTTTTCTTCAAAGCGCATACCGCCGCCGTGGGCGCTTAGCTTGCGGGGCGACAGCTCGATCACGACCCGCTGCTCGCTAATCGCGGGCCAGGGATTATCGCCCAGATACTTGCGCATGATGCGTGCACCCACGTCACTCTCGGCCTCTGGATAGACGCGTACGTCACCGATGCCTTTCACCTGCCAGTGACCACGCTCGTGAGGGCCCTCAATCGGCTGGTCAGGGAAAACATATTCAACGCAGATAGACGCCTTCGGATTGGCTTCCAGCTTGCGCACGTGAAACTTGCCGGCGATGGAAGTCACGAAAAAGCGTTCGTCCTCGTAGAGAAACCAGCACGGCACCTGACGCGGATAGCCATCGCCATCAACGAAGGCGAGCACTGCTGATAGCGGCGCGGTCAGTACCTGCTCCGTTTCAGCGCGGCTTAAGTCTTTCATCTGATAGCGAATCAGTTTCACGTTCTGCGTCCATCGTGGGCTGAGCGTTGAGGCTGACATGATGGCAGTGACCGCGGAGTCAAACCAGCGAAGCAACTTGCTCGGCGATCGCCAGCGCACTGGTTAGCCCGGGCGATTCGATCCCGTGCAACGAGACAAACCCTGGCCAACCATGCTCGTCCTCGGCAAGGATTAGAAAGTCTGCTGCGGACTCGCCTGGACCGGAGATCTTGGGCCGAACGCCGGTGTACGCTGGTGCGAGGCGCTGTCGATCAAGCCCCGGGAAATAGCGCTCGATTGCCTGCGCAAACTCTCCGCGCCGGCTGTCATCGAAGTCGTAGATCGGGCGGTCCAACCAGCGCACATCCGGTCCGAATCGCACCTGGCCGGCCATATCCAGTGTCGCGTGAATGCCGAGCCCTCCTGCCACAGGCGTCGGATAGATGAGATGGCTGAAGCTATGCCGGCCCGGATACGCGTAGTAGTGCCCCACGGCGTAGTGCTGGGGCGGGCAGCCGGCGCCAGCGCCCAGCTTGTTCCAGGTATCGGCAGCGCGCAGCCCGCTGCAATTGACCAGTAGGGAGCAACTGAGTTCGTCCGCCGCGTTGACCTCAACGCGATGCCGGCCAGAGCCACTGACCTCACCCCCGCTCACCTCGCTGGCCAGCGCCAAAACACCTCCGGCCGCCTCGACGTCAGCCTGCAACGACAACATAAACTGATGCGAATCGATGATGCCCGTAGAGGGCGACAACAATGCACTCACCGCACGAACATCCGGCTCTAGCTTGCGCACAGCAGCCTGCGAGAGACGCTCGATATCTGTCACATCGTTGTTTAGCGCTTGCTCGACGATCCCATCCAGCGCCGCCTCATCAGTGATATCGGTAGCGACGATGAGTTTTCCCGTGCGTCGATGAGGTAACTGGCGGGTAGCGAGATAGTCGTAGGTCAACTGCTTGCCACGCACACACAGCCGCGCTTTGGCAGAGCCGGGCGGGTAATAGATGCCGGCGTGGATCACCTCTGAGTTCCGTGCGGAAGTTTCCGACCCGATCTGATCGTGACGCTCCAGAACCACTGTCTCATGCCCGGCCAAAGCGAGCGCCCGCGCAACCGCAAGGCCGACGACGCCCGCGCCAATGACGACAGCGTCGGTCTGCCAGACACTCATTGGCGGGCGCTAGCCGTTGTCCTGCAACAAACCCTGACTGCGCAGTAGCGCTTGCGGCGTCGCATCGCGACCGCGGAACAGCCGGTACGTCTCCGCTGCCGGTTTGCTGCCACCCAGACTGAGAACGGTATCTTCGAAGCGTTGAGCGACTTCGCGAACGCCTTCGGCGTTGTCCAGACCAACCTCTTCAAAGGCAGAGAAGGCATCAGCGGCCATCACCTCGGCCCACTTGTAAGAGTAGTAGCCCGCAGCGTAGCCGCCGGCAAACAGGTGGGTAATTGAATGCAATACCGAATCTCCGGGGAGGGACGGGAAGACGCGCGTTTCCTCAATGATCTGCTCTTCCATTTCGAATGGAGACCGATTGTCACCGCTGCCGGCAACCGCATAGAACTGGTGCGCACTCAGGTCGGTTTTGCCGTTAACGAGTTGGCCCAGCACGCCATTGGCTGCCATGAAGTTACGGCTTTCAATAATCCGGCCAATCGTATCGGCGTCCAGGCTTTCGCCGGTTTCGATATGAGAAGTCAGCTTTTTGAGGAACGGCGCGTAGTCCATCCAGAACTCATTGAACTGACTCGCAACTTCTACCGTGTCCCACTCAACGAGGTTAATGCCCGACACCCCAGCCTCATCAACGCCTGTGAACATCAACTGCGTCAGATGACCGAATTCATGGAATAGGGTTCGTACCTCGTCTAGTGACATCAGCGCCGGCTTTCCGTCCGCAGGCGGGCGGGCGTTCTGAATCATAAAGCCAACGGGAGTGGATGCATCGAGTCCGTCGGGAGCAAGCCTGGCGGAGCGATCGACAACCGTGTTCATCCATGCGCCTGCCCGCTTCGCGCCGGGCCGGGCGTACGGATCGAAGTAAAAGCCGGCTACTACCTCGTTGCCTCGCTTCATCTGGTAGAAACGCACATCCTCATGCCACACCGGCACGGAGCCGTCGGTGACTTGCTCGAAGGTCACGCCGTAGAGGGTATTGGTGAGTTCGAACAACCCCTCAACCACGACGGGCAGAGGAAAGTAGTCGCGCAGGGCTTCTGAGTCGTAACCGTACAGCGCCTGCTGCTGCTTCTCTGCCCAGTACGCGATGTCCCAGGGTTGCAGATCGTCAGATTCTGCAGCTCCGGAGTCGCGCATAAACGCAAGAAGCTCATCCCGCTCCCTCACAGCGGCCGGCTTAGCCGCATGTTCGAGTTCGTCAAACAGCGCCCAGACAGCATCAACGTCCGGCGCCATCTTTGAGTCCAGTGAGTACTCTGCATAGTTCTCAAATCCGACAAGCGCAGCCAGTTCCTGGCGCTTCTCCAACATCGCGAGAAGCACATTCGTGTTGTCAAAGCCATCACTGGTACCGCGAGCACGATAGGCTTTGTAAAAACGTTCCCGAAGCGAGCGATTGTCGCCATTTTGAACTACCGCGTAGTTCACTCCGTTCACCACAAAGTGCCACGGCCCATTCTCAGCAGTTGCGTCGGCAACGCCGTCTGCTAGCGCCTTGGCAACGGCCATGGCCAGAATCGCCTCAGGCACACCGGCAACCTCGTCTCGCGTGGTCGCAATGACGCGAGATTCCTTTTCTTCGGAAACGAGGTTAGTGCGGAATGTTGTTGACAGCTCCGACAGCTCGGTCGAAAGCGTCTGGAAGCGCTGCTTCTGCTCGTCCGGCAGGTGCACGCCGCTGCGCTCCATGCCGCGGATAGACTCACTGAGAATTCGGGTTCTGGCCTCGGACAAGGAGCGTCCTTCTTCCGAAGACACCAAAGCCTTCATCGCCTGGTAGACGGCTACGCTCTGGCTCATACCGTTGGACAACTCAATGTACTCCGGTCGGACGGCGTCGTACGCGCTCTGCAGCTCGTCGGAATAGTCGACGCCAAGCAGGTGACTGATCCGGCCTATGGCAACGCCGATACGATCGTTCATGGATTCCAGGGGAACCATTAGTCCGTCCCAGGTCACCGGCGGATTCGACTCGAGGACCTTGAACTCCGCACGTACCTGGTCGAGCTGCGTCCGCACCCCCTGCTCTACGATCCCGGGCTCGATTGCCGGCCAGTTTGGCAGATGCGCTATGTCGCCATAACGTACCGAATCAGTCAGCGTCGACAGCGCTGTCTCGTGCATTGAAGTCTCCTGTTGAGGAACGATCGCGTCACCGACACAGCCGATGAGCGCAATAGAGGCAACTAACAATCCGCTCAGGCGGGCCGGCCTTCGCTTGCTCGAGCAGAGCGTGGCGGGCGCTGAGTTGAACAAGTTGAGAGTTTTCCGCTGTTTCATAATTTCCTGAGAGTCATTCCAGTGAATGCAAGCCGTGCGGCCAGCCAACGCGCCCTACTGATGCTGCCGATGCAGGCGCAGGTTGTATCCATGCGTCAGCAACAACACCGCAGCACCGATAAGCGTTACGACAACTTCGAGGTTTCCGTGGCCAACCAGTTCATGCAGTGCAACGCCAGAAGACAGCAATGCAAGGCCGACAACGATCCCTACCGTAATCGCCTGGTTGTGATGATGACGCCACGACAGCGCGAGCGCAGCCAGCGAAATCGGCACCGCGAGCAGCAACATCCAGACGTGCGCGGACGGACCGAGTAACCCCGTTTCCGCCAGCACAGGCACGCTTATCGCGACAATTGGCAAAACGAGACAATGTACCGCACAGGCGGCAGATAACCCGACCGCAAAACGGTCGAGCCAAGAACGATGTTGACCACTCTCGCTCGGTGGCAGCCGACAGGAATCAGTCATGGCTGTCAGCCGCACAATCCGGGCAGACACCGTGTAGCTGGAGCTGGGCATTCGCCGCCGCACGCAGCCAGGGCTCATCGGCACATATATCCACCGAGCTGATCGCCGCCAGGCAGGTGACCGCGGCGCAGCTACCGCAAACGAAATGCGCATGCTCATGGGTGTGATCATGTTTGCTGGCAACGCTGGTATCAGAGCTGGCAAGCTCGTAGTGAGTCCTGCCATCGACGCCATTAACGACCCGGGCAAGCCCAACGTCTGCGAGCGTGATCAACGTGCGGTAAACAGTGGCTGGGTCACAGCCAGCCGGCCCGAGTTGGGCCGTCGCCTCGGTACAGGTCAGGGGGCGTTCCTGGGTTTCCAGCATCGACAGCACGGCAAGCCTCGGCCCGGTAGCGCGCAAGGACAAGCGACGCAACAACGCGCGGGCATCGCGAGGCTCGCTCAGACTGTTGCGACGTTTCTGACATTGCTGCATTGGCTTGCCTTCAGAGGATTAACCCGAGCGGCTCTGGCAGCACGGGGACCCGTCGACGGCTAAGGGTCAGTCGCCGCCCACGGGGGGCGAACCCTACCTTGGCCAACGGCCTTCTTGCAAGTCACTTGCAAAACGAGCCCGGCCCGCGCAGTGCCTCCGCCTCAAATCGCGCTGGAGCCGCAGCCCCTGCGATTGACACAACACGCTGGGCCCGCGTAGCTTCCTCTCCCGACGGGCGCTGGCTTAGCCGCCAGCATGGGAATCCGGTTTAAATCCGGGACTGCCCCCGCAACTGTAAGCGTCGAGCGACTGGTCTGGAGCCACTGGAGAATTCTCCGGGAAGGCGGCCGAATCGCTGGGACACGCAAGTCAGGAGACCGGCCCGCCACGTCATCCATCCTTCGCCCGGGGTGCGTCGAAGGTGCGGTTCTACCGATTGCGGTGACGATCGTCTGCGCTAACGTTCGCGTGGGGTTCGGCCGCAAACCAACCCCTACCAACCGCGTGAGCGCAGCGAGACGCACGTCGCTGCCTCGGTCGCTCATGCCTCCGAACAGCTCTTTTTACTCAATGTCCGCATCACACATGGTGCGGGCATGCGGGAGCTATCTCTATGCCCAGACCGAACTCAAACTGGAATCGTCGACGCGCCGCTGCACGAATAGTGGCAATTACAGCAATAATCGCTCTCGCGAGCGGTCCAGCGGTCGCCGCAGACGAAGCGACATCGCTGAGCGAAACCCTGTGGGAGGAAGTCATCGTTTCGGCAGCCTTCGTTTCGACCCCGCGAAGCATCACCGGCAGCGCTGCGGCCACGTTTGACGCGAGCGACATCAACAACCGCGGCATCGTTTTCGCCGCTGACCTGTTGCGCGAAGCCCCGGGCGTTTCCGTCAATCGCTCCGGCCCCGCAGGCGGGGTAACCCAGGCCCGAATTCGCGGCGCTGAAGGCAACCACACACTGGTGCTGATTGATGGCATCGAGGTCAACGACCCGGCGTTCGGTTCGGAGTTCGACTTCGCCGGCCTCACAACCGGTGACCTGGAAAGCATCGAAGTGCTACGCGGGCCGCAAAGCGCGCTTTACGGTAGCGATGCCATTGGCGGCGTCATCAACATCACAACCCCGCGACGTGGGGACTCCAATCGCGGCACACTCGTCGCCGAAGCCGGCTCCTTCGCCACACTGCGCATCGGATCCAGCATCGCCGTGGGTGACGACGCAGTCGGTTTGCGTTTCAGCGCAGAACATCAGGACACCGACGGCGTCGATGCGTCCCGCGTTGGCTCGGAGGACGACGGTTATAAAGTGCTGAACGTACACGGCAAGGGTTGGGCCCAACTGGGTAACGCCGCCGATGCGGAGTTTGTGGTGCGCTACAACGAAAGCCGCGCTGATGCAGATCGACAGGACTTCGATTTTCCCTCGACCCCAACCCAGGGCCTGATAGTCGACGCCAACAATGCAACCGATGCCAACCGCCTGTACGCGCGTCTAGCCTTACAGGCTCAGCAGGCGGAGGGCGCGCTGATCCACAACCTGGCAATCGACCTGACCGATACTGAAACCGACTTCATCACCGACGGCATATTGAGCGGCGGCAACGACGGCAGACGAGTGAAAATTGGTTTCGACACCACCTGGCGCATAGACGGCGAGCGCTGGAACAACTTCCTTACCGCATCTCTCAATCACGAGCAGTTAGACTTCAGCAATCGATCGGCAAGCCTGGCTGACGCGAACTACAGCGCCGATGATGATCAGTCTTCCCTGACGCTCGCCTGGCAAGCCCACGGCGATCGGGCGAGCCTGGGATTGTCGGTTCGACACGACGCCAACGATCGATTCGATAACGCGACCAGCGCCCGGGCAACCGCCTCCTACATGATCGATGCCAGCCAGACACGGCTGCACGCCAGCATCGGCCAGGGCGTAACCAACCCAAGTTTCTTCGAACTCTTTGGCTTCATTCCAAGCTCGTTCATCGGCAACCGCGATCTCAAGCCGGAAACGTCGCTGGGCTGGGATATCGGTGCCGAGCAGTCACTATTTAACGGCCACGCTCTGGTCGACGTAACGCTATTCCGCTCCCGTCTCAATGATGAGATCGCGACTATCTTCGATTTCGACCCCGTTCTCGGCTTCATCTCCAGACCGGTAAACACGAACGGCACCAGCAAGCGCCAGGGCGCAGAAGTCGCGCTCGAAGCACAACTCAGCACGACGATCAGCTTGCGTGGGCAGTACACGTACCTCGACGCCACAGAGGCGGATGGTCGCGAGGAACTTCGACGCCCTGAGCACACTGGCGCGCTCAGCCTCGGTTGGCAGTTCGCTGAAGGCCGCGGCGCGTTGTCAGTCACGCACGTATTCAACGGCGAAGCACGAGATTCAGAGTTTGTGTTCGCAACCGCGGAAGATCGTGTGACGCTGCCCAGCTACAATCTACTTAACGTCGCGCTTCGCTATCAGCTAACGAGTCGCGTCGCCGTCTTTGTCCGCGGCGAAAACCTGCTCGATGAGCAGATAGAAGAAGTGTTTAGCTACAATGCTCCAGGCGCCGCCGGTTACGCCGGCGTACGGATGAACTTCTAATCAGGAAAGCTGCGATGAGTGCACGCGAGGAACGCGTAAAACCGGAATCACCCTGCGTGCAGATCTGCCAGTTGGACGAGCGTTCTGGCTGGTGTATCGGATGTGGTCGAAGCGGCGTTGAGATTGCCGGTTGGCTGGCGTTTGATGATGCGGGTCGACGCAAAGTCCTGACGATCCTGCCAACACGCATGGAACTGCTCGCTGAACTCGCCGGCGAAGAACTGGTCACCGAAAGCCAGATGACCACCGACATCGCCAGCATCAGCTGCCCGTACTGTGCAGAGAGATTCGACGTCATCATCGACCCGAGCGTTTCTGAACAGAGCTACATCGAAGACTGTTTCGTGTGCTGCCGACCAATCTCGCTCAGCGTTCGAGTTGATGGCGACGATGTGGCCATCGACGCGTACGCGGAGAACGATGCCTGAGGCCGACTCATCACGAGGAGAGGTGAAGCAAAACACTTCGTCATCACGAAGAGGCGAAGCAAAACACCTTGTCATCACGAGGAGACGCGAAGCAAAACACCTTGTCATCACGAGGAGACGCGAAG
>CAYGQC010000159.1:0-8863 GCA_964351875.1 uncultured Pseudomonadales bacterium
TGCTGCGCTAGTAGTCGCGCAGTCAAGGCAGCTGGCGCTGCTTCCGAAGCAGTGAGTCTCGGGCTGATGTTTATCTGACTCAGTACTGGACGAGAGTTGTTGCTGCGCTAGTAGTCGCGCAGTCAAGGCAGCTGGCGCTGCTTCCGAAGCAGTGATTCTCTGGCTAAGGTTTATCTTACTCAGCACTGGAAGAGAGTTGTTGCTGCGCTAGTAGTCGCGCAGTCACGGCAGCTGGCGCTGCTACCGAAGCAGTGAGTCTCAGGCTGATGTTTATCTGACTCAGTACTGGAAGAGAGTTGTTGCTGCGCTTCGTAGGCCGCCTGGAGCTTGCCGCATCTTCAGGGGAGAGCGTGTCGCCACATGCATCTACTCATTCGCGGAGGGAGAGGAGAGAGCGAATGGGTGCCGGCATATAGCTTCAGCAAGCTCCAAGCGGTGCAGAAACCGATTGGCGCACAGTGCGCGAAACCAAACGGTGGCTACGAGCGCAGTATGGAACCCCGGCTCATCAGAGCTATCCGCACTTTCCCGTAGGCATCGGCACAAGACGGTGGACGTGATGTCTCGTTTTCTCTCAGACTGACTGACCACGACACCAACGGATTGGATATCGACGCATGAGTAGCTCATTTTCGCCGCCAGACTTTGACGCAAACCTCGAGCGGCTAACGGAGCAGGCGGCGCTATTCGCGAACGAGAACTTCTATCTCGCCTTCGGCGCCCGCGATATCGCGTCAATGGAATCGCTCTGGAGTGAGCAAACTCCCTGTTTGTGTGTGCACCCTGGCTGGAAGCTTCAGCGAGGGCGCGACGAGGTGCTCGGCAGCTGGCGCAATATTCTGGGCAACGTTGCTCAGCCAGGGATCGATTTTCACGACGCTCGTGTTGTTCTCACGGGAGACAGTGCACTGGTGACCTGCTACGAGCGCATCGGTGATAGCGTGTGCCTGGCGACGAACGGTTTCGTACTGGAAGGAGGGCGCGTACGCATGATGCTGCACCACAGTGGCATGTGCGCCGAGCCGCCGGATGACTTGCTCGGCAGCTAGCCCAGGCTAGGTATTCGCTAGTCTGCCGCCCCGTCTACCGGAAAGGCGAGCCGGTGCCAGAGCAGCATGCCGCCAGGCAAGTTTGCGACCTTCTCGCGTCCTGCCGCTTTAAGGATATTCACTGCCATCGCTGATCGCTTGCCGGATTGGCATATCGTCACGATCGGCCTGTCCTTACATACTTCTTCGGTACGCTCTCGGAGTTCGTTCAGAGGGATCAGCTCTGCGCCGGCGACGTGGCCGAGCTGGCCGTAGAACTCTTCTGGAGAGCGCACATCGAGCAGACACAACTCGTTTGAGTGGCGCGCAACCCAGTCTGGCCGGATCTCTGGAACGCCGGCAAACGTTGTCGTGATGGGTCCCCATTCGGGTTCTGGCGGGAGCTCGTTGTTGTCCGGCTTGCCGCTATTGAGGTTGGCGGGCACCGCGATATCGAGAAGCCGTGGGTGCGGCAGCCCCAGGTTGTTCATGTAGCCAGCGAAGTCTTCGAACTGAGCGTCGCCGCCGATGCGTGGATTGAAGCGCTTCTCCTCTGCGATTGTGGAGACCGTTCGCCCTGCGTAATCGTGTGCCGGGTAGACCAGGCAATCCTCAGGCAGAGTGAAAATCTGTTCGCGGATGCTGCGATACATCTGCTCCACGCTACCGCCTTGAAAGTCTGTTCTGCCGGCACCGCGAATGAGAAGGCAATCGCCGGTGAACGCCAGCGAGTTGTTGTTGCTGACATAGCTGACGCAGCCCGCAGTGTGACCTGGGGTCGCCCGGACGGATAGTGAGCAGTTGCCGAAGGCCAGGACGTCGCCGTGGTCGACTTCAATGTCCACGCCGGTTGCTTGCGCTCGCGCTGACAGAACGATTTCCGCGCCCGTCTTTCTCTGCATGAGCCAGGCTGCGGTGACGTGATCGGCGTGCACGTGTGTGTCCAGAACATAGCGAATGTTGAGCCCGAGCTCTCTGATCAGCGCCAGGTCTCGTTCGTGTTGCTCGAATACCGGGTCAATGAGAACGGCGTCACCCGCTTCCGCGCAACCGAGAAGATACGAGTAGGTTGAAGACTGGGCATCGAACAACTGGCGGAATATCACGTTGGAATTCTCCCTATCAGTTTGGAGTCGCGAGCTGGTAGCGGTCGCGCTTAGAAGCGAAAAGCGCGCTGCTGCGGCGTTCCGGGTTTGCGAGTGGGATTGTCGTTTAAGACCAGCTCGACGAGCGCTGTGTCGTAGAACTCGTGCAGTTCAAAGATCTTGCGATCTGCGATCGTGAATACCTGACAGTAGGTCTGATCGTAGAGCTCTCCGTTTAGTCCAGGGCCACCTCCCTGCATGATGCCAACGACTCGATCATCGTCGGCGCACATGATTCGCCATTTCTTGCTGAAGCGAAACTCACCAGGCTTGAGCTTGCCGACGACGCCGTCCGCAACGATAGGCCCAAAACACTCGGCTTTGCCTTCCCAGCGGCCGGAAACTGGCGTCGAGCCCAACATGTTGAAGGCGACGTCGTCGCTGTGCAGATTGGCAAGCGCTTCGAAATCGCCACTGCCGAGGCACTCGTAGTAGTGCTCGATTAGAGCGATGTTCGTTTCTCTGAGCGTACTCATTGTCGTGCGTACCTGCTTTCTTGGTTTACAGCGGCCCTGTGGGATTGCCGGGAAAACTGTCGGAGTCGCTAGCGACCTCAGACCAGGGCGTGGCGGTTTCCGACCAGAAGCTCGAGTTAATCGTCACCCAGCTGGAGTCGTCCAAGCTGCCTGCTTTGACGAAGCGCATTCCCGGGTTCTCCTCCACATAGCTGATAACGGGTGAGCCGCATTGGCCACAGAAGCCGCGAGTAACGTGGCTCCCGGCGCTGCCAGTCACTGTAAAGACGCGCATATCACCGGTGATGCTCAGGGCTTCTGTGGGCAGCAGAACAATGGTCGCCTTGCCGCTGCCGGTGCTTTTCTGGCAATCCCTGCAGTGGCAGTGATGGGCGGACAGTACCTGCCCCGCGGGGAACTGGTAGCGCAGGCTACCGCAAAGACAGCCGCCGGTTTGTTGCTTGCTCATTGTCACTGCTCTCTCGTTGTCGAGGTCTTTATCGATGTCTGGATAGCCGGGTTCTGGTTGGCTTAACCGTTCCGGCCAAATAGAAACTCGCGCGTTTCCTCGCGAGCGGCCGCAAAGTCGGTGCCGACCAGACGGTCAATATCACCAATCTCTTTCGGAACGTACCAGTGCGTCTGACCCGTAGTGTTGTAAGCCTGCCATACCGCGTTGGCAATCTCGCTTACGGGTACTAACCGGTACGCCCCGTCCTGGGGCAGAGACTCGAGCATGCTCTCTTCAAAATCGCGCCCAGCGCCGGCTGCGAGCGCATTGCGCAACATTGGCGTGTCGATGCATCCCGGCAGAACGTCGGCGCAGCGAATGTCGAAACGATCAAATTCCAGGCTCAGCGCCTCGGTCAGGCCTTTGACTGCAAATTTGGAGGCGCTGTAGACCGCTCGCAGCGCGTGTCCGTGGGTTGCCACGGAGCTTGAGGTGCTGATGCACAGCGAATTTGGCGTCTCGCGCAACATCGGCAGGCCGGCGCGAATGCCGTAGATCACGCCATTGACGTTGATGTCGATGACCTTTTGCATGGTCTCGAGCGGCATCTCGTCAAACCACGCGCCCGGTGCTATGCCGGCGTTGTTGAATAGAACGTCGAGCCGGCCGCCAGACGCGGCGCCGAAGTCTTTGACGACGGCGTCAAATTGATCCGGATTGGTAACGTCGAGGGGCGCGGTGAAGCAGGACTTACCGATCGCCTGTTTCGCCTGCTCGAGGCCTGCCGTATCCATATCGGCCAAGCCAACGAACCAGCCATGGCTTGCGAACAGCTCGCCAGTTGCACGGCCCATTCCGCCGGCGCCGCCAGTGATAAAGATGGCCGGTGTTTCGCTAGTACTCATGGTGTTCTCTCCCCTAGAGATTCGCCAGTGGTGGAAAGCTGCGTCTGGCAAGACTACCGTAGAGGCTTGTGTCGCGGGAACAGGGTAGAGCCATGTTGAATCGCCGTCGCTGGCTTACCGGGGGTGGTGCTGGTCTGCTTGGGCTGGCTTATGTGCGGCCTGTGTTCGCTGCCTCAAGTGATGGTCCGCTGGCCGGCAAACGGGGCTTACGGCTGCTCAATGATCGGCCGCTGAATGTTGAGACACCCGCGCACCTCCTTGTCGATACGACCACGCCAACGGATCGGTTGTTTGTACGCAACAATGGTTTGCTGCCTCTAAGCATGGACGAACACGGGTGGCGCTTAAGCGTGGGCGGTGAGTCGTGCGTGCGTCCCGCCAGCTTCAGTATTGCCGAGCTGAAATCGCGCTTCGAGCACGTCAGCTACGACTTGCAGCTCGAATGCGGCGGCAACGGGCGCGCTGAGTTTCGTCCTCGCGCTTCCGGAAACCAGTGGACGACGGGAGCCATCGGCTGTCCGCGTTGGACAGGGGTGCGGCTGCGCGACGTGCTCGACTACTGTGGCGTCACGGATGATGCGGTCTACCTGGGCTTCGAATCGGCCGACCGGCACCTGTCGGGTGATCCGTCGAAGCCGGTCATCTCGCGCGGCGTGCCTCTGGCGAAAGCCGTTGAAGCTGAAAGCCTTATCGCTTTTGAGCTGAACGGCGAACCCATTCCTGCGTTGCACGGCGCGCCGCTGCGACTGGTAATCGGCGGTTGGCCTGGCTCAGTCTCGGGCAAATGGCTGACCGGTCTTCTCGTTCGAAACAAGGTTCACGATGGCGCGAAGATGCTAGGAAACTCTTACCGCGTGCCGTGTGAGCCTGTTGCCCCAGGCGCAGATGTCCCGCCCGAGGCGATGTGCATTATAGAATCCATGCCCGTGAAGTCACTGATCACCTCGCCGGAGAGCGGTGCAACCGTTAAGGCGGGCAAACCGGTTTTGCTATCCGGCCAGGCCTGGGCCGGTGACCTGGCCGTCGCGTCTATGTCGGTCAGCGCTGATTTCGGTCAGACCTGGCAGCTTGCGGAGTTGGCGCGGCCGAGAAATCGGCTCGCCTGGCAGCAGTGGCAGGCGCGGCTCACGCTGCCTGGCACTGGTTATTTCGAGCTCTGGGCGAGGGCGACCGATAGCCTGGGTCGGAGCCAACCGATGCTGGTGCCGGGCTGGAACCCAAAAGGTTATCTGAATAACGCGTGTCATCGCGTTGCCGTACAGGCGGTTGCCTAGCGTGGGCCGTCTTCTGTCCGCTTTTCTGGTAGCGATGGTTCTCGCACCGTCGAGTACAGCAGTTGAGCTGCCGGACGACCCGGCGAAGCCTTTGGTGATCGGTCACTGCTCCGCCTGTCACTCGCTGGACCTGGTTACCGCGCAGCGCGGTGATGCAGCCTTCTGGCTAAAAACCATCCGCTGGATGCAGGAAACGCAGAACCTCTGGGTCATTCCGGGGGAGCAGGAGAAAGCGATCGTCGGCTACCTCGCGACGCATCTCGCCGAAGGCGACTTTGCGCGCAGACCGAACCTGCCTGTCGAGTTGCGTCCGGCACTTTCCACGCGTAATGACGACAAAAACGACTGATTGGGAACCGGTATCTCTGGACACTGGCGGGCTGACCCGCTAAAAAACCGTCAGCTCTGACTGGAGAATAGATATGGCTGCTGCATTTGCCCTGGAACCGCATCGAAGTTGGTTGCCGCTCGAAGAAGCTGCCGCACAGGAATCCGATCCTCGTAAGGCGGGATTGCTGACCGAAGTTCGCAATCACATGGAGGCGGAGATCCATGGCCGTCTGGAAGATCTTATGGCAACGCTGACGGCCGAGCCGATTTACCACTTTTGGGGCCGAGGTGACGCCACGGTTTTGTCTGGTGCGGATACGATTCGAGGCTTCTACAGCGCCATGTTTGCCACCGGCGGCGAGCAATTCGAAGTTGTGGTTGACCGGGTTATCGTGGCTGACAATCACGTCGTTACCGAGGGCCAGGTACGGATACTGCATCGCGGCAGTGACGTACTCGCGGCCGGCGTGAGCGAAGTGGCGGGTGAGGCCGTGACCGAAAATTCACTATTTGTGAGTAATGCTCAACTGGTTACCGTCTGGCCTGCTGATGAGGACGGTAAGTTGATCGGCGAAGATATCTATTTCGGCGAAGACCCGCTGACCAAGCTGGTGCCGATCGACAAATCACAATTGCCACCATATTTCCGGCTCTGACCATGACTTGGCAGGTCGAGATGACAATTAGCAAACGGGGAGAATAGCTTTGGATACCGCGACACTGAATAAGCGCCTGGCGACGGTTGAATCTCGACGGGACGAGATAGTTGCCGGCGGTGATGAGGCGCAGAAGATCCGCCGTTTGCCCGACGATCTTGTCGATAAGCTGGTTGACGACGGGTTCTTCCGATTTGCCCTGCCGGAAGCGCTCGGTGGTGAAGATGCCAGCGCCTGCCAGACGGTTGAGATCCTGGAAGCGATTGCCGCCATCGATGCGTCCACGGCCTGGAATGTGATGCTCGGTTCTGAGATCAACGCGATGGCAGCGGGTGGTATGGAGCCGGAGCTGGCGAAGAAGATCTATGTTGATGACCCGAAGGTGGTCATGTGCGGTGGCGGGGGCCCAGGCAGCACGCCTCCTCGGGCGGAACGCACGGAGGATGGCGGCGTTCGGGTGTATGCCCAATCGACCTTCATCAGCGGCTGCCACAACGCGACCTGGTGTTTCATGATGGCGCCGCTAATGAAGGGCGACGAGATCGAACTGGATGCGAGCGGTCAGCCGATCGCCAAGATGTGGTTCCTGCATCGTGATCAGTGGGAAATCGTCGACACGTGGGACGTTGCCGGGCTGCGTGGCTCCGGCAGTAACGATGTAAAAGCCGATGGCGCGTATGTCCCGCCGGAGCACTTTGACGTTGATCTTGTAACGCTCCCCGCGCAGCACGAAAACCCAGTGTTCAGGATCCCGGTTCCGCTGCGGCTCTCCTACAACAAGGTCGCGATAGCGCTTGGTGTTGCCAAGGGAGCGCTTGAAAACTTTGCGGACCTCGCGCAAAACAAGATTCCGATGATGTCTACGTCGTCGCTGGCCAACAGGCCCATCGCGCAGTTCCGCATGGGCGAAGCTATGGCCAACTACCGGGCTGTTCGTTCTTTTGTCATGGAGTCGATGAAAGCGGTCGAGGACGAGCTCTGGGCCGGCGCCGCTCATCCGTCGCCTGAAGCAACTCAGGCGGCGAGGCTGGCGTGTACGCATGGGGCTAACGTTTGCATGGCGGTGGTTGATAGCTTGCACAACACGGCTGGCACGTCCGGCATGCGTATGTACTCGCCGCTTGAGCGCAAGCTGCGTGATGCGCACGGCTGTGCCACTCACCGATGGGTATCGCACGCGCTCTACCAGGACCTCGGCGGGATTATGCTTGGTGGCGAGCCAACGCCTGAATTCATCGGCGCTTCTATGCGCTAGCGGCCAGCGATCTGCTAGCGCCAGCCACGCGACTAACGCAGTACAGAGGTCACTCTGTTGGGCGTGATCCTCAGGATCACGCGCTGCTGTGCTTTCAGCCATGCAGGTAAGTCGGGCGGCGCTTCGAAGCCCGTGCCTTTGATGTTGTCGAAGACGCGCAGCGTGAGTTCTGCAAGATTCTCTGCGCTTACCCGCGCGTCTCCTTCTATATTGATGAAGCTGTATGGCTCGCCGTTGTTGATCACGCACAGGCTGACTCGACCATCACGATCAATCGAAGATCGCTTGAACGTTTTGCCTGGCGTGCTCACGATGAAGTCTTCGCCATCCCGGGCGTAGGCGACGATCGAGGTTACCGGGGCGCCGTTCTTGCGCAGTGTGGTCAAGCTAGCCCAGCGATGGGTGTTCAAGAAGGCGTCTTCATCGTTGCTGAACATGTGAGCTCCGGTCTATTTGGTGCTCAGAGACTGTAGCGAATTTTGTTGGCCGATAACTCTCGATTTGTTCGTCGCTAGCCACAGTGAGGCTAATTGTTGTGCGATGATTTACGTCATTAGAGGAAGGAGAGAAACATGAAACTCGAAGGCAAAGTGGCGGCCGTTACCGGTGGCACAGCGGGCATTGGCCGTGCGATCGCGGAGGCGTATCTGCGCGAGGGCGCGAAGGTTACGGTCATGGCGCGTAACCCGGCGAAAGCCGAGGCGATGCTGTCCGAAATCGGAGCGGGTGATCGCCTCGTCTTTATCGCCGGTGACGCGATGTCCCAGGATGATGTTGAAGGCTTCGTCGACAAGACTCTGGCGCAGTTTGGCCAGATCGACATCCTGGTGAACAACGCCGGTGGTGCGAGCGATCTGTTGCCGACGATCGAGCTGTCAGATGAGACCTTCGATAACACCATGAAGTGGTGTGTTTACTCGACCTTCTGGGCGTCCCGCCGAGCGCTGCAGTCCATGGTTAAGCAGCAATGGGGCAGGGTGATCAACATCAGTTCGACCGAGGGCAAGGTCGGCAAGCCGGTGTTGATGGCTTACACCGCCGCCAAGCACGCGGTGAACGGTATGACAAAATCCATGGCCCAGGAAGTGGGTACGTCGGGTGTCACCGTGAACGCGATATGTCCTGGGTTGATCATTACCGACATCGTCAAGGAAGGTGGCCCTGCGACTGCGCAAGCGATGGGCATGACGTTCGATGAGATGGTTGATCTGTTTTCCCAGGAGTCGGCGATCAAACGGCCAAACAAGGTCGAAGAAGTTGCCGAAGTAGCTGTGCTTATGGCATCTGAAGTTGGCGCCGGTATTACCGGTGCGACCTGGAGTGTCGATGGCGGCACGGCGCCTTATTAACAACGTCGATATGCC
>CAYGQC010000160.1:0-8861 GCA_964351875.1 uncultured Pseudomonadales bacterium
TCTCAACGAAGTCGGAGCCTGAAATCGAGAAGAACGGTACCCGAGCCTCACCAGCGATCGCCTTGGCCAGCAGCGTTTTGCCGGTACCAGGCTGGCCAACCATCAATACGCCCCGTGGAATCTTTCCACCCAAGCGCTGAAACTTGCCGGGATCGCGCAGAAACTCGACAAGTTCCCCGACTTCTTCTTTCGCCTCATCGACGCCCGCGACGTCAGCAAAGGTGGTCTTGATCTGATCTTCGGACAGGAGCTTCGCCTTGCTCTTACCGAATGCCATCGGGCCGCCTTTGCCACCACCGCCACCCTGCATCTGGCGCATGAACAACATAAACACCGCGATGATGATGAGAATCGGGAACGTCGCCAGCAGTAGCTGGCCCCAGAAACTCTCCTTCTCAGGAGCAATACCCTCAAAGGTCACATTGTTCGACTCAAGATCGTCGATCAGCTTGGGGTCTTCTGCTGGCGGGCGCACGACCTGAAATGTCGAGCTATCGTTGCGCAGCTCACCGTAAATGTAGTCAGGGCCGATACGAACATTAGCCACTTCACCCTGGTTCACCTTGTCGATGAAGGCCGAATAGGCGAGCGTGCTCGGCTCGGGCCGAGGCGAGAAATTGTTGAATACCGTGATCAGCACCGCCGCGATGACCAGCCACAGTAGTAGATTTTTACCCATATCGTTCAACAGCTTAGCCTCAGTTTAGAGTCTCTGCGCCGGCCCAGATATACCCCATATCCTACGCCGGCCGCGACGGCCCAAGACGCGTGCGCGCGCCACTGAGCCAATTTAACAATTCTTACCCTACACGACGTCGTGAATGGGCGGCAGTGAAGAATACTCAATCCCGACCGCGAACACTTCTCGGGATTCTGCGCGAGATGACTTCGGTTTCATCATCGCCAGCCTGCCAAATATCTTCCTGGTGTCCGCCACCCAGGCATCAAAACCGTCGCCGTGGAACATTTTGACCACAATGGAGCCGCCAGGTTTCAACCATCGACTCGCGGCATCTACTGCGAGATCTGCCAGATTCATGGCTTCAGCCTGATCTCGAACCCGGATACCACTGATGTTGGGGGCCATGTCCGATAACACAAGGTCGACCTGGCAACCCTCCAGCGCTTGCGTGATCTCGGCATCCATCTCATCGTTGCCGTACTCGCCCTCAAGCAACACGACATTCCCAGGCGCTGATATCGGCCGGGGATCCACAGCGACCAGCAAGCCGTTGTCCAGCCGTTCCGCTGCATATCGGCTCCAGCCTCCCGGCGCAGCACCCAACTCCAGAATGCGCATACCTGGTTTGATCAGCTGGAAGCGAGCGTCAATTTCTTCGAGTTTGAAGTGCGCCCGAGAGCCTAGACCGTCCGATGCCGCCTTTTTGGCAAAGCTGTCCTTGCGCTGCCGTTCGAGCCAGCGCTGGGAGGATTTGCTACGCTTCGCCATTGCCATACCTCCTGGTAGTTACTAGCCAACTAATAGTAGTTACCAGCCAATTAACGTCGTCATTACGACGCACAGGGACACTCGCCGCATGCTCGCCGCCAAAGAAAAGCGTGAACTTCGCCAGATCGCTCACCACTTGCAGGTCATTGTGACTGTTGGCGACGCTGGCGTCAGCGACGGAGTACGCGCCGAGACGGAGCGAGCGCTGACCGACCACGAGCTGATCAAGATGAGAATCAACGTCGGTGAGCGCGACGAGCGTCGCCAGCTAGCCGCCGAGCTAGCTGAATCAGTCAACGCCGAAGTGGTACACAATATCGGCAAAGTGTTTGTGCTGTTTCGCGAGAATCCGAAACCCAATCCGCTGCTGTCTAACCGGGCGAGGTTTGCGAAGTAGCTTGTTTAACGCAAGTTAAACAAGCCGCGGCAGTTGTTTGCAACGCAAACAATGAGAGCGAAGCTACTAGCTGTCATCACCAGACTGCCGCGCTTCGGCTGCGCCTGCGCTCGCTGTGATGGCAAGAAACCCCGTCATTGCGTATTCGCTTGTCGCGAAGCGGCGAGCATCCGGCAGCGCATACGCGAAGCCACATGCGCGAGAGGAGCCAACGGCCGACTGCGGCAATCTCCTGATATTTGCATGAGAACATCCGACGGAGATCGCCACACTCGCCCTGCGGGCTCGTTCGCGATGACGGGGTAAAAAATTACCGGCCTCGTTCGCGGTTACGGGGAATTTCGAGACTGCCGCACTCCGGATGCGCCTGCGCTCGCAGTGACGGGTACTTAGGCCCTCGGTATGAGACTGCCGCAATCCGGCTGCGCCTGCGCTCGCAGTGACGGGAAGAAACAAGCAGCGGCAAACTTGGCCGGGCACTACCCCTCGGCAATGTGCTCCACCTTTTCGATCTCGTACTCTGCATCCCCACCAGGCGTTTCAACGTTCACAACGTCGCCCTCACTCTTGCCGACCAGCGCACGAGCGAGCGGTGACATCACGGATATCTTGCCGATTTTGATGTCCGCTTCGTCTTCGCCAACAATGCGGAACCGGCGTTCGGTGCCTTCGTCGCAGTCGATCAGCGTTATTGTCGCACCGAACACCACTTTGCCTGTGTGAGCGATTTTGCTGACATCAATCACCTGCGCATCTGCGAGCCTGCTTTCGATTTCGCGAACGCGCGCCTCGCTCATACCCTGCTGATCCTTGGCGGCGTGATACTCGGCGTTCTCCTTCAGATCGCCATGCTCCCGGGCTACGCCGATCGCTTTGCTGATTTCGGGACGCACGACGCGCTTTAGATGTTCGAGTTCGTCGCGCAGCGCCTTGGCGCCTTCAACAGTCATTGGATTCGGCATAGCAATATCACCTGCGCATCTATTAGCGTCATGTAGCGTCATGTAGCGTCATGTTCGCGCTCAAATCTGAGCAACGGTCAGCAAAACTGTTATCGCTTCATTTGCCATGCAATCGATCGCGATACTGAAGCGTTTGAGTTGGTAGCAGCGCCAGCCAAATGCCGGCGCCGCAATTGTCGAGGTTAGATCACAGCAGAGATTTCGACAATCAATCGGAGTCCCTACCCACTACGGCAGCGCTGCGTGAAGATCCTGCAGACGATGAACGTTCTCTCCGGCACCAAAGCGGATGGCCATGCAGAACGCCTCGCCACCCGTCAATGTCGTGGTGTAGCAAACCTTGTTCTGCAACGCCAAGCGTCTCAGTACTGCTGAATCGGCAATCGCCTGCGCACCCTCGGTGGTGTTGACGATCAGATCCACCTTCTCGTTCTTGAGCATGTCCGAAATGTCGGGCCTGCCTTCGCCGACTTTATCGATCACCTCAACCTCGAGACCGGCAGCCTTCAAGGCACGCGCGGTGCCGCGAGTGGCCACCAGCGTAAACCCGAGCTCGAGCAGGTCGCGCCCAACCGGCACGATGCCCTGCTTATCCGAGGTCTTTACCGACAGGAACGCACGGCCACCAGATGGCAATACGTCACCTGCTGCCAAAGATGCCTTGCTGAAGGCTTCCGCAAAACTTGCACCAACCCCCATGACTTCACCGGTCGACTTCATCTCCGGACCGAGAATGGGGTCTACTCCCTGGAACTTGGCGAACGGGAAGACGGATTCTTTCACACAGACATAATTAGGAATGATCTCTTGCGTGAAATTCTGCGACGCCAGCGACTGCCCGGCCATACAGCGAGCGGCGATCTTCGCCAGCGAGACCCCTATGCACTTGGACACGAAAGGTACGGTCCGAGACGCGCGCGGATTCACCTCCAGTACAAAGATCTCATCGTCCTGCACCGCAAGCTGCACATTCATCAGGCCAATCACGCCGAGCTCTTTGCCCATCGCGATAACCTGCTCGCGAATTTTCTGCTGGATGCCCTGATCAAGGCGATAGGGCGGCAGTGAACAGGCTGAGTCTCCGGAGTGAACGCCGGCCTCTTCAATGTGCTGCATGATCGCCCCAATCACGACCTGATCACCATCGCAAACCGCATCAACATCAACTTCAACCGCCTTATCCAGAAAGCGATCGAGCAATACGGGTGACTCGTTGGACACATCGACCGCGTTTTGCAGATAACGCGTCAGTTCTTCATCGGTGTGCACGACTTCCATGGCCCGACCACCGAGCACGTAGGAAGGGCGAACGACCAGCGGGTAGCCAATCTCACTTGCCGCAGCAATACCCTGCGCCGCGGTACCCACAGTGCGATTGTCCGGTTGCCGTAACTTCAGCTTGTGTAGCATCGCCTGGAAACGTTCACGATCTTCCGCCCGGTCGATCGCCTCGGCGCCCGTGCCGAGAATCGGTACACCCAGAGCCTCAAGATGACCAACCAGCTTCAGCGGCGTCTGGCCGCCAAACTGCACGATCACGCCTTTAGGCTTCTCAATGTCGACAATGGCCATCACGTCTTCGAGCGTTACAGGCTCAAAGTACAGCCGATCAGAGGTGTCGTAGTCTGTGGACACCGTCTCCGGGTTGCAGTTGACCATGATAGTTTCATAGCCGTCTTCGCGCATCGCGAGCGCGGCGTGAACGCAGCAGTAGTCAAACTCGATACCCTGGCCGATGCGATTAGGCCCGCCACCGAGCACCATGATCTTTTCGCGGTCGCTTGGATCCGCCTCGCAAAACTCTTCGTATGTTGAATACAGGTAGGCGGTTGCTGAAGAGAATTCAGCAGCGCAGGTATCGACGCGCTTGTAGACGGGCGTTACGCCCAGCTTCTTGCGGTGGCCTGTGACTTCAGCCTCTGTGACTTCGAGGATCGCGGCCAGCCGAGCGTCCGCGAAGCCGTCGCGCTTGAGTCTGCGCATCGCTGGCTCGTCGAGATCAGACAGAGAGCCTTTGGCGACTTCGGCTTCAGCCAGCATCAGGTCTTCGATGGTGGCGAGGAACCAGGGATCAATCGAGGTGAGTTCGTGTACCTCTTCCAGCGTCTTACCGTAGCGGAAAGCATCAGCCACGTACCAGATGCGCTCGGGGCCTGTGCTGCGCAACTCACGGTTGAGCTTCGCCTGCGGGTTCTTGTCCGGATCGATCAGGGGGTCGAAACCTGATTTACCCGTTTCCAGCCCACGCAACGCTTTCTGCAGCGATTCGGCAAAGGTGCGGCCAATCGCCATCACCTCACCAACGGATTTCATCTGGGTGGTCAACACCGCTTCTGCCTGCTCGAATTTCTCGAACGTGAAACGTGGAATCTTGGTCACAACATAGTCGATGCTCGGCTCGAACGATGCGGGCGTCACGCCCGTGATGTCGTTCATCAGCTCATCGAGGGTGTAGCCGACGGCCAATTTGGCCGCGACTTTTGCAATCGGAAAACCCGTCGCTTTCGATGCCAGCGCTGACGATCGAGACACTCGCGGATTCATCTCAATGACCACCATGCGGCCATCAGCCGGATCGATGGCGAACTGCACGTTGGAGCCGCCAGTCTCAACGCCGATTTCTCTGAGTACCGCGATCGAGGCGTTACGAAGAATCTGGTATTCCTTGTCCGTCAGCGTCTGCGCCGGCGCGACGGTAATGCTGTCGCCGGTATGCACGCCCATCGGGTCAAAGTTCTCGATGCAGCAGATGATGATGCAGTTATCCAGCTTGTCCCGGACGACTTCCATTTCAAACTCTTTCCAACCGAGCAGCGACTCATCGATGAGAAGCTCACTGGTCGGGGAAAGATCCAGACCGCGCGTGCAGATCTCGACGAATTCTTCGTGGTTATAGGCAATACCACCGCCGCTGCCACCCAGCGTGAAGGAAGGGCGTATGACGCAGGGGTAACCAAGCTGAACCTGCACCTGAAGTGCTTCTTCCAGACTGTGCGCGATCGCCGAACGAGGCGTCTCGAGCCCGATGCGTTTCATCGCGCGGTCGAACCGCTCCCGGTCTTCCGCTTTGTCGATCGCATCCTGGCTTGCGCCGATCAGCTCGACATCGAATCGTTCGAGCACGCCTTCGCGAACCAGATCGAGCGCGCAGTTGAGCGCAGTCTGACCACCCATGGTCGGCAGCAGCGCATCCGGCCGCTCACGCTCGATAATCGCGGACACCGTACGCCACTCAACCGGCTCGATGTACGTCGCATCCGCCATGGCCGGATCGGTCATGATCGTGGCCGGGTTGGAATTCACCAGGATCACCCGGTAGCCCTCGTCTCGCAGAGCCTTACAAGCCTGAGCACCGGAGTAGTCGAACTCACAAGCCTGGCCGATCACGATGGGGCCGGCGCCGAGTATCAGAACGCTTTGGATGTCTGTGCGTTTGGGCATGGCTACTCACTGCCTCCGGCGTTGTCCCGACGCTCAACCATAAGCTCGACGAACTGATCAAAAAGGTACTGCGGATCCTGGGGCCCTGGGCTGGCTTCCGGGTGGCCCTGGAATCCAAATGCAGGAAGGTCAGTTCGACGCACGCCCTGGAGCGAGCCATCGAACAGAGAAACGTGTGTTGCCTTGAGGCAACTGGGCAACTCGTCGCCATTGATCGCGAAACCATGGTTCTGGGACGTAATGAGCACTCGCCCAGTTTCCAGATCTTTCACCGGATGGTTCGCGCCATGGTGGCCGTAGGCCATCTTCACGGAGGTTGCGCCGCTCGCAAGCGACAGAATCTGGTGCCCAAGGCAGATGCCAAACATCGGCAGCTTCGCCTCGAGCAGCGTGCGGACCGCCTCAATGGCGTAGTCACAAGGCTCCGGATCGCCCGGCCCATTGGACAGGAAAACACCATCTGGCTTCATGGCCAGAACGTCTTCAGCCGGCGTCTCGGCTGGCACGACCGTCAGCCGACATCCGCGCTCGGCCAGCAATCGGAGAATGTTGCGTTTGACGCCGAAATCGTAGGCCACAACGTGGAAATGCGAAGGAGGAGATTTCTGATAACCCTCTCCGAGTACCCAGGTTGAGCCTTCCCAGGTCTTGGTGGCATCCCGGCTCACGACTCGAGCGAGATCCATGCCAGCAAGGCCTGGGAACTCCTTTGCCAGAGCAACAGCCTTATCCGGGTCAGCTTCTTCTCCGGTCACGATAGCGCAACCCTGAGCGCCGTGATCTCGGATGTGACGGGTAAGCTCCCGGGTATCGAGATCGCTAATGGCAACAACGTTCTCGCGCTTGAGATACTCAGACAGGCTCATCGTTGCCCGCCAGTTGCTGTGCAGCCGAGGCAGGTCTCGAATGATCAGGCCATCGGCCCAAACCCGCCGGGATTCCACATCTTCAGGATTCACACCGGTATTGCCGATGTGAGGATACGTGAGGGTGACGATCTGACGGGCGTAGGAAGGATCCGTAAGGATTTCCTGATAGCCAGTCATGGCCGTATTGAACACCACTTCACCAACGGTTTTCCCCGCAGCGCCAATCGAGCGGCCGCGAAAAATCCTACCGTCTGCAAGAGCCAACAGCGCGGGTATCAAAATGGTTATCCGACTCAATGAGTTGTCGTGGACTGGCGCTTCGTGTTCCCCCGAACACTCCCAGCTTCTCCTGTTTCCAGAATCGGCCAGCACGCCATCTGGCTGAGCTTCGAGCCGCTCGGCGGGCTTCTATGAGCCTTGTCCGAGCCGTCAAATCCGCTGCAACCGCCTGCAAAAAGGCGAAGCCGCAAAACGGCCTCGCCTTAACCGAGCAGTCTAACCAAAGGCCTTGGCTCTGAGAAGAGGCAGCAGCCAGCTTTAACGAAATTGGCCGTTAAAACTTCGGCTAATCCAACCCCAGCACATCGGTGATATCGAATCGCCCGGTTTTCTTGTCCGCGATGAAGCGGGCTCCGGCCAATGCACCATTGGCAAAATTCAGACGACTGGACGCCCGATGGGTGATTTCTATGCGCTCGCCAAGCCCAGCGAACATCACCGTATGCTCGCCGACGATATCGCCCGCCCGGACAGTAGCAAAACCAATGGTCTTATCGTCCCGTGCGCCCGTTATACCTTCTCGGCCGTAGACCGCGACGTCGGACAAGTTACGACCAACCGCGTCCGCGACAATCTCACCCATGCGCACGGCAGTGCCGGACGGCGCGTCGATCTTGTGTCGATGATGAGCTTCGAGGATCTCGATATCGGTTGAGTCGCCAATCGCCTTGGCGGCCATCTCGATAAGTCTGAAAACCAGGTTCACACCCAAGCTCATGTTTGGTGCGGTCAGAACGGCGGTACGCGTACCCGCCGCCTCGATCAAAGCGAGCCCATCAGCATCAAAGCCAGTGGTACCGATGACGATACCCCGGCCCGCATCCGCGCACGCTGCCAGGGCCGGTAAGGTCGCGGCTGGAACACTGAAATCGACAAGCACGTCAAAATCACCGGTCACGGCTGCCACATCGGTGGTGATGAGGACACCCTGTTTGCCGGCGCCGGCCAACTCGCCAGCATCGAGCCCTAGAAAATCAGAGCCGGCGTACTCAAACGCCGCGCCGAGCTCGAGATCGTCCGCTGCTGCGATGGTCTGGATTAGCGTCCGACCCATTCGGCCGGCCGCGCCGGTGATGGCTATTCGAGTCATGGGGCACCTCAGTTTGAGGCGGGATTATGACTGTAGGGACGGAGTGTGGCGAACCGGATTGCTTCAGTCGCGAGCAAAGCCGTCGTCGCGAGCGAGCCCGCAAGGCGAGTGTGGCAGCCTCCGTGGATTGGCTGTCTGCCTGGCGGTGGGAGATCACCACGTCGACGCTGCGCGTCTCCTCGTGATGACGCGATGTTTCAGCTGCGCGTCTCCTCGTGATGGCGCGACGTTTCAGCTGCGCGTCTCCTCGTGATGGCGCGACGTTTCAGCTTCTCGTCTCCTCGTGAGGGCGGAACTGATGGCCATCGCGCAGCCCCCAAAGAGACCGTCATCGCGAGCCGAACGGTTTCAACGAAATCGGGAGGTGTGGCGA
>CAYGQC010000161.1:0-7188 GCA_964351875.1 uncultured Pseudomonadales bacterium
CCGAAGCCATACACGCGGAGGATCGAGCGGCCTGCCGGCGTATCGGCGAAGCCGGACTGACCGTACTAAGCGAGCTGACGCCCCAATCTGACGGGACCATTGGGCTGATCACCCACTGCAATGCCGGCGCGCTCGCCGTCAGCGAGTTGGGCACGGCTACCGCTCCGATGTACCTGGCCCACGCTGCAGGCCATCGTTTGCATGTCTATGCGGATGAGACTCGCCCTCTGTTGCAGGGCGCACGACTGACCGCCTGGGAACTGGATCAGGCTGGCATACCCGTCACCGTCCTCTGCGACAACGCGGCAGCGTCTCTACTGGCAAGCGGTAAGGTTCAGGCAGCGATCGTCGGTACGGACCGTGTTGCAGCGAACGGCGATGTGGCGAACAAAATTGGCACTTTTCCGCTGGCGATGGCCTGTCAGCACTTCGGCATCCCTTTCTTCGTCGCTAGCCCCGCGTCCACGTTCGACGCAGCAACAAAGTCCGGCGCAGACATTGTGATCGAGCATCGCAGCGCCGAAGAAGTCATCGGCAGCGTCGGCGCGAAGGTTGATGTCTACAACCCCGCCTTCGATATCACACCCGCTAGCATGGTGACCGCATTCCTCACCGATCGAGGCGTGCTGAGGCCCCCGTTCGCAGACAGCCTTAAAGCGCTGGTCGAATAGACAGCTCATGAGCCGATACAGGCCACCCAGACCACCGTCGTCGGCCTACATTACGCCCGACGGGTTCGAACGCCTGTCCACGGAGCTGAAAACGCTGTGGAAGGTTGAACGACCCGAGGTTACAAAAAAGGTGTCCGAAGCTGCCGCCCAGGGTGATCGCTCAGAAAACGCGGACTACATCTATGGCAAGCGGCGGCTGCGTGAGATCGACTCGCGCATCCAGTACCTCTCAAAGCGGCTGGACAAGCTGACGGTTGTCGATCGCGCACCGCCAGATGCTGGCGCCGTGTTTTTCGGTGCCTGGGTAACCCTCGAACTAGACGACGCCAACGAGGTGACCTATCGAATCGTCGGCCCGGACGAGATCGATCCTTCAACGAACTCAATCAGTATCGACGCACCAGTCGCGCGGGCACTGATCAAGAAACGGATAGAGGATGAGATTGAGCTGCCACTCGGCGTCGCGGTGATCACCGACATACGGTATTCGGGCGCGCCATGATCGAGACAGCAACTGCCAGAAATCTGCGCGCATTTGTCGAACGGCACACGAGCGAGCACCCCACGCGTTGGGAGCCATTTGATCCCGACTGGCGCTCACCGTGCGAAACTGGCGAGCCGATAGAGTTCGAGGAAGAGAGGTGGGTTCCCTGGTCACCCCTCGTCAGGCAGCACGCTCGCGATTTCGACGGCTTGGCCAACGCGATTGAAGCAGAGGTGCACCCGAGTATCCGCGACTACTACGCCCAGTATTGGTCCGGCAATCTCGAGGCAGCATCCGAAGAAGGCGATCTGAGCCTGATCCTGCTGTGGAATCCGGACGATATAGACCGGCTTGTCGAAAACCTCATCGGTCACGTACTGGTTCGACTCCGCGCTCGCAAAGCGCTGACCCTGTTTTTCGGATGCACGGATCCAGCAACCGATCTGATCCTGTCTGTACGCAATGACGACGGTGTCATATTGGTTGAGGACGCCCGGGGAAAGGTCATTCGGGAAGTAGCGAGTTCACTCGCCGAGTTCCTTGAGAGGCTGGGAACCCGGCCAAACCCTGGACCTGCTCATCTATAGGTTTGGGCGAAGGCACGCGCCGGCGCAACTCGCATTGCCGAGAAAGTGACGCCGCGCCAGCACCGAGCATCGCACTGGCAGCCCTTTGTCGTGATAATGAGCCGATGGAGCAAATCACACTAGAACCCACTCACGCCCTGGAAGGCACTGTTCGCCTGCCCGGATCCAAGAGCATTTCAAATCGGGCTTTGCTGATAGCAGCAATGGCCGATGGGTCCACTGTGCTACACAACCTTCTCGCGAGTGACGACATCGAGCGGATGTTAAAGGCGCTCACCGCTCTGGGCGTTGTCATCGAACATCGCGACAACGCCTGGATCGTACACGGCAAGGGCGGAGTGCTATCGGATCAGCCGGCTGACCTGGAGTTTGATCTGGGACTCGCGGGAACAGCCCTTCGCCCCCTCATCGCCGCGCTCACGCTGGGTTCTGGCCGGTTTCTCATCGATGGCAACGCGCGTATGCGCGAGCGCCCCGTGGCTGACCTTGTCGACACGCTCAGACAATTGGGCGCGAGCATCGACTACCTTGGAGAGCCGGGTTACCCGCCGGTCGCCGTTCACGGCACTGGGCTGGGCAGCGATCCAGAAGTACCACTGACCGCCAGTATCCGCGGCGACACGTCAAGCCAGTTCCTGACTTCCGTATTGCTGGCCGCGCCCATGATGTCAGCGCCCGTGCATATCGACATCATCGGCGATCTGGTTTCCAAGCCTTATGTAGAGGTCACCATGCACGTCATGCGTCAGTTTGGCGCGAGGATCGAGCGCAACGGCTGGCAATCGTTCGATGTATTGCCGAGCGCATACAACTCACCGCGATCTTTTCTGGTCGAGGGCGATGCCAGCTCCGCATCCTACTTTCTCGCTGCCGGCGCGATTCGCGGAACCGGCGTGCGCGTGTACGGAATCGGCACCGACAGCGTTCAGGGCGACGTCGCCTTCGCTGACACGCTTGCCCAGATGGGCGCTCACGTAGAGCGCTCAGCAGATTCGATCATCGTCTCGCCGGGAAAACTACAGGGCATCGATGTCGACCTGAACCACATTCCCGACGCAGCGATGACCATCGCAACGCTTGCTCTGTTTGCTGAAGGCACTACTCACATTCGCAACGTCGCAAACTGGCGGGTAAAAGAAACTGATCGCCTGCACGCCATGGCCACAGAGCTGCGCAAAGTGGGCGCAGTTGTCGACGAGGGCCGCGACTATCTCAGTGTCACGCCGCCTGAGTCGCTCACCCACGCCGCCATCGATACCTACGGTGATCACCGAATGGCAATGTGCTTCTCTCTGCTCGCCCTGGCTGACTGCGGCGTGACCATCAACGATCCCGACTGCGTCGCCAAGACATTCCCTGATTACTTCGACGTATTCGAACGGCTCGGCACGCGACGCTAACTGGCGAACAATCCGGAATTGTTTGTCTCCAGCTCCAGCAGAAAACGCTTCACCTCAAGGCCGCCGCCAAAACCCGTAAGCGAGCCACTGCTGCCAATCACGCGATGGCAGGGCAGTACGATTGCGAGCGGATTGGCGCCATTTGCACCACCCACAGCACGCACCGCCTTTGGGTTGCCAATCTCCTTCGCGAGATCCAGGTAGGTCACCGTCTCGCCGTAGGGCACGCGCGCCAGAGCTTGGTAGACGCTTAGCTGAAACGGTGTTCCAGACGGTGCCAGCTCCAGATCAAAGTCTCGCCGCGTACCCGAGAAATACTCCTCGAGCTGCTGTGCGGCGTCTTTAAAACGGCCATCGTCCCGCTGCCACTCGGTAGCAGCGCCACGCGCCTTGGGGCCAGTCTGAAACGCAAGAATCGACAAGGCCTCGTCCTCACTCGCGAGCAGCAACTGACCAATCGGGCTGGCGGTAAACGTGTAGTACATCAGGGCTCGGATGCTTCAGATGACAGACGCCAAAGATACATCAACGCGTAGCCCCGATACGGCCGCCATTTTTCCGCAATCTGCAGTGACTGCCGCGCGCCGACTGACAGCTGCTTGAGGACAACCCAGTCGGCGTGCGGGAAGGCGTCCATGTCCCGGCCAGCACGAAGGCAGATATAAGCGACCGTCCAGGGTCCGAAACCCGTTAGCGCCAGCAGGTTCTTTGCTACTGCCCCAGGCTTCTCAGACTTGAAATCGAGGCCACCGCTGAGTGTGAAGGCCGCAAGCTGACGGATCGCCTCCCCTCGTTTGCCTGGCATTCCGATGCTGCTGACATCGGCATCGACAAGCTGATCCGGCCCTGGGAAGTCGCCGTTACCAAACGAGTCGATCATCTTGAGCGCTAGTTGCCGGCCACGCTCCACCGACACCTGCTGCCCAAGCACGGCGCGCACGGCCAACTCGAAGTCATCCCAGGCGCCGGGAATACAGATTCCGGGGTAACGTTTTGCTATGCCCCCAAGGTGCTCGTCTCCCGAAAAATGTCTCGGGAGATCGACCGGGGAGACGTCCAATGCGAACAGACGACGAATTCGCTCTATGAGATCAAGTGGGACATTACCGTTCGACTCGATACGCAGTGACGCCGGCAGGGTTCGGACCCGCACTAGCGCATCAAGGCTTCGCCGCTCGTAACACCAGCCGTCACCATCTCGAGTGACCGCCTCGATAGGTGGGAGCGCGCGAGTCGCCAGAAACGAGAAAATCCATTCCAGATCGAAGGGTTTGCGCAGGCGAAGAATGTTGGACGACATAATTTTCGGCGGCCGGCATTTGAGCCAGTCACATCCTAACCGGCAAAGTCGTTTTTCAGACAGTTGAAACCTGCAATCAGTGAGCGAACGAAACCTGCGGCCCATATACTGTCGCGATGATGATCGCCCAGATTCTTGATGAGTGCGCGAACGTGGCGGCCCAGAGCTGCGCAGCAGCGATCGCGTCACCTGACTCCGATATCTCGGTCGCAATCTCGTTTCCTACTCCATGGTCGGCTGAAGCCGATCGGCAACTGACCGTTACCTATCGCGCAGACCTAAACGCGAAACTCCATGCGCGCATCAAAACGGGCGACGGTCAGATTGACGTTGATCTAGCTGCTCCTCAACGACTGCACCCGCTCAAGGTGGTAAAGCCCTGGGGTGCAGAGCTATGGCTCACGGGCATCGAGCAACGCGGTGAGTGCAGCGTCAAGATCGGTACGAAGTCGTTGCCTCTCGCTTCCTACCTCGCCCTGGCGCCAATCCAGATGCTCGGCGAACACACGCTTCCGTTGCTGAAGATACTCGCGCCCACCGCCGACTCAGTGCGCGGTGATCTCTACATCGAAGCTCATGCGAGCAAAAGCGAGCTGTACGTTGTTAGCGATATCGACCGCGACGCATGGCCCGATGGAGAAGCGGCGTTGCTTCTTGGCATGAATCAAGGCAAGCGGGCATCGCATCCGATCGATGATGAGTTCCGGGCGGCCTATCTCAAATCCACCCAGGCCTATGAAGGAACACGCCGAGCGATTGACGGCGGAGCAGCAGGGCTCGATAAGATCGAGGAACAGCAGCGGCTCGAGGTACGCTCCTTCCTGGCCGAGCACATCGTGGAATTCGATAGCGTTGTATCAGTACCGCCGCTGTTGCCTCACTCCCTACAACACGGCGTGCGCGTTGTAGAATGCCAGACCCCGGTTTTCGAGCGTTTCATCCTTTCGTTCTGGCAACGCGTGGCAACCCAGGACCACTGGGACACAGAAGACGCTGCACCCCTATTGAGCCTCGACCCGCCGACGCCTATCGACCCGGCGCAGGTTGCAGACGGTCTAACCGAAATCGGTCAATTCGATGCGTTTTCGCTCTATCGGCTCGACCCCGGCACAACAATTGAGCTGGCACCCGCGAGCAGTTGTCGCCTGGTCATGAGCATGCGCGGAGTCTCAACGGTTGGGGGGCTGGAACTGGCTCATGAAGAAGCCGCGTTTGTACCAGCCAGTGCGACCGCCAGCGCGAGTGCTCCAGGGAGCGGCTATCTCCTCATCGTGAGCGCTACACCGCCCTAGAACAGACTCGCCAGCGCATCACTCATCAAGCGCTCCCGCCGTTCGCAGCGTTTCCGCAATTGTGTCGGCCAACGCCGAATAACCGGCCGCATTGAGATGCACAGCATCGGACTTCATCGACGGCGTCAGAAGCAAGTCCGACAAAACGCCGTCAACCAGGGGAATTTCGAATCGTTCGGCCAGCGCTTCGTAGAGTGGAGGCGCGCTGAGACTCACGCTGCGACCGGGTACCGCAATCAGCACAACCTCCGCACCCGCATCGCGACACAGCTCGATCATGGCCGCCAGGTTCTGCTCGACTCCCGCGAGCGGCCTGCGCCGCAGAATATCGTTGCCACCATGCAGAAGCAGCACCAGATCTGGTTGCGTATCACGCAGAACACCAGGCAGTCGTTTGCGCCCGGAATCGCTCAACTCACCGGGCACGCCCGAGCGGACAACAGTCCGACCAATCGCCTCCGAAAGCGCCGAGGGATAGCTGTCGACCGCCGTCACTCCAGTGCCGTAGGTGAGTGAGTCGCCAAATGCCAGCACTATTGCGTCGCTAGCCAGCAGTGACAGCGTAGCGTCGGGTGCGGAACACGCAGGCAGCATTAGCAGAAAAAGTAGAACCAACGGACGGCCCGGTCCCGCACGGCGCTTTGTGAGATAGCTCATACGCCAAGTGTAGCCTTATCATATCGCTGAGCCTCACCTCGTCAGCGTCGTCCGCCGCCGTTACACTGACGGCAACTCGGCATTCCGCAGGCAATCCCATGCACGACAGCGACGAACTGATTCTCGAGCAAATCGAAATCGGCCCAATGCAGAACTTCACTTACATCGTGGGCTCTAAATCCACTCGCGAAGTCGCCATTGTTGATCCCGCCTGGGATATTGACGCCCTGCTGGAGCGCATCGACGCAGCCGGCTACACCCTGAAGGCGGCTCTCGTTACTCACTATCACCCGGATCACGTCGGCGGTGAATTTTCCCGTCGCAAGATACCCGGGCTGGCAGAGTTGCTCGCGAAACGCCCGGTCAAGAGCTACGCGCACAAGCTCGAAGCAGACGGCGTTCGCAAGGTCACCGGCATATCCGAAAGTGACATCGTGAAAGTCGAAAGCGGCGATAAGCTCAATCTTGGCCCAGTCGAAGTCGAGTTCCTGCACACGCCCGGCCACACGCCCGGCTCCCAGTGTTTCCGCATCAAGGAAACGCTCGTATCCGGCGATACGCTTTTCGTACAGGGTTGTGGACGCGTGGATCTTCCGGGCTCTGACACCGACGACATGTTCGCCAGCCTGCGCAAACTCGCTGCTCTACCTGACGACACCCTGCTCCTACCCGGCCACAATTATTCTCACGTGCCGCATGCCACGATCGCTGAGACCAAAGAAACCAATCCGTATCTGCGGATAGAGGACCTCAAGACCTGGCACCAGATCATGGGTTAACACCGACCGACCGAAGGT
>CAYGQC010000161.1:7288-8753 GCA_964351875.1 uncultured Pseudomonadales bacterium
CGGTGCCCGAGCACTGCTCGGGCAGGTGTTAACGGGCGCGGATTGAGACGCGCCCAGGGTGCGCTGCTTGCCAGCGCACTATCCCCAACAATCCCGGGTTGCCAGGTCGAATTCCCGACCGACCGAAGGTCGGTGCCCGAGCACTGCTCGGGCAGGTGTTAACGGGCGCGGATTGAGACGCGCCCTTGGTGCAGATAACTTTGCACCATAGGTACGCTGCTTGCCAACGCACGACTCCTCAATCCCATACCAGCCTCCAACCACCAGCAGCCATCCGAGACACAGTGCAAACTCTTCTTCTAAGTAGACAGTCAACGAGGAAGATCTAGAGCGTAAGAGACCAAACCCCTATCGACATTGCCGAAGGTTGGTGCGATCCGAGTAACATATTAGTCAGCTTTCAGCGCAAAGAGGTAAACAGAAATGGGATGGCTATTTGCATCGTTCTATCTGATTCCTGCGGCAGCGTCGATACTCATTTTTTGGTCTGTCTGGCGCCTCCTACGACTCCTTGAATTGACGTTGATCGCTCGCCGAATAGCTTTCATCTTGCTGGGCACACTATTGCTTGCCCCCGTTCTCGTGCCGGCAGGAACAATTATGGTCGCATGGGTACCGCACGCCGTGTTGATTCCAATGCTCGATATTGGCTACTACACCCGCCTAGCGCAGTTTGTGATTCCATCCTTTGCGATCACTGCTACGTTGTTTGGGGCAGTTTCGTGGTGGCGCATCAAAGGAGAGATCAAACCTTTAGCCTTCGACTGGACCACTTTGGCAGTGCCAATAGTGGTTGCTGTGCTAGTTACCGGTCTGATCAACTACTTTGTGCCTGACCGAGACATCTCTCCAAAACTAACTTCACCCATACTAGAAAAGTTCTATGGAGATTCTTTGGATGATATAGCTGATCTTCTTAACGTCAGTGAGCCCGATATCCAGGCCTCCGAAGTAGCCCGATTGAAAAATGAGCTTAGAATCCAACGCGAGATCTTGAGAGTTAGCCTTGAGGGCCCTAGCACTTCGGATGCAGGTTCCGACTCGATTTTTTACTACCTTCGAGATGAGAGTCCGCCAAGCAAATCTTGTTCTGGCGTAAGCAAAGGTGACCAGATTGGACTTTGGCGCTGCACCTGGTCGTTCAGTTCTTTCAACGAGCTAGACGTTCTCGAATACACCCGGCGATTCGATCACGGCGACGAAACGTTAAGGCTCGTTGTTGAGTTTGAGTACGACAAACTGTTGGATGTTATCGAACGCTAGCATCTAACCATAAGAGTTCACGGCTGGCATATCAGAACCTTTAGATAACGCAATCCTAAGGAAGCAGCGCTACCCTCTCCCTGGTGCAGTCTCCATGAGACTTCACTCTGGCCGCTAAACTCGATACGACATCATCCCCCGATCTTGTCTCTCCACGCCATCAACCCATCCGGATCCTCAAACACGTCTTCCATTCGCGCGA
>CAYGQC010000162.1:0-8685 GCA_964351875.1 uncultured Pseudomonadales bacterium
GATTGTTGCCGCGCTACCCAGAGCAAGTCGAGGTAACGATCCGTTAAACAATCGCCACTGCAATCGCCATTATAGGAGCGCCCGCGTGTCCGACGTCACCATCTACCACAACCCGAGATGTTCAAAGTCCCGGGCCACGCTCGCGCTATTGGAGGCGCAGGGTATCAGTGCTGAGGTTGTGGAGTATCTGAAAGAACCCTTGTCAGCAGAAGCACTCAAAGAGTTAGCGAAGATGCTCGGTGGCCGTCTGGCCGATATGACCCGTAGCGGCGAGAGTGTCTTTACGGAACTGGGTCTGGCGGACGCTAACGAGGACACACTCGCCGAGGCGATGGCCAGCCATCCCATACTGATGCAGCGGCCGATCGTCTGCCATCAGGGCAAAGCCGAGATCGGCCGGCCACCCGAGGCCGTTCTGTCACTTTTTGACTGAGCCAAACCCGCCACACCCCAGCCAACGGATTAAGGACAACCCAGCCCATGAGCTACATTCTGGTGCTCTACTACTCTCGCGACGGCGCGACCGCTCGACTCGCGCGCGAAGTTGCTCGCGGCGTGACCAGTGAGGGCGGCTTCGAGGCGAAGCTTCGATGCGTCCCTCCAGTCTCGACCGACACCGCTCAAACCGCGCCTTATGTGCCTGAGACGGGAGCGGTCTACTGCACCAAGGACGAACTGGTCAACTGTTCAGGCCTGCTGCTCGGCAGCCCGACCCGGTTCGGCAACATGGCGGCGCCCATCAAGTACTTCCTGGACGGCACTGCTGATCTGTGGGCCCAGAACACGCTCGAAGGCAAACCAGCGGGCGTCTTCACGACCACCAGCTCCATGCACGGCGGGCAGGAAAGCACTCTGCTCAGCATGATGTTGCCCCTGTTTCACCACGGCATGATTGTCGCAGGGCTGCCTTACAGCGAGCCGGCACTGGCAAAGACCACGAGCGGCGGCACGCCCTACGGCGCCTCCCACGTAGGCGGCTATCCACCGAAGGCAACGCTTACCGATGACGAAACGACCCTCGCGCGCGCGCTCGGCCATCGAATTGCGCGTCTTGCCGGGCAGTTGTCATCAAAGTGAGCGAGGTGCACACGAGCACGCTAGTCGACGACCCTGCAGGCCTGGCCCGCCCGTGGCGCTGGCTGTCGATTGCTATTGCGACGGTCATGGCAGTGTTGGTTGTCAGCAACCGGATCGAGGCCAGCGAAGCTTGGGCCATGCCTGCAATATTGCTGTTGGTTTTTGAGCTGGCACCGCTCGTTGCCGTGGTGGCGCTTGCTCGCGTCGGCGCACGCAAGGGTGTCGTCGTCGCGATGTTACTGGGGATGCTTTACGTCGCCCACGCCGCGCTCATTGCAACCAGTCCAGATTCGCGCTGGCTTGGCGGCCTGGAGTTGCTGCTTGCTCTAGCGCTGTTCGGATCGCTGTTTATGGTCGGTCGCGCGCTGCTGGCGGAGGAACGACGGCTCAACCCCTAGCGGCCGGTGAGCCTTCGAGGCATTTCTCGAAAAGAAGGCGATAGTCCGGCCTGGCTAAGCCGTCGCGCCTCAGCTCGATCAACTCGTAGCCGTTGCGCGCCAGCAGGATGCGCATGGCAATAAAGCGGTTGCGGGTTTTCACGCGAATCGATCGGTAACCCTGCGCGGCAACCCAGCGTTCCTGTTCAGTCAGCAATCGCTGCGCGATACCCCTGCCCCGATGTTCCGGCAGCACAGCACCCAGCCAGCTGTACCAGCTGCCGTCCGTCCAGCGTCTGTAACCAATCTTGTAGCCAACAGGTTCTTCGCCATCGAAAGCGATCAGAGCCAGGGGATCCGGCTGGGCAAGACGCTCCGCCAGTTGCTCAGCATCGATCTCAGTAAATTCCGGTGTCTGGCCGATAACCCTGAGCAGCAGACCGTTATTTACGCTGGCTTCAAGACGAATCACGTCCACGCTGAGCCAGTTAAGTCCTAGTGCACCACGTTCGGTGGAGGCTCGTCGGATGCATCATCCCGAGCCATCGGCTCAAGATCGTCCTCGCCATCGTCAACCGACTGCACCGCATAGCGCCGAGTCACAATCTCGCCATTCACGATGTGTGGCAGTTCGCGCATGAAGGCTTCGACATGGGGCGTGTTGAAGTGCCGCATCAGCGCCTCCAGCGATTCCCACTCCTGCAACAGCATCAACGTGTTGGGATCACGCAGACCCACATAAAAGTCGTAGGCGAGGCAGCCTGGCTCCGACAGCGACGCCTGGGAGACCTCGCGGGCGAGGCCAAGAGCCTTCTCCCGGGCATCGGGCAACAGAGGGATGAGTCCCTGAACGATAATCATGGTGGACATGTTACCGCACGCCCCTAGCGTGACCCGGCCATCACGTCACGAATCTCATCGATGATTGAGGGGTCATCGATGGTCGACGGCACGCTGTACGGCTCACCATCGATCATCTTGCGCAGAATGCCGCGCAGGATCTTGCCGGAACGCGTTTTCGGCAGGCGCGCGACGACGTAGGCCCGTTTAAAGTTGGCGAACGGGCCAATTTGCGCCCGCACCAGCGCAACCAGTTCTGCGCGCAGCCGGTCAACGCCCGTGTTGACGCCATCCTTGAGTACCAGCAAACCCAGGGGTACCTGGCCCTTGTCAGCGTCAGCGATGCCAATCACGGCGCACTCAGCAATGGCCGCATGACCCGCAACGACCTCTTCCATCTGCCCAGTCGAGAGCCGATGACCGGCCACGTTAATCACGTCATCGATGCGGCCCATAATGAATACGTAACCGTCTTCGTCCCGATAGCCTCCATCGCCAGTCAGATAGAAACCGGGGAATCGAGAGAAATAGGTGTCCGTAAACCGATCATGATCACCCCAGACGGTCGGCAACGTGCCCGGCGGCAACGGTTCTTTCAGAACCACAGCGCCTTCCTCGCCGGCGCCGAGTTCGCGTCCGTCATCGTTGAGAATGCGCAAATCGAAGCCAGGCACTGGCAGCGTTGGCGAGCCCGCCTTGATAGGCAGCGCCTCAAGGCCAGGCATATTCGCGCAGATGGACCAGCCGGTTTCGGTCTGCCACCAATGATCGATGACGGGTACGCTCAGGATGCTCGACAGCCAATGGAAGGTAGGCGGATCGAGCCGCTCTCCGGCAACAAACAAGTTCTTAAGACAGCTAATGTCATGGCCAGCAAGAAGCAGAGCTTCTGGGTCTTCCTTGCGAATGGCACGAAACGCGGTAGGCGCCACGAAAAAGGCTTTCACTCGATGTTCGGCAATCACGCGCCAGAACGCGCCGGCATCCGGCGTACGGACAGGCTTGCCCTCGTAGAGAACGGTTGTACAGCCCGCGATAAGCGGCCCGTAGACGATATAGGAATGGCCGACAACCCAGCCGACATCCGACGCCGCCCAATACACATCACCCGGACCGCAGTCGTAGATCGCCTGCATCGTGTACGCCATGGCGACCGCGTGGCCGCCGTTGTCGCGCACTACGCCCTTGGGTTTGCCCGTCGTGCCGGACGTATACAGGATGTACAGCGGATCACAGGCATCAACCGGCACGGCGTCAACCGCGCCTGACTCTGCCTCCCAGGCACGCCAATCGATATCGCGAGACGCGATCATCTCCGCCTCGCACTGCCGCCGCTGCAGGACCACGCTGTGCGCAATCTTGTGCTCGGCCAACTCGATCGCTTCATCGAGCAGAGGCTTATAGGCGATGACATTGGCGAATTCGATGCCACAGGACGCGCTGAGAATCACCTTTGGTGTGGCATCGTCGATCCGCGCCGCTAGCTCCGGCGCCGCAAAGCCGCCAAACACCACGGAATGCACAGCGCCGATTCGAGCGCAGGCGAGCATCGCTATTGCCGCTTCCGGAACCATGGGCAGATAGATGATCACGCGATCACCTGCCTCGACACCCAGCTCCGTCAGCCCGCCCGCCACTTTCGCAACGCGCGCGAGCAACTCAGCGTACGTATAGCGCTCAACGATACCCGCAGCGGGAGAGTCGTAAATCAACGCGGTTGCGCCTCCCCGCCCCGCTTGCACGTGGCGGTCCAGGGCAAGCCAGCACGTATTGAGCTTGCCGCCGGCAAACCAGCGCCAGGCGCCATTGGCGTCCTGGCTCAGTATCGACTCCGGCTGTTCGAACCATTCCAGCGCCTGGGCCTGCTCGGCCCAGAAGCCTTCCGGGTCGCTTTGGGCGCGACGGTAGTGATCGAGGTAGCGCCCCACCTATCAGGCCCGGATAGCGTTGGCCGCTTTCAGCGCGGCAATGTCAGCCTCTGACACGCCCGCTTCAGTCAGCACGGATACCGTATCTTCGCCAGGCGCTCGCGGAGCACCCTGCACGGTCGGAACCGAGCGGGAGAAGCGCGGTGCCGGTGCGGGCTGAACGACGCCGTCAATCTCGAGGTAGGCATCGCGCGCCTTGGCGTGCGGGTGATCGGGGGCTTCCCAGATGGACAGCACCGGCGCAAAGCAGACGTCGGTGCCCTCCATGATCGCGCACCACTCAGCGCGCGTCTTGGTCTTGAACACCTCGGTCAGTTCGGCCTTGAACTCATCCCAGCGAGACGGATCGTGCTGTGCGGAAAAGCGTTCCTTGTCGAGACCCGCAAGCTCAACGAGCAGCGCGTAGAACTGCGGCTCTATCGAGCCCAGGGAGATGTACTCGCCACCCTTGGTCTCATAGACCTCATAGAAGTGCGCGCCGGTGTCGAGCAGATTGGTACCGCGCTGATCGCTGAAGCGGCCTGCCGCCGCCATGGTATTGAACATGGACATGAGCGTTGCTGTGCCATCAACCATGGCCGCATCAACCACCTGGCCCTTGCCGCTCGACTTCGCTTCGAGCAACGCGCAGACCAGACCGAACGCGAGGAACATGCCGCCGCCGCCAAAATCACCCACCAGATTCAGCGGTGGCACCGGGCGGTCACCCTTGCGGCCAATCGCATGCAATGCGCCGGCGAGCGAGATGTAGTTGATGTCGTGGCCAGCGGCCTGAGCCATCGGGCCTTCCTGACCCCATCCCGTCATGCGGCCGTAGACCAGCGCCGGATTACGCGCCATGCACGCATCCGGTCCAATCCCGAGACGCTCGGTGACGCCTGGACGAAAGCCTTCGAACAAGGCATCTGCGCTTTCGCACAGCTTCAAAACCGCTTCGACCGCCGCCGGCTGTTTCATGTCCAGAGCGATGGACTTGCGGCCACGCTGGTGAACGTCTTTCGGCGCCGGTTGCTCTGGCCCGAGGCGCTCAATGCGGATCACTTCCGCACCCATATCGGACAACAGCATGCCGCAGAACGGCCCCGGCCCAATGCCCGCCAGCTCGATGATTTTCAGCCCGTGTAGTGGTCCCATCGGAATCTCCCCCAGTTAGAAAAGTGTTCGCTCGCACGACGCGCGGGGCGCCGATACGCAAATTCGCTTGGGCCCAGTTTAACAGGCTGACGAGCGGTAAACTGAGGGGGTGACGCAACGCAAGATCATTCACGCAGACTGCGACTCGTTCTACGCCTCAGTAGAGATGCGGGACGACCCGAGCCTGAAAGACAAGCCCATCGCCGTGGGCGGCAGCCCGACGGGTCGAGGCGTAGTTGCCACGTGCAGCTATGAAGCGAGACGATTTGGCGTGCACTCTGCGATGCCCATGGCTGAAGCGCTACGGCGCTGCCCCGACCTCATCATCGTTCGGACCGACATGGCCAAATATCGAGCCGTATCCAAAGACGTGCATGAGATCTTCTCGGACTACACCAACCTGATTGAGCCGCTCTCGCTCGACGAAGCGTTCCTCGATGTCACCGGCGTCAAACGCTGCGGCGGCAGTGCGGGGCTGATGGCGGAGGAGATTCGAACTCGAGTGCGGGACAACCTGGGCATAACCATTTCCGCCGGCATCGCACCCAACAAGTTCCTCGCGAAGGTCGCCTCTGACTGGCAGAAGCCGGACGGCCAGTTCACCGTCACACCCAACGACGTTGAAGGGTTTGTTCGCGAGCTACCCGTGACCAAGCTGTTTGGTGTCGGCTCAGTTACAGCAGGCAAAATGGCTCGAGCGGGCCTGAACACCTGTGCCGATCTCGAAGCACTAGGCGCCGCGGAGCTATCGCGTCGCTTCGGCAAGTTTGGCGTTCGGCTGTGGGACCTCTGCCGCGGGATCGACAATCGGCCCGTTAGGCCGGAACGAATTCGCAAGTCCGTAAGCGTCGAACGCACCTATGCAGACGATAAGCCAGGCTTGGCCAGCTGCCTGGACCAATTACCGCAGTTGTTTGAGGAACTCGGTGAGCGGGTCGCCAAAGCGAAATGCGCTGGAAGAATCAAAGCGCTGACAGTGAAAATGCGTTTTACCGGCTTCGAAACGACCACCGTCACTCGGCAGGGCGCGGGACTGAGCCAGAAACTGTTCGGCGAGTTGATGGCAGAAGCCTGGGCTCGCGGAGAGCGGCCGGTACGCCTGCTTGGGCTGGGCGTAACCGTGAACACCGACGACGTCGCAAAGCAGTTGGTGTTGTTCGACGAATTGCCGCCCTAGCCACGACGACGAGGTCTCTATCCCTCAGGAAACCGCGTTACGCCACCGCTCTGACTCACTCGCCGCGCTCAGCTGAATGCGGGCAAAGCGCGCGTAAAGCTCACTGCTCTCCAACAGTTGCTCATGGCTGCCGATCGCCTGCAGGCGACCATTCTCGAGCACGGCAATTCGATCCGCCTGCACGACAGTGGACAACCGATGCGCGATAACGAGCACGGTGCAGACACCCTTCAAGGCCGAGACCGTATCCCGGATCGCCGCTTCGCTTTCGGCATCCAGCGCGCTGGTTGCCTCGTCCAGCAGCAACAAGCCAGGGTTGGTGACAAGCGCCCGGGCGATAGCCAGGCGTTGACGCTGGCCTCCCGACAACCCGCTGCCGCCTTCTCCGAGCCGGGTGTCCATACCCCGCATCAATGCTTCGTTGTCTGACAGCCCCGAGTGCTCCGCATGTCCGAGAACCCGCACGAACTCGTCCGCACTGGCGGCTTTAAGCGCTGTAGCCAGCTCTGCATCCGTCGCCTCAAGCCGACCGTAACGCAGGTTGTCGCGAATGGAGACACCAAACAGGGAAGCATCCTGAGGCACCACCGCGATACCGGCGCGCAGCGACTCGAGTGAAAGCTGGCGAATATCCACCCCATCAATACTGATCGCGCCAATGCGCGGATCGTAAAAACGCTGCAAGAGGTCAAACAACGTGCTTTTGCCAGCGCCCGATGGGCCGACAATCGCGAGCATCTCGCCTGGCTCAACCGTGAAGGAGACATCATCGAGTACGAGGGTGTCGGGCCTCGAAGGATAGGCAAACGTGAGATTGCTCGCGCGCAGTTGGCCTCGTAGCGGCTGCGACAGCTCAACAGCGTCCGCTGCATCAACAATCTCCGACGGTGAGTGCAGCAGCTCCATCAGGCGTTCCGTAGCGCCGGCTGCCCGCTGCAGGTCAGCCCATACCTCGCTGATAGCACCCACCGAGCCTGCGACGATAAAGGCGTAGAAAATGAACGCCGCCAGCTCGCCGGGGCTGGTACGGCCGAGGAGCACGTCCTGACCGCCGATCCAGATCATGGTCGCAATCGCGCCCAGCACTAGCAGCATCACCACGGCGGTGAGCACGGAACGTTGGAAAATCCGCTGCTTCGCGACGTCAAACGCGGCATCGACCCGGCTGCGAAACGCATCGCTATCGCGAGATTCATGGGTGAACCCCTGCACCACTTTTATCTGCCGCAGCGATTCGCCCGCGTAGGATCCAACCTCGGCAAGCGTGTCCTGGCTGGTACGCGACAGCGCCCGAACGCGGCGGCCAAAGATAATGATCGGGAAAACAACCAACGGCACGCACGCCAGCACAACAACCGTCAGCTTGACGTTGGTGATAAACAGCAACACCAGGCCACCGACAAACATCAGAGCGTTACGCAGCGCGATCGAGACGGAGGAGCCAATCACCGTCTGCAGCAACGTGGTGTCTGTGGTGATGCGAGACTGGATCTCAGTGGGCTGGTTAGCCTCAAAAAACCCCGGATGCAGGCGAATCAGATGATCGAAGACCGCTTGCCGAAGGTCAGCACTGACCCGCTCGCCAATCCAGGATACGTAGTAGAAGCGAACGAACGTGCCTGCGGTGAGTATCAGCACGAGGCCAGCAAACACCATCAGCGTCTGGGTGAGAATCTCGCTCGACTGCTGGGACAATCCCTGATCGATCACGAGACGCATGCCCTGGCCGATGGACAGCGTCGCCGTCGCGGTGAAGATCAGCGCGACCGTCGCAATGATAATTTGTCGGCCGTAGGGCTTCAGAAATGCCAGCGCCGGCTTCAGCTTGGTAACATCGCGGCTCGCGTCGCGCTCATATCCTGTTTCTTCACTGCTCATCGCGCCATTATGCTCAGCCTGCGCGACATTTACCCGCGCCGTGCTGGCAATCGGCGCACAAAACTGACCGACGGGCAGACCGCAGCGCCTGACCCACCAACCAACCTGAGGCAACGAACAATGGCTGAGACGCTCGAATGTCTGGAAACAGAAACTGGCGACAATCCGCAGATGAGCGTCATCTGGCTCCATGGCCTGGGCGCTGACGCGAACGACTTCGCTCCTATCGTGCCGATGCTGATGCTGGATCGAGCTACCCGCTTCGTTTTCCCTA
>CAYGQC010000163.1:0-8636 GCA_964351875.1 uncultured Pseudomonadales bacterium
ACCGTCATCGCGAGCCGAACGGTTTCAAGGAAACCGGGAGGTGTGGCGATCTCCGAGGATTGGCTGTCTGCCTGGCGGTGTAGGCGAGTCGCCGGGTTACTTCGTCAGGCCGTCAAAGAAGCTCTTCACACCATCGAACCAGCTAGCTTCTTTCGGCGAGTGCTTCTTGCCACCCTCGTTGAGACTGGCCTTGAACTGCTGGAGCAGGTCTTTTTGGTGATCGCTGAGTTTCACCGGCGTCTCAACGGCCACCCGGCAAAGCAAATCGCCAACGGCACCACCGCGCACGGGCTTGACGCCCTTGCCACGAAGCCGGAACAGCTTGCCGGTCTGGGTTTCAGACGGCACTTTCAGTGATACGCGGCCGTCCAGCGTTGGCACTTCGATCTCGCCACCCAGAGCGGCATCGGCAAAGCTAATGGGCACATCACAGTAGAGGTTTTTGCCGTCTCGCTCGAAAATTGGGTGGTGTCGCACCTCTATCTGGACATACAGATCGCCAGAAGGGCCACCATTCATCCCGGCCTCACCCTCGCCGGACAAACGAATGCGGTCACCGGTGTCGACACCCGCGGGAATCTTCACGGAAAGCGTCTTCATTTTCTCAACCCGACCACGGCCAGCGCAGCTCGTGCAAGGATCGGTGATTACCTGACCGGCGCCTCGGCAGCGCGGACAGGTCTGCTGCAAAGAGAAGAAGCCCTGGGATACACGGACCTGACCCGCACCCTGGCAGTCTGGACAGGTACTCGCTGACGTACCCTCTTTGGCGCCACTGCCATCGCAAGTACCGCAGGCAGATAGCACAGGCACCTTAATCTCGATCTCATCGCCATTGACAGCCTGCTCAAGGTCGAGCTCCATACCGTAACGAAGATCAGCGCCTTGCCGCACGGAGCTGCGGCCGCCGCCACCGCGACCACCGGCGAAGATATCGCCAAACACATCGCTGAAAACGTCGGAGAAATTTCCGTTCTGGAAGCCGCCCATGCCAGCCTGGGGATCTACCCCGGCATGGCCATATTGATCGTAGGCGGAGCGCTTCTCTGAATTCGACAGAATCTCGTAGGCCTGGGTGGCCTCCTTGAACTTGTCATCCGCATCGGGGTCATCCGAGTTGCGGTCCGGATGGTATTTCATCGCCAGGCGCCGATAGGCCTTCTTGATCTCCGCATCCCCAGCACCACGGTCAACGCCGAGGACGTCGTAGTAGTCTCGTTGTGACATGGCTTTTTCCTGACTCCCTAATCTTCTATCGGTACTGCCCAGGCAATACCGTTTATTTCCTGTGAGCGCCGGCATGCACTCTCAACATACGCAAAGGCCGCGCGCTGTTTGCAACAGCGAGCGGCCTGTAGCAACGCGGCTCGAAGGCCGCGCCCGATGTCGCAGAGCTTACTTGCTGTCGTCGTCTTTCACTTCAGAAAACTCAGCGTCGACTGCATCGCCGTCACCGTCTCCGTCAGCTTCGGTAGAAGCGCCTTCAGCTCCACCAGCCGCAGCTTCAGCCTGTTCAGCGTAGAGCTTTTCCGCCAGCGAGGCCGAGGCTGCCGACAGCGCCTGCATCTTGGCTTCTATGGCTTCCTTGTCATCACCCTTCAGCGCTTCTTCAAGCTCCGTGGCCGCGTCCTCGATCGCCGTCTTTTCTTCGTCCGTGGCCTTGTCGCCAGCGTCCGTCACCGACTTACGCGCCGCGTGTACCAGACCGTCCGCCTGATTGCGCAGGGTGACCATCTCTTCGAACTTCGCATCTTCCGCAGCATGCGCCTCGGCGTCTTTCACCATCGCGTCGATCTCGTCATCTGACAGACCGCTCGACGCCTTAATCACGATCGATTGCTCTTTGCCTGTTGCCTTATCTTTCGCTGACACGTTCAGGATGCCATTGGCATCGATATCGAAGCTCACCTCGATCTGCGGCATGCCACGCGGCGCCGGCGGGATGTCTTCCAGATTGAACTGGCCGAGACTCTTGTTCTGACCCGCCTGCTTACGCTCACCCTGGAGCACGTGAATCGTCACCGCGGTCTGGTTGTCGTCCGCGGTCGAGTACACCTGGGTCTTCTTGGTCGGAATCGTCGTGTTCTTCTCAATGAGCGCGTTCATCACACCACCCATCGTCTCGATACCGAGAGACAGCGGGGTCACGTCGAGCAACAGAACGTCCGTGACGTCACCCGAGAGCACCGCCGCCTGAACCGCAGCACCGATCGCGACAGCTTCATCCGGATTCACGTCTTTGCGTGGCTCCTTGCCGAAGAAGGCTTTCACTTTCTCCTGCACCTGAGGCATACGCGTCTGGCCACCCACGAGGATCACATCGTCGATCTCACCGACCGAAACGCCAGCATCGCTCAGCGCTGTCTTACAGGGACCAAGCGTGCGCTCGACCAGTTCTTCAACCAGCGATTCGAGCTTCGCCCGCGTCAGCTTCAGCACGAGGTGCTTCGGGCCAGTCGCATCGGCCGTGATGTACGGCAGGTTGATCTCGGTCTGCGAGCTTGAAGACAACTCGATCTTGGCCTTCTCTGCGGCCTCTTTCAGGCGCTGCAGTGCGAGCGGATCGCTGTGCAGATCAATGCTGCTGTCTTTCTTAAACTGATCGGCGAGGTAGTCAATGATACGAAGGTCGAAGTCTTCGCCACCGAGGAACGTGTCACCGTTGGTCGAGAGCACTTCAAACTGCTGCTCGCCGTCGACTTCCGCCATCTCGATAATAGAGATGTCGAACGTACCACCACCGAGGTCGTAAACCGCGATACGGGCATCGCCACGCTTCTTGTCCATGCCGTAGGCGAGCGCAGCCGCGGTCGGCTCGTTGATGATCCGACGCACGTCGAGGCCGGCAATCTTGCCCGCATCCTTCGTAGCCTGGCGCTGGGAGTCGTCGAAATACGCCGGCACGGTGATCACCGCTTCCGTGATGCTCTCACCGAGGTAATCCTCAGCGGTCTTCTTCATCTTCTTCAGAACTTCAGCGGACACCTGCGGCGGCGCCAGCTTCTCACCCTTCGCAGATACCCACGCATCACCATTGCTGGCTTTAACGATCTCATAAGGCACCATCTTTATGTCTTTCTGAACGACGGCGTCGTCGAACTTGCGACCGATGAGGCGCTTGACCGCGAACAGCGTATTCGTCGGGTTCGTCACCGCCTGGCGCTTGGCGCTCTGGCCAACCAGCACCTCACCGTCATCGGTGTAGGCAACGATCGAGGGCGTCGTGCGATCACCCTCGGAGTTTTCAATAACTTTGACTTCACCACCATCCATGACTGCCACGCAGCTATTGGTGGTGCCCAAGTCGATACCAATTATCTTCGCCATGTTATCTCTCCACTGTCGCCGGCCAACGAGGTTATCTAGTGGCTGACCGACTCAAAATTGTCTGACCGCCGATATATGGGTGCCGCTTCGGCAAGTTCAAGCGTGTCAAACGTGTATAGGGGGTATTGCGGATCAATCCGGCGCTTTCGAGACCACAACCCGGGCGGCACGGACTAGACGCCCATTGAGCGTGTAGCCGGTTTGCAGCACGTCGATCACGCTGTTCGGCTCCGCGTCCGGATGCGGCACCATTGCCATCGCCTCATGGAGGTTCGGGTCAAACGGCTCGCCGACCGGCTGCACGGCGGCAACGCCGGCCTTCTCCAGCGTATCCATCGCGAGCTTCAGCGACAGTGCAATACCCTCGGCCATCGCGAGGCTTTCTTCATGCTCAACCTTGTCTGAAGCCTCTACGGCCTTTTCAAGGGAGTCGAGCACCGGCAGCAATGAGGCGATGAGCTTCTCTGCGCCAAACTTGTGAGCGTTTTCGATATCTCGCTGACCGCGGCGGCGAACATTGTCCATATCGGCCTTCGCTCGCAGCAATTGGTCTTTCAGCTCCTCGACCTCGGCCTGGGCTTCTGCCAGCGGGTCATCACCACCGTCGCTGACGGCTGCATCAACCACGTCTTCGCTCTGCTCGTCTGCGCTGGCTTCGTTGTCGACCAACTCAGCAGATTCGTCCTGCCCGTCGATATCCTGATTCTCTTTGTTTGCCACGGCAGCCACCGCCTCCTATCATTACTGTCTATGTCGCACGCTTGGCCCGCGCGACTCGCGCGCACACTCTCGCGCACAAATATGGGGCCCCGAGGGGCGGATTCAAGGGATTCTAGAGCTCGATCGGCTCACGGCCTGCCCACCCAGTTAGCACGGCAAACAGCCGGTGAGACTGGGCAGCCGGTTACTCGTATCTGAGCGCCGCACTCAGGACACGCGCAGTAACGTCAACCAGCGGGATAACGTTCTGATAGGCCATACGCGTTGGCCCAATCACGCCCAGCACACCAGCTACCTCTCCATCGACGTCATAGGGGGCCGTCACGAGAGATACTTCCTGAAAACCTCTGTAGCCGCTCTCCCCGCCAATGAATAGCTGAATACCGTCACTTCCCAGGCAGCGATCGAGCAAATGCAGGATTCTGCCTTTGCGGGAAAAAGCCTCAATCAACTCCTCCGCCGCTTCCGCGCTATGCATCACCAGATTCGAACGGCCGCTGACCACCAACTCCTCGTCCTTCTCGGCCGGCTCTTCCAGCGCCTTCCCGGCAACATCCATCGCTGTGTTGAGCAGCTTGTCCATTCGCTCCCGGTCGTCCTGCATGCTGGCAAGCAGACCCTCTCGAACCGACGACAGCGATTTTCCGGCGAAGCGCTGGTTAATGAAATTAGCGGCGGCAACCAGCTCAGCTTCGGTGTACTCACGCTCGGTATGAATGACCCGGTTCTGCACTTCGCGCTCATTGACGACCAGAATGACCAGCACCCGAGTGCCTGAGAGCGGCAGGAATTCGACCTGGCGCAGACTGACAACCTCCCGTTTGGGCAGCGTGACCACGCCGGCCATACGGGTGATGTGAGACAACAGGTGTGACGCCTGGGCCACCAGTTCTGTCGGCTGCTTGTCCGGGTTCAGTTCTTTGTGCAACTCCGCAATCTCGCGTTCTCCTGGTTGGCGCACGGAGATCAACGAATCAACAAAGAAACGCAAGCCCTGGTGGGTGGGAACCTTGCCGGCGGAAGTGTGGGGTGAGAATACGAGCCCGCGAGATTCCAGATCCGCCATGATGTTGCGGACAGTAGCGGGGCTGACATCAATGCCAGACTGGGTGGCCAGTAGTTTAGAAGCCACGGGAGCGCCGTCAGCGATGTAGCGCTCAACCATGTGCTTGAACAGAACCTGGGCGCGTTCGCTGACGCCCTCAGTGTCCGCATCGCCCTTCAACGATGACGTCGCTCCCGAGCCTGCTGACTTTCGATCCTGGCGGTTGGCCACGTACACATCGCTCCGAGTGTTGCCTCGTCAGATTCGCACTGACATCGAGGCAGAAAACTGCCGAAAACCACATTTGGACGAGTCCCGGCACCCGCCGAGTTCAGCTACACTCCCACGCGGCGGACGCACACGCGCCACGCCGGCCAGGGGCAGCGATGAATTTATCCTGCTACCCGTTCAGTTACCACACCAACAGTTCTTCGCCATGCTGCGTCAGCTAACCGTTGCCAACTACGCCCTCGTCGACTCCCTGACGGTTTCGCTCAACGGCGGCCTGACCGTTGTGACCGGCGAGTCAGGCGCTGGCAAGTCCATCATGCTCGGCGCCCTGTCGCTGGTGCTCGGTAATCGGGCCAGCTCGGACGTCGTACGGCCCGGTGCCGAGCGAGCTGATGTCAGCGCTGAGTTTGACGTAGCGGGCAACTCAGCCGCACTCGCGCTGCTGGCTGAGCATGAACTCCGCGAGGATGACACCTGCCTCATCCGCCGCGTAGTCTCGCGCGAAGGCCGCTCACGCGCCTTCATCAATGGCGTGCCGGTGACTCTAGGCGTGCTCGCCAGCATCGCCACCACCCTGATCGACATCCAGGCCCAGGACGAACACATGGCCATCAGCCAGCCGAGCACCCAGCTCGACCTGCTGGACGACTACCTGGGCGATGCGAAGCTCGTCGCCAGCGTTACCGAGAAACACCGTGAGTGGCACCAAAGCGAAGCCAAAGCCAACGCTTTGCGAGCCAGCATCGACGCCGCTAAAGATCGCCAGGAACTCATCCGCTATCAATTGGAAGAGCTCGATGAGCTAAACCTGAGAGAGGCCGAATTCGAGCAGATCGAGGCTCGTTTCAAACGTTTGTCCGGCGCGGCTCACACGAAGGAAGCACTCGCCCAGGCAATGGACAGCCTCGACAACCTGGACAGCCTGGGTCGCATCCACGCAACGCTCGCCGCCATCAACGACAATCATCAACTGCTGGCGACGGCGCGCGAACTCATTGCCAGCACTGTCGCCCAGGTGGACGAAGCAAACCACGAGCTGCGCGCCTATGCGGATACTCTGGAGTTCGACGACAGCGAACTGATTGAGTTGGAGAAACGCCTGGACCGTGCCCAGGACCTGGCCCGCAAACACAAAGTGCGGCCGGTCGATTTGTTCGCACACACACAGGAGCTGCGCAGCGTGCTAACCGCGGCCAGCGGCAGCGAGGCTACGCTCGCGGAGCTCACGGATGCCGCTGATAGCGCGCGCCGGGAATTTACTACCCTGGCCAAGAAGCTCAGCGACAAGCGCCGCAAGGCAGCAAAGACATTCAGTAAAGACGTCTCGGGCACCATGGGCTCACTGGGTATCAAGGGCGGCAAGCTGTTGCTGGAATTCATTGATGACGTCAGTGAGCGCGGACTTGAGAAAGTCGACTTCCAAGTCATCACCAACCCCAAATACCCGGCAGGCTCGCTCGCCAAGGTAGCCTCCGGTGGCGAGCGCACGCGCATAGCCCTCTCGATCCAGGTGGTCGCGGCTGATCGCTGCAAGCTACCAACCCTGGTGCTGGACGAAGCCGACGTCGGCATCGGCGGTACGACTGCCGACGTGCTTGGCCGACTACTAAAGCGCCTCGGCGGCCACTGCCAGGTGCTATGTGTGACCCACGCCCCGCAGGTCGCCGCGCTCGGCGATACCCACCTGCTGGTACACAAAGGCAAGAAGCAAACCTCGGCGATTACCAGCCTCGACGCAGATGGGCGCCTGCAGGAGCTCTCGCGCATGCTGGCTGGTGCGGATGTCACCGACGACACGCGCAGCTATGCAGCTACCCTACTGTCGGACGGCGCGCTAGCTGAAACGAGCGGCACAAGCGCTTGAGAGCTGGTTCGACGAGCGGGCCTATGCCGCTGGGCAATTACGCCGCAAACTGACTACACTTGCGCGCCTCGCCGCCTGATCAGACACGAAGCCGATATGTCGACAACCCGGACTACAGCCAAATTCACTATGGTGATCACCGCTATCGTCACCAGCCTGCTGCTCACCGCGTGCATGCCAAAGCTCAAGATGCCGAGCGTGCATCGCATCACCGTGCAGCAGGGCAATGTGATCACCCAGGAAATGATCGATCGGCTCAAGCCAGGCATGACTCGCTCCCAGGTGATTTTCGTGATGGGTGAGCCGGTATTCCGCAACACGTTCAACGACGGTCGCTGGGACTACATCTACACCATCGAGATCGGCAATCAATACTCCGATGAGAAGCGGGTGAGCGTCTACTTCGAGGACGATCTCTTGGCCTACTTCACCGGAGACTATGCCCCAAGCAGCGCAACCGACTCCGACGAAGACGACTCACCGGAGAACGCCGACGAGGAAGCGCCCGCGGCGGCTTAGAAAAACAATCGCGGCGGCTTAAGAAATAGCTGCCGCGGCTCATCAAGAGCCCGCCGATACTGCTAGCACCGATGCCGACAACCCCCTCAAGGGTTAGCTATTCGGGCAGCTTGCCTTCAGCCCGCAGCCGCCGGGATTCTTTCGGATCCGCTCGCAGCGGTCGGTACAGCTCTACTCGATCTCCGTCACGCAGTACGTACTCTGGCTCAACCACCTCGCCGTACACGCCCATCGGCATAGTCGCTAGATCGATATGTGAAAAAGACGGCAATTCAGCGGCCGCCTCGATGGCCATGCCAGCCGTTATGCCTTCTGCATACGCGAGCGAAGCGCGCAGCGCGCCTCCCGCCTCGGCGAGAACCACTTCAATTGCCACAGCGCACTCGTATCCGTTCGCAGAACGCCTCAACGATTCGATCCGCCAGTTTTTCGACAACGCCGCCAAACGAGAAACCAACAAGGCGGGCCAGAGCTGACTTGAATTCGAAGTCCACATTCAGCTCCACGCGGCTACCGGCACCCGAACCGATATCGGTGACCCGCCAACTGCCCTCAAACGCAGAAAACGGCCCCTCAACAAGGTGCATCAGCAAGGCGGTGGAATCGCCCTCGATGCGGGTTTCGTTGCGCGTCGTAAACGATTCGCTAAAGCCCCGGGCGCGAATCTCAACCCTCGCCTCCAGGTGTTCATCCTCACCCACCTCAGCGAGTTCCACCCCAGCACAGCCTGGCACGAACTCGGGATAACTCGCCACATCGTGCACCACGCCGAACACGCAGTCAGCGGGGTACGGCAGCAACACAGATCGAGCGATTACCGGCACGCGCTGAGCCCTAAGCGAAGCTTTTGTAAAGGGTGTAGACAAATACCGTCAGCACGCCAATCGGTGCGACAACACGCGCCAGGAGGAGCCACAGCAACTCGCCGAT
>CAYGQC010000164.1:0-4700 GCA_964351875.1 uncultured Pseudomonadales bacterium
GGCGCTTTCTCCGCCGCGGGCGCTTTCTCCGCCGCGGGCGCTTTCTCCGCCGCGGTTATTACGTTCTCCGCCGCGGGCGCTATCCTCGCCGGTGGCGCTGCTGCGTACAGCGACCTCTGCGTGTTCGGGAAAGTGATCATCGAAGGCTAGCCGCAGGTGGCGCTCGAGATCTGCCTGGTCGTCGTTGCGAAAACGACGGAAGGCCGTGCAAGTCAGCACAAATCCGTCTGGTACGGGAAGGCCGGCCGCGGCCATCACCGACAGCCGCCAGGCTTTCTCGCCGTACTCGGCCTGGGCTAACTCATCCGCACTTTGGCTGTCCCCGTCATGCGGGGCTGGGATGGTTGTCGCGCAGTCGCGCAGATTGACGATGAAGGGATTCACAGGGGGCAGTGTAGTCGCGGCAGGCCAACGGCGCACGGCGTGGGTTGTCGAGCGCCAGACGCTTCGTGGCTCGTTCCGGGTGCGGCGGGCTCCGGTATAGCCCTGTCTCAGATCGACTCCGCCGCGGTTGTCGCCGGAGCATCGGTGCGCATTCGCTTCTTGAATTTGCTCCACAGGTTCCTGGCCTGGTGGGGCAGGGCGAGCATGGCTGGCGTTGCGACCAACGTCAGGAGCGTCGCGAATGAAAGTCCGGAGACAATGGCCTGGGAAAGGGGCTCCCAGAACATCGACATCGAGCTGGCGAACGTCACTTTGCGCGCGACAAGGTCAATGCTGATGTTGCTGGCGAGGGGTAGTAATCCCAGCACGGTGGTTGCGGTTGTCAGCATGACGGGTCGCAAACGTTGAGCGCCCGTCCGCACGATCAGGTTAATGTAGTCCAGCTCGGGGTGTTCTCGTCGCAGGTGGTTGTAGGTATCAATGAGAACGATGTTGTTGTTCACCACAATGCCGGCGAGTGCAACGATGCCGACACCCGTCAGCACCGAGCTGAATGGATTGCCGGTGATGAGCAGGCCTATAAGAACCCCGGCGGTCGACAGCACCACGGCGAAAAGGATCAGGGCTGCCTGATAGAAGCTGTTGAACTGGGTGACCAACAGCACAAACATGAGCAACAGCGAGAACAGGAAGGCATTGGCGACAAACGCGGCCGATTCTTCCTGTTCTTCGTTGGCGCCACGGAATTTGACCTCGATCCTCGGGTCAAACTCCTGGGTGTCCAGCCAGGCCTGGATTTCTTTGACCTTGGTATCGGCTAGTACGTCTGGTGCGACGGCTGCGCGCAATCGTTTCACGGGTGTGCCGTCGACGCGCTGAATCGTATCGACCCGCTGTACGGCTTTGCGTGTCACGAAGTTGCTAATCGGTACAAAACCCTGGCGGGTGCCGATGCGAAGATCACCCAACGCTTCAATGCCGCGATAGTCTTCGGGGTAACGCACGCGGATATCTACGGCATCGTCGGCGTCATCGGGTCTGTACTCGCCGACTTTAGCGCCATTCGTAACAAGCTGGACCGCGACGCCGACCTGGGTTACGTCAGCACCGAACAACGCAGCTTGTGCGCGATCTACCACGAGCTCCCACTCGACGCCGGGTGCGCTGAGCGTATCGTCGATATCCCGAAGCCCGTCGACTTCGTTCTCCATGAAGTCGCGCACGCGCCTCATTGCCGGTTCCAGCAGATCCTTGTGTACGGACGAAAACTCAATCTGAATCGGTTTGCCTACGGGCGGCCCCATCTCCATTTCCTGCACGTCGACGGCGATACCGCGAATATTCGATACGCCGCTGCGAAACTCTTCCAATATCTCGTAACCGGTCAGCTCGCGCGCGCTCTGCTCGGTCATCTCGAAAAAGACCTGACCGACTTCGTCTGTCGCGCCGCGAAGATTGCGTCCGGACAGGAACGAGTAGGCGTTGATACCGAGAATGCCTGGGATGTCGATCGCCTGCTGTTCAACCTGGAGTACCAGATCCCTGGTCTCATCCGGAGACAGATTGCCCCGTGCACGCACAGTCGCTATTGCGAACTGCGGATCGGAGCTCGAAAAGAACACCTGGCCCTCGCCATATTTGCCGTACGCCCAGAATGACGTGAACAGGGCCGCGACGGTGATGGCCATTGTGACCAGCGCATAGCGAGCTGCGACCGCGAGCACCTTGGCGTAGAAGCCCGTCATGCTATTGAGCTTGGTCGGATCGCCGTTCTCGAGCTGTTCGAGCGTGTGCTGAGACTTCTCATCCCGCGCGCCAGCTTTGCCGAACAACGCGCCCAGAGCCGGGCCAAAGACGAGGGCGTACAGGAGCGATCCTGCGAGTACCGTGAATACGGTGATCGGCAGGAAGCTCATAAACTTGCCAGGTACGCCTGGCCAGAACATCAGCGGCAGGAATGCGGCCAGCGTGGTCGCAATGGATGCGGTAACGGGCCAGAACATGCGTTTCGCCGCCATTGCGTACGCGGCTCGCTTGTCGAAGCCTTCCATCATCTTGCGATCGGCGTACTCCGTTACAACGATAGCGCCGTCGATCAGCATGCCCAGGCCCAGCAGCATGCCGAACATCACCATGAAGTTGAACGTGAAGTCGAGCCAGGCGATGAAGATCAGTGCAAACAGGAAGGACACGGGAATACCGAGACCGACGATGATGCCGCTACGCAAGCCCATTGCGGCAACCACAACCACCATGACCAGCGCGAGTGCCGTGAGAATGTTGCCTTCAAGCTCATGCACCTGGGATTGGGCAAACGGAGCCTGATCCTGGGAAAAAAAGATGCTGACTTTGTTCGGCAGATTTTCCTCGAACTGAGCGACGAGGGCGCGGACCGCATCGTTGTTGTCGATCAGGTTGGCGTTAGTGCGTTTCTTGATATCGATCGTAATCGTGTCGTTGCCGTTGACCCGGGCGTAACCCGTTCGATCTTTGAACGTACGCCGTACAGTCGCCAGGTCGCCCAGTGTGACAACCGCGTCAGCGCTGGCACGGATCGGCAGGTCAAACAGATCGCTCGGCGTCTCAATGACGCTCGGGACCTTGACCGAAAAGCGGCCCTCGCTGCCTTGCAACGCGCCAGCGGCGATGAGCCGATTGTTACGCAGCACCGTGTTGATGAGCTCTTCTGTAGACACGGCGTAGGACTCGAGCGCTGCTGGGTCGATAGTGGCTTCGAGCAGGTCTTCGCGCGCGCCCTCAAGATCGGCGCTCAGCACTGACGGTATCGTTTCGATTTGGTCGCGCAGGTCGATCGCGATGTTGTAGAGCATGCGCTCGGGCACGCCTTCGCCGACCAGGTTCACTTGAATCGAAGGGAAGTCGTCGGTCGAGAGCTCGCGAACAATCGGCTCCTCCGCCGTGCTCGGCAGCTCGGACTTCGCTCGGTCAACTACCTCGCGTAGATCGATTCCTGCTTGGTCGACGGACTGATCGACGTCCATTTCGACGAAGAGATTTGCGTAGCCTTGGGATGCGTACGAGGTCACTTGGTCCACGCCTTCCAGGCCGCGGATTTCTAGTTCCATCGGCATGACGAGCAGGCGTTCCGCATCTTCCGGGGAGATGCCTTCGTGATACAGGCTGACCATAAAGAAGGGCACTTCAATGTTCGGCTCGTTCTCAATCGGAATCGAGCAACGAGCCGTCAGTCCAGCCAGGATCACCATCAGCATGATCAGCATGGTTGTGCGCAGGCGATTTGTCGCCGCGTCGATCAGCGAGTTCACGAGCGCTCGCCCAGCGGCGCAGCGGCGCCCAGCGGTTTGCTGACTGCGGCTCCCGTCAGGGAGGCAGCGCCGCGGTCGGTGTCATCGGGTTTAGGGGACGCAACCGGCATCTCAGCGCCTTCAAACACGGGCTCGACTTCTTCGCCGGACACCACAAAATCCTGTCCGACGGTGATCACGGTGGCGATCGGCGGCAGGCCTGACACCCACATGCCGCTCGCCGACTCACGTACGATTTCAACGGGTACGAAACTGACAATATTGTCGGCATCGATAATCTTGACGCCAAACTCACCGTTGTCGTTAAGCGACAGGATCGATGGGCTTATCCGGTGCGCCTGCTGATTGTTCAGAACCAGCCGAATTTCCGCAGTCAAGCCGCTGCGAATCGAGTAATCGACATTCGGCACGGCAACCTCCACGGCATAGGTTCTGGTTGCAGTGTCTGACTGTTGGCCGATAAAGCTTACGGTGCCGCTGACCTGCTGACCGTCCGCGAGAAGTCCTGTTGCGCGTACGCCCGGCTCAATGCTGCCGACCAGGCTTTCCTGCACGCGACCGACTAACAACATCGGGTCGAGGTCGACGATGTCGGCGCAGGCGGCTCCGGTCTGAGCAAAATCACCGATGTCCAGGCCGAGCGTTTCAACGAAGCCATCGAAGGGTGCTCGTATGTACGTCTTCGCAAGATCGAGCTTGGTGCGTGCTAACTGAGCTTCTGCGCTTGCCAGGCGAGCCTTGGCCTGGGCGACAATAGTGTCGGAAACCAGACCGCGGGTTTTCAGTTCGAGAGTGCCGTTGTATTCGAGCTCGGCTTGTTTGAGCGCTTCGACGGACTCGCTGATTTGAGCGCCTCGATCGTCGACCGACAGTTGGCACAGCAGGTCGCCCCGGCTTACTCGATCACCGCGCTCGATCGGGCGCGAAACGACGCGGCCATTGGTTTCAGAGCGCACGGTAACGGTGCGTTTGCTCTCCGTGCGCCCGCGGATCGATAGCTCGACCGGTTGCAGTGAGGCTTGCATGAGC
>CAYGQC010000164.1:4710-6686 GCA_964351875.1 uncultured Pseudomonadales bacterium
TGCATGAGCTGGGCCCTGACGCGTGCCGGCGCTCGATCCTCGACCCTCGCACTACGTTCGGCATTCTGCTGGGCGATCGTCGTTGCATTGCCGGATTGGCCGTCGTCTCCGCCTAATCCGGAGGCCAGCCACAGAACAATGGCCAGGGCGATGATCGCCGCGGTGATGTAGGTTCCACGCATGACTGGGCTCGAAGGGGTGATACGAAAGGTAACACAATGCTATCACAGGAGCGCTGTGCGGACGATGTCCAGGGACTTTTTCAGTAGCCTTCATTCGGGCGTATGGAATTGTCGCCGTAATGGCATAAGACTCGCGACAGCGCGACCAGTGGACTTAGGACTAAGTCTAGTCGATACGGGTGCAACTAAACGTGAAGCCGGATGGGCTTGTGGGGCTCACCCGGGGTGGGTTTCGGCAGCGTCTCTTCTCTCGAAACTGCCCCAAAACTGCCCCAAAACTGCGCCGACTATGACCCGAAGTGCCTACTGGCTGGCACGGTGAAGCCCGGTTTGGGTCTCCACCGTGTGCGAGGCGCTGCTTTTGCTCATTGAGCGCAGGCAGCGGTGGCACGCGCAGCCAGTACTGTTCGGGGCGTCAGGCCTTCAACGAGGGTCGATCAGCCATATTGTCGTACCACGCTTTGAGATTGGCGAGGTTTTGATCAAACGGCTGGCCTACGCTTGCGCCAAAGGTCAGGAAGCAGTGTAGAAGCACATCGGCCATGGTGATCGAGTCACCGGCGATGAACTCAGATTTGCCCATCAGACCGTCGAGCCACGCCAGCTTTTCCTGCACAAGCTTCTTGAGGCCGTCAGCCGCCTCAGGGATAACGGTGATTCGAGGCTGGAACAGCGGCAACCCTTCGCTATAGCGGAAGCCGTTAGCCATGGGCTCGACGATGTAAAGGTCGATTCGGCGAGTCCACATTCGCGTGGCGGCTCGCGCTTCGGGCGTGTCACCGATCAGCGAAGGGCCGTCCATAACTTCGTCGAGGTACTCACAGATGGCCGTGATTTCGGTGATGAAAGAACCGTCGTCGAGTTCCAGCGCCGGCGTGGATCCCACCGGGTTCCGCTTCATGTGCGCCTCTTGTCGGTTCTCACCGGCCATGATATCGACATCAACCATGTCGATCTTGCCGCCTTTCTCGGCGATGAATGAGCGCACGACCTGTGGGTTTGGTCCAACGGAGTTGTACAGTTTCATAGTGATCTCCCCTCGAGAATTCAGTGGTCCCGGAACGAGTCCCGGGGCTGGATATGATCGCTGGCCAACGCCGGCGAGGATGCGTGTTCTGCTGCGATTGTGCCGCGCGATGTTGATCAGTGCACGCGGTACCGCGGCAAAACGCAGAATTTGGTGCCCGCGACGTCATCTAGAGACACGGACGGGGTTCCTGCCTGGAGGATGGGGCGCCGAAGGAGTTCGGTCCCGTTCCCTCGGTCGTTACCACTCGCCGACGTTTTCCATGCTCGCCCAAGGTTCGGCCGCAGCGAGCGCTTCACCGGATTGCAGCAGTTCAATGGAGATGCCATCAGGCGAACGGACGAAGGCCATGTGGCCATCACGGGGAGGCCGATTGATCGTCACACCGCCGTCCATCAGCCGCTTGCATGTCGCGTAAATGTCATCGACCGCATAGGCGAGATGGCCAAAGTTTCGCCCGCCATCGTAGTCCTCGGGATCCCAGTTGTGCGTAAGTTCCACCTGGGCGGTGCTGTCACCCGGCGCGGCCAGAAAGACAAGCGTGAAGCGGCCAGCGTCGCTGTCGTAGCGGCGCAACTCTTCCAGACCGAGGTGATTGCAGTAGAAGTCCAGTGACGCATCGATATCGGTAACGCGAACCATGGTGTGCAGATACTTCATGGTGGGGTGGGTCTCGTTCAGGTGGCTGAGTAGGGTGTGGTTGCTGCCATTCTAACTGCTAACCGCTAACCGCAGTTTACGGAACACGAATCGGCAGGCACACCCAA
>CAYGQC010000164.1:6786-8528 GCA_964351875.1 uncultured Pseudomonadales bacterium
ATTCAACGCGCGTCGAATTCCTGCGTCGATTGCGAGGCAATCGATGCAGGAAATCGACGTTGTTATAAAAAAACCCCCACGGTAGCGGGGTATCGAGTAGACGGGTTCAAAGTAGTGGTTGACCCGTCAGTCGGAGAGAAGAACGATTGTTTCTGGCGTCGAGTCAAACGCCGTCTTTCGCTCCTCGGGGATGCGTTGGTTGGTGCCAGGCGCTACAGGCGCTAGAGAACAATCCAGGGTGCGGCGCTGGCAAGCAGGGCTGTAAAGCCGCACAGCAGCAGCAGCGTTTCTCGCGGCGTCAGTTCTTCAGAGTCGTGGTCTTCGATGTGAGCCACCTGACTGCGGGGTGTTTGCATGCCCTGGCCAGCCGATGGTCGGATTTGATGATTTGGGCGGGTCACGGGTTGTCTCTGGCTATCTCTGGTTAAGTGTCGGGTTGTCTCTGTTTAAGTCTTGGGTTTTTCATGCAGGACCCAAGGCCCTCTAACAGCGGGCGGCCACTGTTGCCTTGCCCATGCCCGTAACGCTACGCGCTATGGCTGCAGCAGGCATGTAGATACTGTGGAGGAATTCTGGAGGTATGCACAAACGTGAACTGGCCAATCCACGGCGAGCAAATTGGGGCGAATACGTGCTGATCTAGCGCTGCATGGCCCGTAGTTGTGCTCGCCGTTTCTCGATCACGGCGCGATACGCATGATCGATACAGTTCGGCATTGCTCGGTTATCACAATGGCGCTCGCGAATAGCGCGCTCGAGGCGGTCGATCTCAGCCTGAACGAGGCTGGGGCTTGAGGCTGGAGCTGCGGTGGCGGTGGTGGGTGAGGTCATAGCGCGGGCCGGTCTAGTGAGTTTGCGATCAGGCTGTCTGCCGTGACACGGTGGCGTGCGAGCGTCTGACGATACTGAGGTTGTCTGCGTAAACTGTTTGGGTTGTGTAAAACCCATCCCTGACTCTGTAAATCCTCAGTGGATTGCGGAATCCTGTTTTGTGGGCGCCTTTCGCTGTCCAACGAGGTAGGTGCTGACGCTTCGGTGGAGGGCGCGGGCGTTGGTACACTGCAGCGCAGAATCAGAGCGGCCGACAGACGTCGTCACCTTGGAGACAGACATGCTTACCGATTTCACTTCTTCAGCCTCCAGCCTTGCCTCGAGGTTTGCGCGGCACATCAGGCGTGTTGGCCTCAAAGGATGTGTTGTGGGGTTGCTTTTCGGCGTTACCGGCTGTGTGGTCAATCCGCTCACCGGGGAGCAGGAGATTGGCTGGATATCGGTGCCCCAGCAGATCTCGATTGGCGAGCAACACTATGTTCCCGCGCAGCAGATGCAAGGTGGTCAGTACACCGTAGATCCAGCGCTCAGCGACTACGTGAACCGGGTGGGCCAGCGCCTTGCGCAGCGATCACCCCTCGATCTTCCTTACGAGTTTGTCGTTCTGAACAACTCCGTGCCAAATGCCTGGGCGATGCCGGGTGGCAAGATTGCGATCAATCGCGGTTTGTTGGTTGAGTTGTCCAGCGAGGCGGAACTCGCGGCTGTACTTGGCCATGAAATTGCTCACGCAGCAGGTCGTCACGGGGCTAAAGCCCAGGAGCGAGGGACTGTGTTACAGGTGGCGCTGGTAGCGGCAGCAATCGGAGCCAGCAATACCGAATATGCGGGTGCGGTCGTAGGAGCGGGTCAAGTGGCGGCTGGCCTTGTGACGACTAAAAATGGGCGTAACGCTGAGCGCGAAGCTGACT
>CAYGQC010000165.1:0-6918 GCA_964351875.1 uncultured Pseudomonadales bacterium
TGGGAAGCCTTTCTTGCGGATGTCGATTGCTGTTGGGCGGCTGTGCGTTCGCTGAAGGATGCGTTTGCGGATCCGCACACGGCCCGGCGCAACATGTTGCTTCGAGACGATGCTGGCAACGCGCACATTGGCGTGCCGATTAAATTTGCAGGCGAACCCGCACAGCCGAATCTAGCGCTGCCGGCCTATGGCGAACACAGTCGAGAGATTGCGCTGGAACTCGGTCTGTCAGATGCGGTGATCGATCAGCTAGTTGAGCGAGGCGCGCTTTGAGCGAGTCGTCGTTACAGACCCTGTTGGAGCAATGCGTCGCTCACACCAGATTTGGGCATCTCGAGCCCGCTGCTGTGAGCAGCGCCACCACGTTCCTCTTGGACTGTCTCGCGATCGGTGTTGCCGGTAGGGCGAGCGTCTTTCGCGACCCGCTGCTCGGTGTGGTTCGCTCCTGGGGTGACGGCGCGGATGCTCGCGTACTCGGTGATGACATTCGCCTGCCGGCGTCGGCGGCGGCCTTTATGAACACCTTTCAGATGCATTGCCTCGAATTCGATGCGGTACATGAGCCCGCGGTTGCACATGTAATGACGGCCGTCTCGTCAGCGGCGCTTGCGGACGCCGAGCTGGCGAAGGGGCGCGGCGATCCTGTCTCGGGTGAGCGTCTTGTCACCGCGCTTGTTGTCGGGGTCGAAGTTGCGGCTACGCTAGGGCTGGCAGCGAATGCGCCGCTCACCTTCTTTCGACCTGCCACAACGGGCGTGTTTGGCGCGGCGGCAGCGATTGCCTCGCTGAGAGGTTATGACCAGAACCAGGTCCGCGACGCCTTTGGTTACGCCTTGTCCCAATGCGGCGGGACTATGCAGGCGCACGAGGAGGGCAAACCGACGCTTCCGATGCAGCTGGCGGCTGCGGCGAGAGCTGGCATGGTGTCTGCGGATCTTGCTGCGACTGGCATTCCTGCACCCGCACAATCGATACATGGCAAGCACGGCTATCTGGCTTTGTTTGAGACCGACACAGACTTCTCTGGGCTAAGCGCGAGCGTCGGAAAACCCTGGCGAGTAACCGAGCTGTCGCACAAACCGTTCCCGTCCGGCCGAGCGACGCATGGTGGCGTTGAGGCGGTATTGCGACTGCGCGAGCTAGGCGCGAGCGCAGACAATCTCGAGCGTTTTGAGCTCAGCGCGCCGCCGCTGATCCATCAACTGGTCATCCGGCCAGCGACAAAGGACATGAACGTTAACTACGCCCGTCTGTGTTTCCCGTATGTGGGCGCCGTTGCGTTGAGGTTCGGTGGCGTCAGGCTCGAACACTTCGATGAGCCAGCTCTGCGAGATCCATCGACGTTGGCGCTGGCGAATCGTATCCAAGCGAGCGTGAGTGACAATTCTGATCCGGCAGCTTTTACGCCTCAGACGCTGACGGCAACGCTGAAGGATGGCCGTACGCTGACAACCACCATTGAGCAGTTACTCGGCTCAACCAGGCATCCGCTCTCAAGCGAACAGATTGCCGACAAGGTTGTCGCCTGCGTTGCGACTGTCTATGACGCGGAGCAAGCCGCCGCTCTCATGGAATCAGTGGCGTCCGTCACGGAGCTTATCGATGTGGCTACTTTGCTCGACGACATTACCGGCGCGGGCAATCGCTGATGCGTAACTCGGTTTGCCCCCTACATTGCCCGGCTTTTCCGTTGGAGTGTCTATGACCAGCTACATGAACTCGCTCGATGTGCCGGCTTTGATGAGCGATCACCCGATCGGTGCTGATTTCGAGCGTTTTGCGAAGACCATAAGCCGTGATGAGCTGTTCGCCCGCCAGGATGCTCTCTTCCGGCGCTGCCTGGCGCGGGCCTGGCAGACGGGTTTCTATCAACGTTTGTGGGGTAATGCTGGCATCGAGCCGGGTGACGTTTTGAGCCTCGCCGATATCGACAAGCTGCCAGTTTTCGACAAGTCGCACTTGATGGAGAGCATCGAGCTTGCGCCGCCCTTCGGCGACTTCGCCGGATTTGATCCGAAAGATCCGGATCACCCGCCCGCGATATTCCACACAACCTCGGGCACGACAGGAAAGCCGCAGGTGTTGCTGTTTGGAGCCAAGAGCCGGGAGGTACAGAACTTGTTGCTGGGCCGGCTGTATCGCCTACAGGGATTGATTGGATCGGACGTGGTCCATTCGGTTTATGGCCACGGCATGATCAACGGCGGCCACTACATACGTGAGGCGGTCGTGCACTGGACGAACGCTGTGTTCATGTCGGCGGGCACTGGGATCGAAACCCGGAGTACCTCCCAGGTTCAGTTGATGCGAGATTTCGGCGCAACAGTGATCGTTGGCTTTGCCGACTATCTGAAACGCCTGGCTGAGGCGGCGGCTGACGAAGGCATTGTGATCGGCCGTGACATCAACATCCGAATGATATCCGGACAGATGGGCAGGGAAGACAAAGACCTGATCTCCCGGTTGTGGGGCGGCGCCGAGTGTTACGACTGGTACGGTGTTGGTGACACGGGAGTCATCGCCGGTGAAGGACCCGACCGCGACGGCTTCTACGTGATGGAAGATGCTCACTATCTGGAGCTTCTGGACATCGACACGGGCGCGCCGGTCAGTAAAGGCGCTACGGGTGACATGGTTTGCACCTGCCTGTTTAAAGATGACATCTACCCGATCATTCGCTTCAACACGCACGACGTCTCAGCCGAGTCAGACGGGCAATCCAGTCTTGGCTTTAACCTCCGTCGGATTCAGGGGTTTCTTGGTCGCAGCGACAACATGGTCAAGATAAAGGGTATCAATGTCTTCCCGCAGGCTATCGGTCCGATGCTGGATGAGATCAGCGAGTTTCAGGGCGAGTACATCTGTCGGCTTACCAGGGACGGCCAGTTTGTTGTCGTGGCGGAAGTGAAGGGTGGTGATGGGGATCTGGCCGCGCTCATGTCGGCGACGATCAAGCGTAAGCTTGGCATTGAAGTAGCGATGGAGCTGGTCGGTAGGGGCGAGACCGCGGAGCTTACCCAGATTGATCGCAGACAGAAGCCGATTCGATTGATAGACGAGGCAAAAGCCTGATCATGCCCGACTCCGATAGCTCGCTCGTGTTTACGTTCCAAGGGATTGATGGGCCCGGCGCTGCGAGTCTGCGCGAGGAATTCCTGGCTGAACACCTCGCGTTTGTAGCCGACAACATCGAACGCTACCTCGCGGCTGGTCCCTTGAAAGGTCCGGATGGTGAGATGTTCGGCTCGTTGTATCTCGTATTCGCCAACGACGAAGCGGACGCGCGTGCGTTCATGGCTGGTGACCCGTATTTGCGCGAAGACGTATTTGAGAGCTTGCTTGTTTGCGAGTTTGTTGCGGCCGCCGGCAGCGCAGTCGGCGGTATCACCTGGGAATCCGCTTGAGCACTTCCAGAGAAGTACATGCGCTCGATGGCGCCGGCTTGTCGCGAGAGTATGCGGCCGGCGTTCTTAGTGCGATGGATGTTCTTGGTCGGGTGCAGAATCGCATTGAGCGCCTGTCTGATCGCTACGGTCTGTTCAATGCGGTAGCGGACTGGGACTCGATTTTTGACGCGGCCGACGAATCGGACCAGCGCTGGACCGCCGGTGAGCCCCGTTCTCCGCTCGAGGGTGTGCCGTTTGCGGTCAAAGCAAACATAGCCATCGCAGGCTTGCCCTGGCACGGCGGCATCAAAGCGTTTGCTGACCGAGTCGCGACCGCAGACGCTGTGGTAGTCGCGACCATGCGCGCAGCGGGCATGATTCCCGTGGGCATCTTGAATATGCATGAAGCGGCACTCGGTGAGACGGGTGATAACCCCGCGTTTCAGAGGACGCTCAACCCCAGAGACCCGCGGCGCATTGCGGGTGGGTCTTCCAGTGGCAGCGCAGCGGCGGTCGCGGCGGGTGTGGTTCCGATCGCGCTCGGCACGGACGATATGGGCAGTGTCCGGTTGCCTTCTGCGCTTTGTGGTGTGGTCGGCTATAAACCTGACCATGGTGTGATCCCTGTCGAAGGATTGCTCGAGCTGTCACCGAGTTTGGATCACATCGGCATTCACGCGCGCTCCGTTGCTGATGTGCGTTCGGTTTTGCGGCTGTTTGATCGCAATGCGATATCGCGGTCTCAGCCGACGCACATACTCAATTGGCATGTCAGCGATACTCTAGAGTGTGATGCCGATGTCGCCCATGCGTTTGCCGTCGCGACGCGTGAGCTACAACCGATGGATGGACTCGACTGGCGTGATGTGGATCTGGGTGCGCTTCGACGTGCGGGCCTGCTTCGATGCGAGCGCGATGGCGCGAGGCAGTTCGCGAGCGAGTTAGCCGCCAACCCGCAAGGCTTCAGCGAGACGCTGAGAAGCCTGTTAGCGTGGGGGAGCGGGCAGAGTGCGGACAAGGTGGCTCGTTGCGATGCTCTGCTTGCGCAAACTCGAAAAAGGCTTGGCGCTGACTTGAAGAACGCGGTTCTTGTGTCGCCCACCTCGGCGCATGTGGCGCCGCTCTGGAGCGAACCGGTGCCTCTTACTCTGGCGGATTTGACTGCACCGGCGGCCATCGCGGGATTGCCATCAATTTCCATACCAGCAACACCTGAAGCAACTGACGGTTTGCCGGTTGGCATTCAGATCACCGGTGGCAATTATCTGGAAGTGCTCACGCTGGCAGAGGCGCTGTTTCCCGGCGTCGCCAAGATCGTGAGTGAATCCTACGAAGACTCGGAAATGGGGGGCGGCGAATGAGGGTTTTCCTTGGTATTGGTCTGCTGGTGATCCTCTCGTTGCCCACTGGCGCTTCCGATTGGCTTGCGGCGCGCACGATCGTCGAGCGAGCGTTCGAGAATGCCGGCGGTGATATCTGGGTACGACCAGAAACGCTGGTGATGCGTGGCTCAGCAACGTTTTACGATGGCCCCAAGCGAGTAATCAACGATCGGCACGAGATGTGGCGCGTATACAGTGCGACCAAGGAGAACACGCATCGCGCGGACGGCAAAGTGCGAATTCGATCCACGCGGGGCGATGAGGTAGTCTTCGATGTTGCCTTCGATGGCACGCACACAACGAGCAACGGCCAGCGCACAGCAGAGCCCGCCGACTCGCGTCGCTGGGCTGCGAACTTCGGCTTCGGCGCTATTCGCCACGCGCTTGATGATGGCTACGCTCTAAAGCGACTGCCCGATGACTCGATAGATGGCCGGCCAGCACATTTCATAGAGCTTACCGACCCTTCCGGCCGTGCCACTCAATTCGCGATTGCTTCTGACAACTATGACGTCCTGCAGGTGGGATTCACGACGCCACGCGGGTGGCACACAAGGATCTACAGTGACTTCTTTCGCAAGCCGGGTTTGTCCTGGCAGCAGCCCGGGCGTGTGCGCCTGTTTTACAACGGCGTCAAGCAAAACGAAGTGCGCTGGAATGACTTTGACGTGAATGTTGCCATCGACGATGCAGTGTTTGAGCCCGCCGTTTCGAGCGGCTCTAAAGCGGCCGCCACAGCCCCATGAACGCGGCGCAAGCAATCACAGCCCAAATGCCAAGAACAGGCAGTCTGCTCCGGCCGATGCTGGCGCGTATCAATGGGTTTGCGGTTGCCACGTCTCCGTTTGCCAATGCAACCAGGCCCGGGCCGAGAGGCTTGAGACAGGTGCGAACGATGAGGCCAAGAACCACAGCGGTGGCGAGTAGCGCGAGTTTGATGCGCACGAAAGTCGGCACCTGCGCGCCGATCGCTGCCAGCGTCAAACCCGCGATGAATGCGATTCGTAGGAGGGTGTCGATGCGCGCCCAAATCGCGGCAGCGCCATGATGCAGCTTAACCACCAGTGCCAGCCAGGCGATCGAGGCAATCCAAACGCTCGCAAGTATCCACCAGGGCAGGGCAAGCCAACCGACAACATGCGCTGTCGTCAGGCCGGTTGGCAACGTCATCAACAACGCAAACCTGGGCATCAGATCCAGGGCCAGCAATTTGCTGACGGCAAACTGGCGTTGCTCGATGGTAGCCGCCTCGTCTGTGACGGTTCGGCTGAGATAGAACACGCCCAGGTCGCCGCCCAGCCAGTAGGCAAAAACCAGCAAATGCAGAAACGTAATTGCGGCGGTCGCCAATGTGTCCACGTGGATTCTGCCCCTGTCTTTGTCAGGATGATAACGCCGGAGAGCGAGTTGTATGCGAGTTGATGTAAACACGTTGCCGCGAATCGAGTCTCGTGTCTTTCTGGGTGGTGTGGTGATTTATGCTGAGGATGACGGTAGCGATGCGTCGGTGCGTTTCTTGCCGCCCGAAGGCTTGCGCAATCCCAATGACACGCTGCAAGGTGGTGCGGTTGCGGCCCTGATCGATGACGTGGTGAGCATGGCAACCTATTTCGCCGGAAACGCTCGGCCTTTCGTCACGACTAATCTGGCTTGTTACTACTTGCGGCCGGTCCCCATGGGTGTGCCGCTTGTCGCGCGCTCAACATTGATCAAGGTTGGTAAGACCCAGGCGCTTTTTGACGCCGTCCTGACGACAGAAGGAAGTGATGCCGTGTTGGTTAAGGCTACCCAGACTCAGCAGTTTTTCTCATGATGCGGGCGATAGCGGTTTTCGTTGGCATGATCGTTCTCCTACTGACGCTGTCTGAGGCATCCGGAGATCGCCTCGCTGCGCACGCGCTGACGGGACCTGACTCTTCACTGATTGACGTGGCGCAGGTACAACGCGGGAATCTCATACCGATCGCCAGCTTGATGGCTGCGCAAGGCACTACTCAACGCGCCGAACCTTCAGTCCCGACGCTCAAAGGCCGAGCGCTGGCATTCGCCCAACCGGAATCCGTTTGGGATCAGGAGTGGCAGAAGGTGCGAGCTCGAATCGACGCAACCGATCTCGTCGATCTCGTATTCCTGACGCGCGGCGAGCGTGG
>CAYGQC010000165.1:7018-8507 GCA_964351875.1 uncultured Pseudomonadales bacterium
TCAAAACTTCCGTCATTGCGAGGAGGCGCGCAGCGTCGACGCGGCAATCTCTGCACCCGCATCCGCACCCGCATCTGCATCGGCATCGGCAACCCTAGTCAGTACCTGGGGAGTGCAACCATGAGCCTGCTCAACTGGATTGGTCGGCTCGAGCGTTGGCTCTGTACGTCTGGCTTCATCGTCATGTCGGCGGCCCTGGTACTCGATGTCGCCTTCCGATTGTTTGTTGGGCGAGGCGTTGTTGGCGCGCCGCAAGTTGGACTCGTCGGCATGATGGTGACGGCGCTCTTCGGACTCGGGCTCGCGGCTGATGCGGGTGATCACTTCAGGCCGCGTGTGCTTGACGGTTACGTACCAAAATCGTTCACCGAGGCGTTTATAGCCTTTGGTCACTTGGTTACTGCCTGTTTCTTCGCGCTTCTGGTCTGGCTTGCTCTTTGGGTAGCACGTGAGTCGTATGCACTTGAGGACGTGACCCCACTTCTGCGCTGGCCAGTCGGCTTGTTGCAGAGCGTTATGGTTATCGCTTTCAGCGCCAACGTGCTGCGCTATCTGACCTACGCGTTTGTGCCGGCTACCAGGCCTTCCGAGCACATTGATCAGGAGGCCGTGTAATGGGTTGGATACTCGCTGGCCTGATGGTCGCGCTGTTGTGGTTGCGCCAGCCGATTCTCGTTCTTCTGGGCGCTGCCGCTCTGTTCACCTACACAGTCTGGGACAGTGGCAACGCGCAGTACGTCATCTACGACACCTGGGAAGCTTTTAACAATGAGGTTCTGCTCGCGATACCGCTGTTCATGTTTGCCGGTGCGATTATGTCGCGCGGGAGCATCGCGCGCCGCCTGATCGACTGGGCGGTTGCCGTCACACGCCCGATGCCCGGTGGTCTCGCGCTGGCGACGATTCTCTCAGCGGCCGGCTTTGCGGCGATATCCGGTTCTGCAACCGTCACGCTTCTTGCCGTTGGCGCAATTATGTACCAGGCGCTTCTTGAGAACGGTTACTCGAAGACGTTTTCGATAGGCCTGATATCGGCCAGCGGAGTGCTGGGCATCATCATACCGCCGTCGATTCCGCTGATCCTTTATGGCGTCATGACCGAGACCTCCATTGCGGATCTGTTCATCGCGGGAATCGGACCGGCTCTGGTCATGATCGCTGTGCTCATGGCTTATGCGCTTATCCGCTATCGAAAACGCGCCGCGTCCAGTTGGGATGGTGCGGAGTTGCGTCTATCAAGCAAACGCGCGCTGACCGCTATTCCTCTACCGATCGTTGTGCTTGGTGGCATCTATGGTGGCTTTTTCACACCGACCGAGGCAGCCGCGGTATCAGTTGTTCTGGCGGCCGTGGTCGAGCTGTTTGTTCATCGCGATCTGACGTTTACCGATTTGAAGGACGTCTCACTCGAAACGTCCAAGCTTATGGGTAGCCTGTTTCTGGTCCTGGCGTTCGCTGTTTCGATCAATGTTTTCTTGACCTACCAGCA
>CAYGQC010000166.1:0-8327 GCA_964351875.1 uncultured Pseudomonadales bacterium
ATCGGTCACCCGGCAGGGCATTCGTGTAACGAATGCTCGAGAGGGCGCGCGGGGGGGGGTGGATACCTTCGCTGCGCGTGCTCCGTTGTTTGGCACCTGCTCTCTACCCGCGCTGCGCACCTCCGTGTGCTTGCGCTCTCCTACGACCGCCGAATCCCTTCGGCGGCGGGCGGGCACGTCCTTGTGCCCGCGAAGTTCAGCTGCTCCTTGGGGTGCCGGCATCCATGCCGGCGGTCGTTAAGGGGCTACCCGGTTGTTCCGGCATGCCCCTACTCACCGTCTTCGCGAGTGAGACCGAAGGTTGAGCGCGGCGATCTCCGTGGTTTGGATCTTGCTCTTTACCTAGACCGATTGCGCATGCAATCGGTCACCCGGCAGGGCATTCGTGTAACGAATGCTCGAGAGGGCGCGCGGGGGGGGGTGGATACCTTCGCTGCGCGTGCTCCGTTGTTTGGCACCTGCTCTCTACCCGCGCTGCGCACGTCCTTGTGCCCGCGGTCATCGAGATCAGCAAGCGGGTGCCCGCTTCCCTTCTCAGGCATCGGCTGCGCCTATGCCCTGCCAGGGCAACGCCGTGCGGGCGGGTGCTGAGAGGCTACCCGGTTGTTCCGGCATGCCCCTACTAATCGTCTTCGCGAGTGAGACCGAAGGTTGAGCGCGGCGATCTCCGTGTTCAGGGGGAGATCACCACGTCGCTGGATGCTGCGCATCTGGCTCCTCGTGATGACAGTAAAGGGAGGGCATGCCAGTACAACCGGGTAGCCTTTCAGATAGAGCGCGCAGGGATGCGCGCGCCCCAATCAGCATGGCTAGAACTCCGGCACACGGATGTGCCGGACCGCCAGCGCGAGGACCGCGCTGGTCGTGAAGCGAGTCCGCGGCAAGGGACTGCCGCGAGACGGGTAGAGAGCAAGATCCAAACCCCGGAGCACCTGCCGCGAAGGCATACAATCCCGGTACACGTTCATCAAGGCCATACCCAATCTCGTCACCTAGCGTTCAAGACTCTGCTAAACCCCGGTAGTCACAAGCTCGTTACCCACCTACCGCCTCGCCACCAACGTCACCGCAACGTCAATCTCATCCGCTACGGTAATCGCACCACCCAGCGCCGCAAATGGCGTCAGGCCCAGCGCGTCATGGCTGAGTTGAAAGGTGCTCGTCGCTGTCAATTCGCGGCCTTCGATCGTTACGGTAACGGGAACGCTTGCGCTGCTCTGCCGGCCGGCGACGATGAACTCGGCTGTAGCTGTGTCGGCATCTTGAGCCGTGAGTGATATCTGCAGGAAAGGGTGCTCCTCTGCTGCTAGTAGCTTGTCGCTAAGCATATTGCTCCGAGTGCCGGCTACGTCGCGCTCGCTCGGTACGCTCTCGAAGCCGTCTCCGGCTACGGCTCGAGCAGCGGGATCGTCCACAACGAGGGAGGCAACGGGCAGATAGAGCTCAGCGAACGGTCGCTCTCCCCAGCTTACCCATCCAGACAGAGCGTCGGAGGTGATGACGTGATTGTGGCCCAGTCTTGCCAAACGCCCGCTGCGATAAACCTTTATCGTGAGTTTGCTCGAGACAACCTGAAAGTCCCGTCCCGCCACGAAACGCTCAATAGGAAAGGTTGCGGGAGCACCCTCGGGCAGTGCGGGTGCCGGGCTGATGTTGCTGCAGGCAGTTAGCACCACAGCCGCGGTGGCGAGGAGCCAAAGGCGAATATCGAGCGGGCAGCAGGGGTGCTCTGTCGTCATCCAGGAGTCTCCGACACGTCTGCGCGCCAAGCTTGCCTGCCTCTGTGAACTGCGCGTTGCTTAAGCTTCGGGCAAGGGATCGTTGGAGGGCTGTACCAAGTCTTCGCTGCATACCCAGCCCAGGTCGATAAGCGTCTGATGCAGCTCGGCTGCTTTCGCTTCGCAATACCCACCCTCGTTTTCGGCGCTCCACGGCGTCGATTCCACACCCTCGTCGTGCTTCACATAGAGCACCTGGCAGGGTACCGGCTGGCCTGGAACGTCGTAACGCACTGAAATGCTGCGGTTGAGCTGACCGTACTCACAGTCGCTGGCTACGGCTGGTGCCCCTGCCAATGCGATGCCGATAAGCAGGCTAGTGATCTTGACCCTGGTGTGTAGATTCGTCATCGCGTTGCGCCTTCATTCGACAGAGGTTGATGCACAGACATTGATTGTTAGCAGCTATGGTCGATAGCCAAATCTCGCTGGTTCGGTTGACGAAGCCCGACGAGCGAGATGTGCCCAACGGGTGAGAACCCCCCGCGTATCTCGCGGGTCGATAATCTCTTCGACTTCGAAATATTCAGCGCTTCGAAAGGGCGAGCGTAACCGATTCAGGCGGGCTTTGATCTTTGCCAGGTGTTCGTCTCGATCGTCAGAGGCTTCCAGTTCTGCTTTGTAAGCCACTTCGATGCCGCCTTCGATTGGCAGGGAGCCCCAATCGCCGGAGGGCCAGGCGTAACGGAGCGGCGGCGTACCAGGCTTGTTGTTAGCGGCACCCGCTACGCCGAATGCTTTGCGCACGATTACGCAACAGAAGGGCACCGGCGCCTGACCGAGCGCGGCCAGAACCTGGGAGCCGAAACGAATCGTCGCGTTCTCTTCGCTCTGTTTGCCGATGAGAAATCCGGGACAGTCCTCGAGGTGAATCAGTGGCAGGTGGAAGGTAGACGCCAGATCGATGAGCCTGGTCAATTTGCGTGACGAATCCGCAGTCCACGCGCCGCCATAGACCATGGGGTTTTCGGCGAAAATCGCCACGGGAATACCGTCAAGCCGAGCCAGCCCTGTGATAACCGACTTCCCCCATTTGCGGCCAATCTCGAAAAAGCTGCCCTCGTCCGTTACCGACTTCAGGATTCGGCGCATGTCGTACACCTTGCGCGGATCCTTGGGCACGATGTCAGCGAGGAAGTCGTCCCTTCGATCAGGCTCGTCGGTGCACGCAGTGATCGGCGGAAGCTCGTCGACGCTGGTTGGCAGGTATGACAGGAATTGAGCAGTGCGGGCAAAGGCTTCCGCTTCGCTTTTCACCTCGTCATCGATCGCACCGTTGCGAGTGTGAATGCGAGAAGAGCCCAGCTCTTCCTTAGAGACGTCGCCGAGACTTGCCCAATCGACGAGTGCCGGCCCCGCGATCATCATCTGCGCGCTGTCCGCTACGATCACGCTGTAGTGAGACGTGGCGACGCGAGCGGCCCCAATGCCTGCCACTGAGCCCAGAGCGAGTGAAACGGAAGGCGCGATGGACAAGTGGCCGACGACGCTGTCCCAGCCGCGCACTTCGGGAATATAAGTTCGGCCGGCAGTCTCGATTGTTTTCACAGACCCACCGCCGCCCATGCCATCGACGAGTCGCACGTGAGGCAGCCGGTAAGTCACGGCTAGCGCTTCGGCGCGCAAACGCTTTTCGCCAATGGACAACTCGGCCGAGCCACCGCGCACGGTGAAATCGTCACCGGATAGTACCAGTGGCCGACCGTCGAGCTCGGCGGTGCCAAAGACGAAATTGGAAGGCGTGAAATGAGTAAGCTCGCCGTCGGCGTCATACTCACCTAACCCGGCTAGAGAGCCAAGTTCGTGGAAGGTGTTCTCGTCCGCAACCGTGTGAATACGCTCGCGAATCGTGAGTTTATTGAATTCGTGTTGGCGCGCGACTTTTTCCGCGCCGCCCATCTTCGCTGCCAGTTCCCGGCGCTGCCCCAGCTCTTCCAGCTCGTCTTCCCAGCTCATCGCGTGTCCTTGTGAGGTCGCGACGGCCGTCGCCGGAAGCGTCGAGTCAGATTCACTCAGTGCGCAACCGTTGCCTGTCGCAGAGATCACAGCCGCCCGAGTTCGGCGCGGCTGTGAGGCCTGATATCAAGCGCGGGTGCCGGTGAAGGTGGCGTTTCCGAATGCGCCGAGCTTTACGTCGCCGGAGATATCGTCGCCATCTACCTTGGCGGTGAATTCTAGAGTGATCGGCATGGGCTGGGTCATGGCCGCTTTCCAGGTCAGCGTTTCGCCATCGATCTTGCCATCAGTGATTTCGAGATCGCCCTGGGCACCGGACAGTTTGCCGGTTAGCTCGCTACCGTTGGCCGCGAGGGTTAGTACGCCCTGTTGTGCACCCATCGGAGTATTCATGGTGGTGTTCCAATCGCCGTCTGCTGCGCTCATGTGGAGCCCTCTTTGTCGTTAGTTATCGTTGGGTTGTCGCTTGATGTCGCGAGGTTTCATTTCAGTGGCACGGAGTATGTCAGTGGCGAATAGCCAATTCAAAGCGTCGAAACACCTGATCAGAGAATACGTTCGATGCTGAAAACGATCTCCTGTGCATTGTGCTCAGCGTACAGTCGGCCTCGTCTCGGGCTCCATGAGCCAGCGCGCAGATCACCGAGCTCTATGAACCGATAGCCGCACCGTGCTCGCCAGCGCTCAGCGATTGATCGGCTAAGGCTCGCACCGGCAGTCCACGCAGTGTCGATTTCACTTCTGCCGCTTCGAAAGGTGACTTCGGGCCCTGTCGCAGTTGCCCGCTCTATGTAGCTGCTGTTGATGCGATTCATGGCAACGCCGAAGCCGGCAGTGATCTCCGCCTGCCATTTAGGGCTGAGATCGATGCGGCGGGAAAGGTTGAGCATCAGTGATGTGGTTTGAACGTCCGAGAAGATGTTTGTCACCGTTTGAATAGATGGTGACGGGATGGCGACGTCCCAGTCGGTGCGATAGCGCCAGATGCCTTCGAGATCGATCTGCCACGCGTCGAAACGCCAACCCCAGGCAGCTCCGACGCCCGCCGTGATGTCTTCGACCTTTGATTCTCTGATTCGCCCGTCTGTGAAACGACCGATTTGCTCTCCCGTCCCGATCGTGCCTTTGCTGGTAATGTTGTCGATTCTGGCGAAACCCAGAGTGACTCGAGGGGAGAAGAAGGCATCGGCGGCGAAGGCAGGCGCACTCAGATGCGTGCTGATCAGTACACAGAGTAGAGCGAGGGGTGTGCAGCGAGGTGCTCGAAAGCCATAGCTCGCGAAGCGAGTCGTGCGCGTGGTCCTGGACATGTGTCTCCCCTCACTCGAGCGCCGCCAGGATCGCTGGCGATCGACAGCGCCCTCGAATGAGTGGCCGTCTCGATAGTCTGTTGTATTTTTGTTGTTGTCAGTAGCTCAACGCTGTTGCTCGAATCAGGCAGCAGCCCAGCCACGAATCTTCGCCGTTTCGGAGCGCGGCGCAACGGTACCATAGCCGGAGCCTGTGAAGGACACAGGGCAGACGCAGGTCTCTCGACGTTTGACAGTCTCGACGCAGCTTCCAATACTGCGCGCCTGCTCTCCTGTGGCAAGATTCCCCAGGGGCGGCCCGGGAATGAACGCGCTCGCCCGACGTACTCCCCGCATTTATTTCGCACAGCTTTGCAAACTCCTTCTCCGCTGAGAGACAGCCATGATTCGATTCTATTCGCATTCTCCAATCACCACCGCCAGCCGTATGCTGAGTCTCGTGTTTGCTGTGCTGTTGAGCGTTTGCGTTGGCGCAGAAGAAAGCGATGTGGCCAAGGCCGGAGATGTGCTGGAATTTGCCCTGCCGGCCGCAGCACTGGTCGCCACCGCGATGAACCGTGACGGCGAAGGCGCCGGACAGATGGTGTTTGGCGCCATCACCAACCTGGCAGTTACCTACGCGCTCAAGGAGTCGATCTCGAAGGGCCGGCCAGACGACAACGACAACGATTCCTTCCCGTCCGCCCACACGTCCGTCTCCTTTCAGGCGGCTCGGTTTGCGCACAAGCGCTACGGGCGACGGTGGGGTATTCCGATGTACGTTGCGGCGTCGTTCGTTGGCTATTCTCGCATCGAAGATGACCGCCATGATGAATGGGACGTGCTGGCCGGCGCTGCCATCGGGATTCTTGCGGCTGAATTGTTTACCACGCGTTTCCACGGTGCAGACGTGCAGCCTGTGCTGGCGCCCGGGTTCGCGGGCGTGCATCTGCGTATGGATTTTTGAGCGTGGTGCTGGACTGGTCTGCGATTGCCGCGGCTGCAGCGACCCTGTTTTTCGTGATGGATCCGCTGGGTAACATCCCGATCTTCAATAGCGTACTGGCGCGTTTCGATACGGCCACGCGCCGGCGCATTGTGGCGCGAGAGCTGGTTATCGCGCTGTTCATCCTGCTCGGCTTTCTGTTTGCCGGTAACGCAGTCATGAGCTTTCTTGGCCTCAGTGAAAGCGCGTTGCAGCTCTCCGGTGGCGTTTTGCTCTTTGTCATCGCGTTGAGAATGATCTTTCCGCGTCAGGCGGGTGAAGAGGAGGTGGTCGAAGAACCCTTTATCGTGCCGCTGGCGATGCCTATGGTGGCTGGCCCATCCGCCATCGCGATACTCCTGCTCCTGCAAGCGAGCGAGCCTGAGAAGATTCTCGACTGGACCGTTGCGCTCTTCGCGGCCTGGCTTGCGAGCACGATCATTCTTGCTCTGTCGCCCTTGATGATGCGGATTCTTGGTGGCAAGGGCTTGCGAGCGCTGGAAAGATTGATGGGGATGCTGCTCATCATGCTGTCCACGCAGATGATGCTGAACGGCGTTGCGGAGTTTGTAGCGTCTCTGCCGGCTCAAGCAGGATAGGTGATCGCCTCAGCCGTTGCCCCGGGGCAGCATGAGGGGCCGGTTAGCAGCGGACGCTGCCGGGGCAATGCGTTGCTGCCGCCGACTCTGGCAAGCTAGCTCACGGGCGGTGTAGTCGGCCGCTTGCCAGTGCGCGATTCTCCGTGGGTTCCAGTTTTGCGACGCCGCTTGGGCGCCGGCTTAGCCAATGCTGTCGGCTTGCGGCTAGTTGAGCCCTTTCTCTTTCGCGACGGCGATACTCCAGCGGGCCGAGTTGGCTTTAGTCCGGGCAGCGCTACCGCCAGCACGTCCTCAAGCCGACTCGCCAGCGTGATGGTGAGGTCTTCGCGCACGGACTCGGGCAGTTGCTCGAGATCGGATTCGTTCTGACTTGGCAGGATTATGTTGTGCAGGCCGCTGCGGTGCGCAGCGAGCAGCTTCTCCTTGACGCCGCCGACTGCTAGCACCAAACCGGTCAGGGTCAGCTCGCCCGTCATAGCCAGGTCATCCCGGACAGGGATTCCGCTGTAGGCGGATGCGAGCGCGGTCGCCATGGTAACGCCGGCGGACGGACCGTCTTTCGGGATTGCTCCCGCAGGAACGTGAACGTGAATGCCTTTGCCTTCTATCGCAGCGGGCGCTATCCCCAGCGCTGCAGCCTGGCTGCGAATCACACCCCGTGCTGTGCTGACACTCTCCTGCATCACTTGTCCCAGGTGACCGGTGAGTGTGAGTTTGTCATCGCTGCCAGTAACCACGGCTTCGACGTACAGCACGTCGCCACCGCTTTCGGTGTAAGCAAGACCAGCGGCGACGCCAGCGGGAAGCTTTCGCCTGGCCGGGTCATCCTGAAATTTTGGTGGGCCCAGCAAGTCGCGCAGGCGACGAGTACCGACAGCGCCGCGGCTTCGCTTCTTCTCGACGACTTCGAGCGCGCGCTTGCGAGCTAACTGGCCGAGTACGCGTTCAAGCTCCCGAACACCCGCTTCGCGTGTATAGCGATGAATGACGGTGGTCATGGCCTCGTCACCCACGCTCAGTTGCTTCTCGGTGAGGCCGGCTTCCGAGCGTTGCCGTGGCAGCAGATAGCGTTGGGCGATAGCGGCCTTCTCCAGGTCCGAATAGCCGGACAGCTCGAGAATCTCCATTCGGTCAAGCAGTGGTCGGGGAATGCCCTGGAGAGTGTTTGCCGTAGTGATGAAGAACACCTTGGACAAATCGAACGGCAGATTCAGGTAGTTGTCGCGAAACTCTCGGTTCTGCGCCGGATCCAGGATCTCCATGAGGGCCGCTGAAGGATCGCCGCGAAAATCCTGCCCAAGTTTGTCTATCTCGTCCAGCATCAGCACGGGGTTTGCTGCGCCTGCGCGCCGTATTCCTTGGATGATGCGTCCGGGCATAGCGCCGACGTAGGTTCGCCGGTGCCCTCGAAGTTCAGCCTCGTCGTGAAGACCGCCCAGGCTGATGCGATCGAACTGGCGACCCATAGCGCGTGCGATTGACTGGCCCAAAGACGTCTTGCCGACGCCGGGAGGCCCCACGAGGCAAAGGATTGGCGCGTTCGACTTGGCGTTGAGTTTCAGTACGGCCAGCGATTCGATGATGCGCTGTTTTATGTCGACCAGACCGAAGTGATCGGTGTCCAGAACCTTGCGAGCGTGATCGAGGTCCAGGTTGTCACTGGTGAAATGCTGCCAGGGCAGCTCAGCGACGAGTTCGAGGTAGCTGCGGGCAACCTGGT
>CAYGQC010000167.1:0-8141 GCA_964351875.1 uncultured Pseudomonadales bacterium
CTGCCGGTGAGTTTCACTGCCGCTTCGAAATCCAGACCGCCACCCTCGCCCAGATCAACATGATCCTTCGGTTCGAAATTGAAGGATGTCGGCTCGCCCCAGCGACGAATCTCGACGTTGTCTTCTTCTTTCAGTCCGTCGGGGACAGATTCATGTGGCGGGTTTGGAATAGCCTGAGTGAAGCGATCAATCTCTGCCTGCAAGGCCTCAAGCTCAGCCTTCGCTGCATTCAGCCGATCGCCGAGGTCACCAACCTGAGCGATCAGATCCGCTGCGTCGTCGCCGGCGGCCTTGGCACGGCCAATCGCTTTTGAGGCCGTGTTTCGTTCGTTCTGCAGCGCCTCGGTGCTCTCCTGCAATATCTTGCGCTGGGCATCCATGGATTGAAACGCGGACAAATCGAGGTCAAAACCCTTGCGCGCAAGCTCCGCACGAACCTCTTCACCGGCCTGTCTCAGCCGTTTTACGTCCAACATCTCTAACCTCAATAGTGTTCAGGCAGCAACGCCCGGTGATTGCAAGAGCCAGCCCTGCTAGGCGGATCAAGCTACGAGTTTAAGCAACGAATTCAAGCCAGGAGACTCGCCGCCTTGTAGGTGAGCCAGGTGGCGACCACACAGCCGAAAACGCTGGCTAGGACATAACCGAACGCGCTCGCCCAACGGCCCGAATCGAGCAGACTCATCGTCTCTAGCGAGAACGCTGAGAAAGTGGTGAAGCCGCCCAGCAACCCGACGACAAGCAGAGGCCGACCCCATTGGGCAAACCACAACGCATCTTCCGCCGCGCCCCAGATCAGACCGATGAGCGCGGCGCCGGCGATGTTAACGGTCAGGGTCGCCCAGGGAAACAACCCAGCACTTAGCGACAGGCCAATGGCAAAGCGCAGCATCGCGCCAGCGCCACCACCAAGGGCAACCAGGGCAAACGTCGACGCTGACCCCGTCACTTCGCGCCTCCGCCCTGTCCGCCGGCGCCACCGCTTGCTTCGTCACGCTGACGCAAACGTTTGAGGCGCGCTTTGATCTTGCTTTCGAGACCCGCATCGCTCGGCTCGTACAACGTCACATCCGGCATGTCGTCCGGCAGGTAGCGCTCACCCGCCGCATAGGCGCCTTCTTCATCATGCGCGTAGCGATAGCCGTCACCTGCGCCTAGCTCGGACATCAGCGCCGTGGGCGCGTTTCGAAGCCGCATAGGCACCTCATAGCTGCCCGTGTTCCGCACCAGCTCGGAGGCCCGGCCGTGAGCGGTATAAACGGCATTGCTCTTTGGCACGCTCGCCAGGTAGAGCACGGCCTGGGCCAATGCCAGTTCGCCTTCAGGAGACCCCATACGCTCGTACGCCTGCCATGCATCCAGACACAGCGACAACGCGCGCGGGTCAGCATTGCCGACATCCTCTGTCGCCATACGAGTCAAACGACGAGCGAGGTATCGAGGATCGCAGCCGCCATCGAGCATTCGCTGCAACCAGTACAGAGCCGCATCCGGAGCGCTACCGCGCACGGATTTGTGCAGGGCAGATATCTGGTCATAGAACGCATCTCCCCCCTTGTCGAAGCGACGCTGACGCTCCCCTGCAGCCTCACTGACAGCACCCCTCGTCAGCACGTCGCCGGCCAGCTGCAAAGCCAGTTCGAGCGAATTCAGCAGCCTGCGGGCGTCACCATCGGCCAATTGCGCCAGCAGCTCCACCGACTCGTCAGCTGCGGTAATGGAAGGGTAATGACTGGCCAAGGCGCGTCGCGCGATGACAAGAAGGTCATCCTGGGTGAGTGCGCGAAGCACGTAGGTTCGAACGCGGGACAGAAGCGCGCCGTTAACCTCGAAACTCGGATTTTCAGTGGTCGCGCCAATCAGCGTTACCGTGCCCGCTTCGACGTGAGGCAAGAGCGCATCCTGCTGCGACTTATTGAAACGGTGAACCTCATCGATGAATAGCACCGGCGACTTAGCCTCGCTCGCCTGTGCCTTCTCGACAGCCGCGCGAATGTCTTTCACCCCGGACAACACGGCAGACAGCGCAATCCAGGGCGAGCCGCTGGATTGTGCCAAGAGACGCGCGAGCGTCGTTTTTCCGGTTCCCGGTGGACCCCACAACAGCATCGAGTGTAGTGCTGGCGGTTCATGGTCGTGCGCAAATCGCCCCAGCGGCCGCCCTTCGCCCAGCAGGTGTTGCTGCCCGACGAACTCCGCCAGCACTCGCGGCCGCATCCTGGCCGCGAGAGGCCCACCTGCTAACGTATCAGCGTGTCGGGCGTCTTCGCCGGGCTCGGCTTTTTGACTCGGGCTATCGTCGCTAAAGAGTTGGGACACGTGGGTCACTGGCATCGATCAGGTCACCGATGATATCGGTCCCGTCGGGCAGTGACACAGAAAACTCATCGTCGGCAAACACGACTGACGTATCCACGTTACCGAACCGCACCAGCGTTACCTGGCCAAGGTGGTCCGTCACTTCCAGGCTATCGAGCACGCCGTCTTCGAAGCCAAGGCTGAGCGATGCGTACAGTGAATCCTCAGCAAGCGGCTTCAAGAGAAAAAGCTCGCTCGGAAGGTTAGTCGTCGCCGCCACCGAAAAGCTCTTGGCAATAGCGTCCATATCCCCGGTGAGCAGGCTTGCGGGGGTATCGGTGAGCGCTTCCGATAGCGGCCGCACCGTCGCTTGTTCGAGATCGGGATCAAAGACGATGACCTGTACCCCATCGGTAACAACGGTCTGCGGGTAAGGCAGATTGGTGGTCCACTCAAAAAACAGCGGCTTGGCGACTTTCAGCTCACCACTGGATTCCTGCATCGCGCTGTTACCCGTACTGTATATCCGCTGGTTGAAGTCCGCAGACAAGCGCTCAAAGCTGGCCAGGCGCGCACCCAGTCGCGCGAGCGCGTCCGGGCCGGCAACCGTATCCGCAACACTCGCGACAGACAGACACGCGAGCATGGCAACAGAAACAACCCGGATCAGACGTGACCGACTAATGATCACGGCCTGGCACCGCAACCTCTCGACTGCCGTTGCTATTCATGGGAGTCACGAGGCCGGCAGCTTCCATGGCTTCCACCAGGCGTGCGGCACGGTTGTAACCGATGCGGAGCTGGCGCTGAACCCCGGAGATTGAGGCGCGCCTCGACTCAAGGACGAACGCCACCGCCTCGTCATACAGCGGATCGTTCTCCGAATCGGCGGAATCACTGCTCGTGCCTTCGATCTGCACAAATGCATCATCCCCGGCCACTTCCAGCAGTTCGGGCAGATAGTCCGGCTCACCGCGTTCGCGCCAGTCGGCAACCACGCGATGCACCTCGTCATCATCGACAAATGCGCCATGCACCCGGCGTGGAATACCCGAGCCGGGCGGTAGAAACAGCATGTCGCCATGACCGAGCAGTTGCTCCGCCCCACCCTGGTCGAGAATCGTTCGAGAATCGATTTTCGAAGACACCTGGAACGAAATTCGAGTCGGTATGTTTGCTTTGATAAGACCGGTGATGACGTCCACCGACGGACGCTGGGTCGCGAGTATCAGGTGCACGCCGGCGGCCCGCGCTTTCTGCGCGATTCGAGCGATCAGCTGCTCCACCTTCTTGCCGACAATCATCATCATGTCGGCGAACTCATCGATCACCACCACAATCATCGGTAGGTGCTCAAGCTCATCGGCTTCACTCAGATCCTCCCCGCTGTACAGCGGATCCTTTAGCGGCGTGCCTGCCTTAATCGCGTCATCCACCTGCTTGTTGTAACCGGCAAGATTACGCACGCCCAGCGCCGCCATCAGACGATAGCGACGCTCCATTTCCGCCACGCACCAGTTCAACGACTGAGCGGCATCCCTCATATCGGTGACAACTGGCGTGAGCAGATGCGGGATGCCTTCATAGATCGACAGCTCGAGCATCTTAGGATCGATGAGGATGAGTCGTACCTGCTCCGGCGTTGCCTTGTAGAGAAGGCTCAGGATCATGGCGTTGACGCCAACCGATTTACCCGAGCCCGTGGTGCCTGCCACCAGCAGATGGGGCATTTTCGCGACGTCCGCGACCACCGATTCACCGGCGATATCTTTACCCAGACACAACGTTAGCGGCGATTTTGAACTCTGATAGGCCTTGGACTCGAGCACCTCTTTAAGTCGAACGATCTCTCTGCGCTCGTTAGGAATCTCGATACCAACAACCGATTTTCCAGGGATCACCTCAACGACTCGAACGCTGACGACCGCGAGTGAGCGCGCCAGATCTTTCACCAGTGAGCTGATGCGCTGAACTTTGATACCTGGTGCGGGCTGGATTTCGAAGCGGGTGACCACGGGTCCGGGCAGCACGGAAACGACTTCGGCTTCGATATTGAAATCCGCCAGTTTGGTCTCAACCAGGCGAGCCAGCGAATCCAGTTCCTGCGTGGAATAGCCGACGTCCTGCTGACCACTGTCGTCATCGAGCAGATCGAGATCCGGCAGCTCGCCCTGCGCATGCGTCGACAGCAAACGTCGCTGCTTGGCTTCCGCTTTCGCAATCGATTTCTTCGGCTTTTCTATAATCAGGCTAGTCTTGCGCGGCGTCTGGGGCTCGACGAGACGCAGCACTGGCTCAACGGCTTCCGTCACCTGGAAGCCGTCACCACCACTTCGGCTTTCAAGTCGCTCTGACGGCATCATCGCCGCTCTTCGCTCGTCTTCTTCCCGCTCAAACCGATCCGCTTCCTCACGCTCTGCCCGCTCAAGCCGACGCGCTTCGCGCAGGTCTCTGCGCCGGTCGATCATGGCCGACAAACCCGCTTGCGCCCGACGTACGCTAGCCACGAGGTGACTCATGCTGAAGTGCAACGCTCGGCCGGTGTGCTCGGCGACGGACAACCAGGAGAAATTCAGGCTGGCTTGCAGCGACATGAAAAACGCGGTCACGGCAATCAAGGTAAGACCAAGGTGGCCGACGGGGCCGATAGACGCAGCGACAATGGCGCTGCCCAGTGCGCCGCCGTGGGATGCGGGTAACGTGGACTCGCCCGGCCAGTGCAGCTCGACAAGCAGGCAGCAGGACAACACCAGAAGGAGCCATGCAACGGCCCTGATCGATGCGTACAACCAATTAAACGCCAGGGTACTGGTGCGAAACAGCGCAAGCGCGGCACTCGTCAGCATCAGCAAAGGCAGTGCGTAGGCGACCTGACCCAGCGCGAACAGCAATACGTCCGCCGTCCAGGCACCAGCGGATCCAAGCCAGTTAGCCACAGAGCCATCGCCACCGGTTACGGTCCAGGCATTGTCTACCGGAGAATAGGACGCCAGCGCCAACAACAGAAAAGACGCGAGCGCCGTGAGAAATACCAGTGCAATCTCGCGGCCGTAGAAACCTGGATCTGCCGCATCGCTGGCGATATCAGTTGTCGATTGTTGCGTGACAGCCATGTCAGCCTCCCGTTGGAACAGCGGCAGTCTACCGCCAAAATTCTTCTTTCTCTATCGATTTCAGAGCGTTAGAAGAATGATCTAATACCTTGAAGCAACTTGCAGCCTTACTGCCCTGTAACGCAACACCGCCTCATCGGATAACATACGCAGGTAAAGCCAACCTGAGCTGAATGTTCAGCCGGTTTAGCGACACTATTTTCCACCTACGCAGGAAGCACATATGCGACCGGACAAGAAGACAGTCGTCGACGAGATCTGGGACGACGAGCGCGTCGCCGGGTTTCTGGACAAGCAGCCGCCGGCCGGCGAATCCGCGGATTACTTTGCGTTGCATACGGCCTACCAGAGCATGCGCGAGGACGATTTCGATCGATTCCTGACGCTATTCTGCGCCGCCGGGCGAGACCTGAACGCAACCAGCGCAGCCGGCCGCAGCCTCGCCAGCGTGATCAGTGAGCACAGACATGGTGGCGGCTTTGCCGAGTTGCTGAAGCGCCACGGCGCAGCGGCTTAGCCTTTGATGAGTGACCACCTGTCCAGTTGATGTGGCACCGTCAACGCGAACTCGGCTCAGCAAGATGAGCCGTGAGTCGGACCCGGCCGAGCAATTGTTTCCGAATCCCGCAAACGCCCTGGATGATCCCAATGGGTTGCTTGCCTCTGGCGGTAACCTGGCGCCGGGCACACTGCTCGCCGCCTATAGCCAAGGCATCTTTCCCTGGTTCAACTCCGACGAAGAACCCATTCTCTGGTGGAGCCCTGACCCTCGCGCAATCATTGAGCCGGCAAACCTGCACGTGAGCCGCCGGCTAGCCCGGCGACTGCGTAGCGGTCAGTTCACATGCGCGCTGGATAAGGATTTCGCCGAAGTCGTAGAGGCCTGCGCCGAGCCGCGAGATGAATCCGGCGGCACCTGGATTACCCCGGCAATGGCGTGCGCTTACGGCGATCTATACCGCATGGGCTGGGCTCACTGCGTGGCGGTCTACGAAGACTCCGCACTGGTTGGCGGCCTTTACGGCGTCTCCATCGGCAACCTGTTTTTCGCCGAATCCATGTTTTCTCGTGTGACCGATGCCTCAAAGGTGGCCATGGCGGCGCTGTGTGATGCGCTAAACGACTGGGGTTTCCACGCGGTGGATTGTCAGATGATGACTGAGCACCTACGATCAATGGGGGCACAGGAGATTGCGCGGACGACGTTTCTTGAGCTGGTAGCAGAGGCTGCGATGTATCCCAGCAGGGTAGGAAACTGGGGCGAGAGTGGCGCTATCGACGCGGTCAACTATCGTGATGTGCGCGCTTCTCTACCCTACGAGTAACCGCTTCCCAACGAGACCGGAGCGCATCCGGTTGCCTGGCCCCTTCACAACGGCATGCGAGTAGACGCCCATGAGAGACGAGGTCGGTAGCAAGCAGTTCTTCATCACGCCGTCCCACGATTGCAGCTACCTGCCCGGCGAGCAAGCGCAGACGCTGTTCCTCGACCCTCGGGAAACGCTGGACACCAGGCTCTATTCAGCGCTGACGAAGCTCGGTTTTCGGCGTAGCGGCTCCCACGTCTACCGGCCGCACTGCCAGCAATGTAGCGCTTGCGTGCCCGCACGCGTGCCCGTGCTGGATTTCAAGCTCAAACGGCGTTTTCGGCGAGCGCTGGCAGCCAACGAAGACCTTCGAATCGAATTTGTTCCGGCCGCTTACGACGCGACGGTCTATCACCTCTTTGAGCGTTACATCACGGCTCGGCACGGCGACGGCGACATGTACCCACCCTCACCGGAGCAGTTTCGATCCTTTCTTCTCAGCCCATGGTGCGACACCGAATTCATGACCGTGTGGCAGGAAGACCGACTGGTGGCCGTGGCCGTTACCGACCTTCTGGATGATGGGCTCTCTGCCATCTACAGCTTCTTCGACCCTGAACTGGGCAACCGAAGCCTGGGTGTGTACTGCGTGCTCAAGCAAATCGAAGCCGCGCTGGCCAGCGGCCTGCCCTACCTCTATCTGGGTTACTGGATTCGAAACAGCGCGAAGATGCACTACAAGATCGACTATCGGCCGATCGAATTGCTGACGCGAGAACGCTGGGTACGCGCGTCATGATCGTTTCCGGCTAATCCAGCCTCGATCGCCCCTGTCTCAATCGCCTCTGTGCCGCACCAACGCCCACAAAGAGCCTGAAAGGTGTGTTTTGCGTTTGTCCGTTGCATCCGGCAAACTTCGCCGCCGCGAAAGCGCGTGTCGCGCCGGTTATCGGCGCGCTCATCGAAACCCAAGGAAAGACAGCCTCAGCCTATGGCGAAAGAAGAACAGATCGAGATGGAAGGCACCGTCGTGGACACCCTCCCCAACACGATGTTTCGTGTTGAGTTGGACAACGGCCACGTTGTGACAGCCCACATCTCAGGAAAGATGCGGAAAAACTACATCCGCATCCTCACCGGCGACCGCGTACAGGTGGAGCTCACACCGTACGACCTCAGCAAAGGCCGCATTACTTTTCGTAAGTAGGAGGCGGCAGGTATCCGTGCAGCCTACCCCCTGGTGACCGTCACCAGGCGCCCACCGCCAGCACACGCCGACCAAGACCCGATCGCGCCTCGTCAGCCAACCTCACCGGGGGCGGCCTTGTGTTCAACTCGCTCAGACAGCAGTCAGACAGCCGCTAGCACTACCCACCACTCTGCCTGAACGCTTGAACGCCTGAACGCCTGAACGCCTGAACGC
>CAYGQC010000168.1:0-8139 GCA_964351875.1 uncultured Pseudomonadales bacterium
GTCCAGTCAATTTTGATTCAAAGGGCGAGTAAGGACGAGAGCTAAACGGACCTGGCACTTGGTCCTGTCCCCTCGCGCTGTCCCCTCGCTCACTGCACATGTGTTTCCGCGATCGAAGCCTCGAGGTAGTCGGCAAACACGGCTCGACTCGACAACGACGCGACATGCTCGGCTACCCGCGGATAGGCATCCTCGAAGCCGGTACTGATCGGCGTAAAACCAGTACGGGCGAGACGATCCGTCATGAGACGTTCGCGCAGGAACTGAGCGACGTCACAGACGATGCCGATGTCCGCGATGGTGAGTTCCTCGCCAGCGAGGTAGCTCGAGTGCGCTAGCGCTTGTTCGAGACCGCTCAGAAAGAACTCATACGCAGCAGCCATCCGCTCGAACGTCGCCGAGTCCATTCGGTTAGCAGCCAGCAGGTACACCTGCGCCTCCCGGGCAAACACCAGCGCCGCGTCGAGAAAGCTATCAATGCGGGACGCCTCATTCGGGCCTCGACCGTAGAGACCGTGATCCGCCTCCGACAGCCGAACGACTGCGCGTAGAATGCTGTTCGATTCAAAGACGCCGACGGATCCGTCGCTGCTGAACGCAGCCGGCACGGTGCCGAAGGGGTGGGCTTTGAGAAACTCATCCGTTTTGTAGAGCGTTCCGCTAAAACCCCGTCGACTTGTGCGGGCGTAGGGGCTGGTCGGTGAGCGCTCGGCATCCGACAACTCTCGGGCGTCGACATCCCAGAGCCAATCCGCCAGCGCTGCGGGTTTCGATCCCACCACCTCAACCTCAACGTCGCACAGTTGCGCTGCGATCAGCGCCTTCCACACTCGCGGGTTGGGTAGGTAGGAAAAGATTTTCAGATCAGCCATGTGTTATCTCCGATCGCTCCAGCGGGAAACACGCACCAACCCCCCTGCTAAGGAAGCTCGGTCACTCGCGCCCAGACAATCGACCGGCTCATAAAGCCTACTTTGACGGTGATTTCCATTTGGTCCGTCTCAGGGAGAGCGATCTGCGCATCTCGAAACTCACCGAGGCGCGCGGCGAACACTTGGCCTGACCAACGACCGGCTTCTGACTCGTCGACACGGATGCCTTTCAGCAGCTTTCGCCCTACGGCGTCGGGATTCACATCGTTGCGCCGGACAACGCCCTGACTCACTCCAGCCTCACTCGTGACTTCTATCCACACCGGTTGACCAGTTATCTTCCAAAGACCCGACAGTTCACTGGCGAGCACGAGCGGTGAGAGCCCAGCGAGCAGAAGCAACAGCGCGCCTTGAACAGTCCTTTTCATCGGAGCCTCCATTTACAGTACACGAGGTGGTTCATTAGTCGATTGTCTGGCCTCAAGCGGTCACTCAGCCACGTGCGAGGCCGTACTGATCCAGCCGCCAGCGCAACGTGTCGATTCGATCCTGACCGAAGAAGGGCTCGCCACGAACCACCATAGTCGGCACCCCCCAGTGGCCGGCATTGGCAAGCGCCTCCTGATTGCGCTCTACCTCGGCGAGCTGGTCGCCCCCATCGATCGCGGCGTCAAGCTCGGCCAGATCCAAACCGGCACGAGCCGCGGCCTTGGCCAGGTGATCCCCCGTATTCCAACCCTCGGTACCGCCAAAGATCATCGTCGAGACATGGGTAGTGAACTCGACACCGCACCCGCGACGCTGCGCCTCGACACCCAGTGCACTGAGCCGGTGGATGTAGGGCTGCTCAGCTGCCACGCGCATGGTCTCAGGATCTTGGACGATCGGATCGGGCTGGGGCCGGGTGAATCGAAGACCAAGAAACTCTGCACGCCGTTTGGAATCGCGAACGATATAGCGGGATTTGTTTTGCTGGCCCGGCTGAAAAAGCAGGTCCGGATCTCGAACCGCTATGGGATAAACAACGCGCATCTGCACTACCACGTCGTAGTCTTCGCGCAGGCGTAGCAGATCCGGCGTGACGAGATAGGAGTACGGGCTGCGAAACGACCAGTACACATCGATTGGTTCGGTCATAAACGCCTCCTTGAACGACGACACTGCGGGCACTCGAGGTCATGCCCACTGGACAACCAGTAGAACAAATTAATAGAGTACATTAAAGCTTTGCTTGGTGATTCCGGGTGCGCGGCGCTCCCGGGCATGGCAGGCTCTCAAGTTCAATCGCAGGAGGTCACGATGGCCACAAACAGATATCTCGCTCGGCAACCCGGTAGGTTCAAATTTGGACTGCTGGCAATTCTCTTCGGAGGCTTCGCCCTCACTGCCTCCGCAGAATCGGAGTATGCAGCGGCCTGGGGTCCCAGCGTCGGCACCACCGCTCCGCTTCTGGAAGGCACTGACCAGGACGGCAACGCACATACGCTGGCGACACTCAGAGGCAGCAACGGCCTGCTGTTTGTGTTCAATCGATCCGTCGATTGGTGACCCTTCTGCATACGTCAGTTCGTGAAACTGAATGATATGAGAGACCAGTTCGAGTCAGCCGGCGTTAACGTTGTTGGCATGACCTATGACAAGCAAGAGATCATCGATGCGTTCGATGAGAAGTGGGCCATCGAGTTTCCAGTACTTCGAGACATCGATCGCCAGCACGTGGAGGCTTGGGGCATTCGCAACGAGGACTACGGCCCGGGCACATTCGCCTACGGAATTCCTCATCCCGGGGTTGTGCTGCTGTCACCTGACGGCGAGATTCTCGCCAAGTGGGCGGAACAGGGGTATCGGTCGCGCGCCGACTGGTCAGAAGTTCTGGATGAGGTCCGAAACCTTGTGGGCGAAGCTGGCGACGACTAGTCGCCAGCAATCTCGCCCGCACCACGGAGAGTTACCTCATGAGCAAAGTTAAAATCGTTCTCGGCTGGATCGGCATCGTCTTTCTGGGGCTGTTTAACGGTCTATTGGAAGACCTATTGTTCCTTAATGTCGTTGTGCCGTATTCGCCCACGAGCTGGGACATCACCGGCAACGGCTTTTTTCTGCTAACGGTACCGCTCACCCAACTGATGACGCTCGCGATCACCGGCACCATCGCCTGGTTTTTCCTCGGTTTGCGGCAGCCGCGACGACTCCTTACGTTCTGGGTGTGCTGGACCGTTTCCCGAGCGTTTTTCTTGAATCAGTTCAACAACCCGCCCGGCGATATCCTGATCTATCTGCTGTGGATAGCCTTCTGGTGCGGCGTGATTGCACTGCTGGCGCGCGCCGCAAGCACTAGCCAGGGGATAGGACCAGGTGCCAGGACCACCTCAAGCTGACACTGGGTTGTGTCCTGATAAACGCCGAGAGGAAAGACAAGCATGACCTTGAAAAAAATCGTTCTGATCCTTCTGGGCGTTGCTGTATTGGCCGCGTTGATCGCGGTTCTGATCGTTACCCGTGACGGCGAGGTTGTGACCCCAGTCGGCGAGGGCACGATTGAACTGGACGTGGGCTCCTTCGAAGCCTTTCCGCTGCCGGCTTACGCAGCTGCTTTTGTTGATGCTGACTACAAGAGTTACCTGGTGGAGGTCGCGCCAGGCATTAAGATCCACGTGCTTGAGACAGGCAGCGGTTTTCCCGTTTACCTTCAGCATGGCAACCCCACCTCTGGCTTTCTATACCGCAAAGTGGCGGCCGCCCTACCGAAAGATGAAGTGCGCTTGATCATGCCGACGATGGCCGGCCTTGGTTTCTCGAGCAAGGTTCCGGCCAGCGAACACACACTGGATAATCACACGCGCTGGATGGCGAGCGTCCTGGCGCAGCTTGAGCTGGCCGAGCTGGTGTACGTCGGCCAGGACTGGGGTGGACCCGTAGGCATGGGCGCGTTAGCTAGATCGCGCGGTGTGCTGAAAGGGGTTGTGGCGATGAACACCGGATTCAATGCGCCAACAGCGCCCATGGATCTTTCCTCTGCGCACGCCACGGTTAAAACACCCATCGTGGGCGAAATATTGCTGGAAGTGGTTGCATCGATCTTCGAGCAACTACCCAACATGCAGGGTGACCCAAACTCGATCCCACCGGCCGTGTCAGAACTGTACGGGCGCCCTGTCCTGGAGAGCGGCAACAGCAAAGCACCACTGGCGCTGATGCGCATGGTGACGGACGGTCCCGATCACCCCAGCACGCCACAGATGCGCATCATCGAACAGTACGTTGAAGGGTTGGATGTCCCCGCCGAGATCGTCTGGGGGATGAATGACCCCATCCTTGGCGCAGCGCTGCCGCAGATGAAGGCCAATTTCCCCGATGCGCCGGTTGTTGAAACCCCGGCAGGCCACTTCCTGCAGGAAGAGGTACCCCACGAGATTGCCGCCGCGGTGATGCGCGTGCTAGCACGCATTTGAGCCGGGGACAGGACCAAGTGCCAGGTCCGATTGGTCCGGTCCCCAAAGTTCTTAGTTTTAGTTACTCCAGTACGCGTACTCATCTTCGGGCTGATCTTCCTGCGACAGATCACGATCGACGTTATGCGCCGATGTCACCGTCCACGGCCATCTAGGCTGAGCCTGTTCATCGTTATGTGCAGCAAGTTCAGTGCGCAAACGGTCCGCAACCTCTGGGTGCTCGTCGATACGATTCGCCCACTCACCCGCTGCGCTCATATCAAACAACCACTCCTTGCGCGGGCGATCCTGCGGCGCGCTGACCATGAGCTTCCAACGCTCATCGCGAACCGCCTGGGCGGCGCCACTTCGGAAGAAGAGGTAATCGTGCGCAGGCCCCGTCGCGTCTGCACCGGTGAGCACGAATTCAGTGAGATCGATGCCATCGATCACACGATCTGAGGGCAGAGCCGCGCTCGCGGCAGCCGCCGCCGTGGCGAAAATGTCGAAGTGGTGAACGGGAGAGTCAACGGTTGCACCCGCTGGCAACGTCGAGGGCCAACGCGCCAAGAACGGGACTCGGATACCACCTTCGAAGAGCGTGATCTTCCAGCCGCGATACGGCGAGTTCACATCAGGCAAGCCGATGTAGCCTGCTCCGCCATTGTCCGAGGTGAACATCACCAACGTGTTGTCATCCAAGCCATTGGCTTCGAGAGCGTCCATCACCCGACCGACACCACGATCGAGCGCGCGGATCATCGCGGCGTAAACCCGCTCCCGATGCAGCTCGATATGGGACAGCGCATCATAGTCCTCACGGCTGGCCTGCAGCGGCGTGTGCGGAGCCCAGTGCGCGAGGTATAAGAAGAACGGGCGGTCCTTGTTTGCCTCGATCACCTTGATCGCTTCGTCGGTGTAGTAGTCGGTCAGATACTTGGGTGGCTCAAACGCCGGCCCACCATTAAAGCTCGCCGCGAAGCTCATCGCAGCCCAGAGGAACCGATCGATCGGGTCGAAATCCTGTCGAGCTTGTATCACGTCCTCATCGTCACTGCGCCCGTACAGGCCACTGGCCATCAGCAGGCTCTCATGAAAGCCCTGGTTGTGAGCGGCCATGCCCTGCTCCGCGCCGCCGAGATGCCATTTGCCGATGTGAACCGTGTGGTAACCCTGATCAGCCAGCAGCTCAGCCAGCGTTATCTCCGACGGCGGCATCCCCATCTCGCCGAACTCGAGATCCGTCGCTTCGCTGTTTCGATATCCCGGCGGCAGCAACGGCCGGTCGATCGTCGGGGTTATCAACCCCAAGACAGGAATCATGTTTGGGGGTGTTGGTGTGAACTCAAAGCCAAAACGTGTGCCGTAGCGGCCCGACATCAGCGCGGCCCGCGACGGCGCGCACGTACCGTTGGCGGCGTAACCCTGGGTAAAGGTCACGCCTTCGGCTGCCAGCGCGTCGATGCTCGGGGTTTGCGCCGTCGGGTCTGGCCCGTTCATCGATAGGTCATTCCAACCCAGATCGTCGGCCAGGATAAGCACGATGTTGGGCGGGCGATCCGCAAGTTCTCGGTCCTGGGGATCTGCGCCGGTCGACCAGACGATCTCCTGGGTCGGTCCTATGTCCATTCGCGACGCCATCATGCGGTTGACCCCGAACAGCGCGAGCTCGACTCGAAAGAACCAAGCCAGCCCAGCAAGCACCACGAGCAACACGGCGATCCGGCCAATCCACTTCATCATAGTCTCCGACCCTCGCTACTGATCTGACTGCTGCATGAGCCAAACACCCATGGGTTCAACGAGCTCGATGTTGAGCTGTCCGGCCAGTCCCGCCGTGCGATGAACCGCTGAGGCTTGGTAGTCTGGCGAGCTCATCATCTCCATCATCGCCTGGCGCGACGGGTACATCGCAATCGCGGCAGAGTCCCAAAGCTCCTCCACTTCGCCCAGCATCAACCGCTCGACCTGGGCTGAAAACATCGGAGCGCCGCCGACTATCGCCAGGTGCCGGACCACCTCGCCGCCGTAGATCGCATAGGCCTCGGCTCCTGTGAGGTCCGTTGCGCGGCCATCTTCGTACTCAGCTTGCTCCTTGAACTTCAGCAGGTTGAGCATGTAGATCGCGCCATCGTGGCCCGGTTCCAGAAAGCCCTTCATTTGTTCTTTGCTGGGGACAACTTTATTGGTGACTTGCATTCGTCGCGCCTCGTTAGTGATCCCGAGATTCTAACGTCTAATGCGCACCATTACTTCAGGATCGAAAGGATGCCGATATGTGGCGCAACCAGAGTGCAGGGACCCTAACTGGCTTGAAGGCGTCGTTAGTCGATATGAAGTTGCCAGGGCGCCGGAGTCTTAGCGCGCCGAGAGCTTGTCTAGCCCCAGCTGCGACGGCACCTTCGCGGCTGCCTTGATCTGCTCCCGTTGCGCCTGATCCGGGGTGAGCCCCGCGAGCCTCAACAACCCTTCGCAGGTTCGCGCCAACACGGCTTCACTGCCACCGTCCAAAAGCATGCGTCGCAGGGACACCATAAGCAGCGCAACGCATTGCTCGACCAACAGATCGTCGACCACTGTCGGCAACCGGCGCTGGGCGATCAGCCGCTGTAGATCCGCGCGCAGGTAGCGAAAGCCCTCAGAGTCGGCACTGGGTTGCCGGTGATACTGAGCGACGATCACATGCGCCCACGCCGGCTCGACGAGTGCTGCCTGCAACACCGATCGTGTCGCGACAACGACCCGCTGTACACCCTGCTCCAGGGACGACATGCGCTCGTCAATCTGCTCCGCAATCGCAACCATGATGGAGTCAACCGTGGCCCGGGCCAATTCATCCTTATCCGTGAAATGGTTGTAGAACGTGCCGTTTGATAGCCCCACAGACGCCGTAATCTCCTGAATTTTTGCGTCTTCGATGCCCTTGTCAGCAAACACATCTATCGCGCTATCGATCAACAAGTTGCGCGTCCGATCTCGCTTGTTCGACCCGAGCGCTTGGGTGTGGAAGTAGTTCTGCATGCCGCAAGATTAGGTTTCAGTACTTGACGAGTCAACTATTTTTATATTTACTCTCATTTTTTAACACATCGTCACTATCATGACCAACACCCAGGTATTGATCGTCGGCGCCGGGCCGATCGGCCTCATAAGCGCCCTATCGCTCAGTTCGGCCGGCATCCGATGCGCGCTGATCGACCAGCGGCTAGATCGTCTCGATGCCCCCAAGGCACACGCGGTCAACCCACGAACGCTTGAGATCTGCCATCGCCTAGGCGTCTCCGCAAACGAGGTGCACCGCCGCGGCGCTCACCGGGACCTCGCCGGCCAGGTGCACTTCGTCGACGTGCTCAACGGCACCCGGTTCGGCAGCCTCCCCTATGAGCGGCAAGACGACCTCGCGAAGACCCACACGCCCTGGCCGCTGGTCAACATCAGCCAACCGGCGTTCGAGGCGATGCTCAGCCAGCAGCTATCCAAGGCACGAGGGGTCTCACTGCTACGAGGCTTGCGAGCCATTGAGTTGGAGCAGTCAGCCGACTATGTAGAGGTTCGCTTTGACGCGAATGCGTTTAATGAGCCGATGGCGGTGAGGGCTCCGTACGTAATCGCCGCCGACGGCGCCGGTTCGAGCATTCGTTCGATGCTCGGCATCGATATGGATGGGCCAGATGTGCTCGCCAACAACCTAATGATCCACTTCGAGTCGGATCTGCTCGCACTCACGGGCGCAGCTCCAGGCGTTCTGTACTTCTGTCTGTCGCCTGACGCAAGCGGCGCGTTTCTAAACTACGGTCGAGACAACACCTGGGTCTTCATGCACGCGTTCGATCCAA
>CAYGQC010000169.1:0-8085 GCA_964351875.1 uncultured Pseudomonadales bacterium
CCGTCCTGACCAAAAAGCCTTGCAGATATGGAGGAGTCCACATACGCAATGACGATGCCTGTTGGCGGTGCCAACAGGCATCGTCATTTACCTATACAAAAACTCCCGAAAATTTCACCCAGCAGATCATCGGCGCTGAACTGGCCGGTAATGCTGCCAAGCGCGTCCTGGGCGAGGCGCAGCTCTTCTGCGACAAGCTCGATGCCAGCTTGGGCATCAATGTTCTCAAGCGCAGTTTCAAGCGCGGCGACTGAATGATCCAGCGCATCAAGGTGACGTTGGCGCGCGGTGAATTGACCCTCGCCTGGTTCGCGGCCGACCGCCTTGGCAATTTCACGGCGGAGCGTATCGAGACCAGTGCCATTGAGGGCCGAGACATAGACAGTGTCGGGGTCTCGCAGCGATTCAGCAGGAATCAGATCACTCTTGTTGATCACCGTCAGCGTCATGGGCGCGGCATGGACCGAGTGCTCATCGGCCCAATGCTGATCCGGCGAGCGCACAACAATCTCCAGGTCCGCCTGCGCCCGCCTTTGCTGGGTTCGCGCAATGCCAGCCGACTCGACCGGGTCTTCACTGGCACGCAATCCGGCCGTATCCACCAAACGAACCGGCATGCCATCGAGCACCAGATCAGCCTCAATCAGATCGCGGGTAGTGCCCGGGATATCAGTGACGATTGCCCGGTCACTTCCCAGCAGGGCGTTGAGCAGGCTGGATTTGCCGACGTTTGGCGCGCCGACAAGAACCACGGACACACCCTCGGCAAGCAATCGCCCCTGGCGGGAATTCGCAATGAGCTGGCGGTGATTGGCGGCCAGTTCGACAATGCGCGAGACCACATCGTGGGACTCAATGACATCGATATCTTCGTCGGGAAAGTCGACAGTCGCTTCAACGAGTACGCGCAGCGCCGTGAGATCCGTAACGAGGGCATTGACGCGGTCAGAGAATTCCCCTCGCAGTGCGCGCATCGCGCCACGCGCTGCGCTCGCGGACGCCGAGGCGATAAGATCAGCGACCGCTTCGGCTTGGGCCAGATCCATTCGTCCATTGAGAAACGCACGCTCACTGAACTCGCCCGGCCTAGCCAGCCGCGCACCTTGCCCGCGCATGGCGTCCAGAACCAGTTGCAGCACAACCGGACCACCATGGCCCTGCCACTCGAACACATCTTCGCCGGTGAATGAGTTCGGCCCCGGAAACCAAAGCACGATGCCTTCATCGATTATCGGTTGATCAGACTCGCTGGTGTTCGGATCGCTGAGCTGACGCAGGCTCGCTCGCCTGGCTAGAGGCAGGCCACCTAGAAGCGCGCGACCAATCTGACCCGCACGCGGGCCGGACACCCGCACAACGCCCACGCCCGCCATGCCTGGCGCGGTCGCGATAGCGGCGATGGTGTCGCCATCAGCTAAAGAGATTTCCGCGCCGCTGTCCGCTGGTTCGGGCACCGCGCGCAGCTAGGCCTTGCTGGCGGCGGTATCGTACTGGCGGTTGACCCAATACTGCTGTGCCAGCGACAGCACATTGTTCACGAGCCAATAGAGAACCAGACCGGCCGGGAAGAACAGGAACAGCACCGTGAAGAACACCGGCATGAGCCGCATCATCCGCACCTGCATGGGATCACCCATCGCTGGCGATAGCAGCTGTTGGATGTACATCGACGCGCCCATCAGCAGCGGTAGCACGAAGTATGGATCGAGCACGGAGAGATCGTTTATCCAGAGGAAAAACGGCGCCTGGCGCAGCTCAACGCTTTCGAACAGCACCCAGTACAGAGCCAGGAAGATCGGCATTGGCAATAGCATCGGCAGACAGCCACCCAATGGGTTCACCTTCTCCCGCTTGTAGAGCGCCATCATTTCCTGGGACAGCTTCTGGCGGTCGTCCGCATAGCGCTCTTGAAGCCGCTTCATATCCGGGGCAACGCGACGCATGTTGGCCATGGAGCGGAAACTGGTGTTAAACAGCGGATACAGCACAATCTTCACCATGAGCGTCAGCAACATGATGGCAACACCCCAGTTGGGCGCAATGTTGTCGTGCAGCCAATCCAGCAGGTTGAACAGCGGCACGGCCAGCCACCACAGGAAGCCGTAGTCGACGGTAAGGTTCAAGTTCGGCGCAATCTGCTCGAGGACTTTCTGATCCTTCGGACCAACATAGAAGCTGGCGTTGTAGGAGTCCGAACTACCTGGAGCGATGGTCTTGTAGGGCGCGGTATAGCCAATGAAATGGACGCCATCGCGCTCGTAACCGAACAGCTTGTGACGCTCATCGGGCTGCGCGACCCAGGCGCTGATGAAGTAGTGCTGCAGAATGGCGACCCAGCCACCGTCGACACTATCTGAGAAGGTTTCGCCGTCCTCAAGATCATCAAATTCGACTTTCTGATAACGCTCCACATCGGTTGTAACAGCCGCGCCCAGGTAAGGCTGCGGGCCAAGCGTGAAGCTCGACGTGCCATCGGGTTCGTGATTATCCCGTTTGAGCTGAGCGAACAGGCCGGCGGTAAACGGCTGACTGCGGCGGTTTTGCACGTGATGTTCAACGCCAACGAGGTAGCTGTCGGGCGTAAACGTGAACCGCTTTTCCACGACTACGCCGTCAACCTCGGCAACAAGCGGCAGCACAAAAGGCGCGTCCTCTGGAAGATCAAGGGTATTGCCGTCGAGTTGGGCGGCGACTTCGGCGGGCAGGCGATAGTTGGGGCGGTTGCCACCTTTGTCGGTGCCATCCGGGCCACCGAGCCCGCTTTGGGCAATGTAGAGCTTGCCCGGCGCGCGCTCGAGAATCTGCATCGGCGTGTCTGGTTGGTCAATCGTGACCGGGTGTTTAGGTAGCCAGGCCCGGACAATGTCGCCACCGAGCTGGTCAATCCACAACACCAGGGTTTGCGAGCGAACCTTGATCAAGCGGCCAGCGTCGGCCGTGGCAGATGCGGGTTGAGTCGTCTGCGCCGGGGCGTCGCTGAACAACGACTCGTCCGGCAGATCACCGGCTGCGCTCGTTTGCGGCGCGACCATCTCAACGGCTGGAAGGTCGGATCCGGGCGTTGTAACAGACGTCGGCGCATCGGTACGGACAACCGTCTGTGTGGACGCGCCAAAGTCCTCGTTCCAGGCCAGGATCATCAGGTAAGCCGTCGCGAGCAGGCCTACCAGCAGGATAATGCGTTGTACTTCAGCGGGGAGCATGGTGTTGGTCAGGCCTCAATGTCTGGTCTGGTTGTCACAGGACTCGGCAAGCGAGATTCCGGGCGCCGCGCATTGTACGTGGTTGTCAGGCTCGGAGGGGGCTTGTCTATCGCTGCTTGAAGTGGGGTCCCGTTGTGGGACTTCGTCAATCCCGCCGGGATGCCAGGGGTGACAGCGAGCTATTCGTTTGACAGCGAGAATAGACCCGCGGCGCGCGCCGAAGCGTTCGAGCGCTGTCATTGCATAATGCGAACAGGTGGGATGAAAGCGGCACTGACGGCCGATGAGCAGGCTGAGACTGAGCTGGTAGCCACGAACGAGCCCCATAAGCACCCGCCGAGGCCAGTATTTAGCTCGCTCGATGACGCTCAAGGGGCCTCTCGCTCTGGCCGCGCCGAGGGCACGCCGCCGGTGGTCGCGAGCTTATCGAAGAGCTCGACCAGTTCCTCTGCCAGCGCCTGCCTGGGCCCAAGCTGCGCGAGCTGAATGATGATATCCATCGAATCGAGGTGGCCACGATGTTGCCGAAAGCACTCTCGGCATAACCGCTTGACCAGGTTTCGATCCACCGCTCGACGTGCCCGCTTCTTGGCAATCACCAGGCCCAGCCTGGGGTTCGCCTCAATGGTAGGCAGAGCAAACACGGTGAGGTAACGTCCTTTGAGACGCCTGCGAGTGCGAGACCGGAAGACTCGATCGAAGTCGCGTTTGTGCAAGAGCCGCAGGGTGTTTGGGTAGGCGAACGCTGTCACGACATCTAGCCAGGCTGTGGGTGTTACGTCGACGCAGTATGCAGACTGGAGCGCCTAGATCGAGCCCGACGGGGATTGATTTTGAATTAGTCGCGAAAGGGTCAGGGCTATGAACACCCCTTCAGTGCTCGAGAAGTGCTAGAGCGATCCTGCTCGCTGATGTCGGCGGCTGGTGCAGCGCGATACGGTACGAGATCGACAAAGAGTTAACGGTGCGGCGCAGAGCATGCGCCGCGGGCGTCTTCCTCGGTCTGGTTAGACCGACAGGCGCTTACGGCCTTTCGCTCGACGAGCGTTGAGTACCGCGCGGCCACCCTTGGTTGCCATCCGGGCACGAAAGCCATGAGTACGCTTTCGCTTGAGATTGCTGGGTTGATATGTGCGTTTCATGTCCGCTCCGATTGATCAGGGCTTGATCAGGACTTGATCAAATAGTCTCGTTATCGTCCTCGAGCGCTCCGCTGGCGGAGGTCGGCTTCAAGGGGTGCGCGATTCTAGGGACGTCAGGGCGGTGAGTCAATAACCGATGCGCGCTGCTCGACCACCTGGTCGCACAAGTGCTAGTCAGCAGAGCACAAACGTCTGCACAAACGTCAGCACAAGCGACTTGGCTCAGTCACACTGGCAACGCTCATTCGGACGGTCAGCCTGAATGAGCAGCTACGGCAGGCACGCTTAACCAGCCCACATTTTAATTTCGCTCTGCTCGGTCTGTAACCGATGCAACTGAACGAGTAGCCTCGCCTGACGAACGCGGCGACTAAGTAGTATTAGTTTAGTTATTAGAAATAGATTGTTGTTGTTACTTGTTGGTCGCGATCATTTCTGTGAGTAACTAACCGCCATCGCTGTGCGACATGGCCTGGCGGGGCGATTGTTGAGTGGACAACGTGGTGGGTTAGTGTGGGATATGTACGGTATGTGTCGAGTGTAAACAGCCAACTTATGCCCAGGCACATTCTGTCCCTGACAGACCCTCAGGAAGTACACACATTCTTCCACAGGTTACTCACAGATGCCGATAGCACCCAGGTGAATGGCATTTTGATCGTAAGCCACTGATCTGCCGGAAAATCAGTAAAAACACTGGTTTTTTTTTGTTTTCTGATGGCGCTCAAAGGAGGCGTGCCTCTAGAATACTCGTCCGCTCGCTGAGAGCAAAAAGCGCGCAAACCGGCCCTTCGGGAACCGTTTGCAGCGATGCCCTTTAGCTATCTTAAGGGCTCCGATGGGCTCCTAAGGTATAGGAGCCCATCGGAAGAGAAGCCATAGGGACAATAAGAGACCATCGCAAGTGGCGCGCCACCGTCTTACGTAAACAAAGCCAGCACGATGCTGCTGAAGCTGCTGAAGCTGCTGAAGAGACTGAAGAGCCCGGGACAGGTGGTCTGTGTTTGCGAGCAATATTTACCGCGCTGCAGAGCGGCGATGGTTAGCGAGGATAATGCTGTCGGATTGGTTGGTTAGAACCTTTCCGCGAGTCGGCGAACAAGCAAGTGAGCAAGTGGTCACGATGGCCGTGGCCGCTCGAACGTACGGTGCAAAGAACACAGAACCGGGAGTCGCCAAGCAGGCCGGACAAGAAAGCAGAGCTGGACAGCCAGCCGAAGAATAACCGGATCACCTCCGGGACACGGACATTGAGAGCCTCATCGAGATACGACGGTAAAGACCGTTGTTGCGAGTCAGTTTTACGGCTGCCGCAGAAGCTCTCAGACATTATTAGCACCGACACGGGGGAAGGCGTTCGGTGGATTCCAAAGACAAGCGCTGGCAACAGCGCCCGCAAGAACAAGTTGACTCATCGAGTGCATCACCTGCTGATCGACAGCAGCCAGGTGACACGGCCGCAATGCCGCCTCGACGTAGCACGAAGTCGGATGCGAGGGGCGCTGACAACAGCGCTCAAAATCATAAGATCACAGTGGAGACAGGTGCATTGCGCCATCTAGAGCGCGATTCACAGCGCCAGCCGGACTCACGTGAGGCTGCGGAGGTGGGTCTGTCGGCCGTTCGTCGACATGCGATGAACACGGCACCCGCCAATGAGCACGGCGATTCGCGCGATTTGAGTGACGCCGCCTGCGTCGACTTTTTGTGGCACCAGGTTCTGGGCTTGCTGGCCGAAGAGGTCGGCAGCGCTGACCTCTCAACCTATTTGCAGTCTGGGCAGCCTGTGCCGGATGGGGACAACCTGTTACTTCTAGTGCCTAACCGGTACGTCCTGGACTGGTTTGCGAGCGGCGGCCTCGAGCTCGTACAACGAACGATCGATCGTATACTGGGCCGATCTCTTGCCTGTGTAGCGCTGGTCGAGGTCGGCGGTGATGAGGCAGGCTCGGAAGGATCGACAACATCAGCGCCGATACGGCCTCTGCGCCATGGTCGCGATGAGCGCAGTGATCAGGATCGTTCGGCGAAGCTGAACCCGGACTTCACGTTCGACTCGTTCGTTGAAGGCAAATCTAACGAGATGGCCAGAGCGGCGGCCTTTCGGGTGGCTGATAGCGCGGGGCGCGGGTATAACCCACTGCTGCTCTACGGGGGTGTCGGTCTCGGCAAAACTCACCTTATGCACGCGGTTGGTAATGCGCTTCGTGCGCGAGACCCGAATGCGAAGATCGTCTACCTGCACTCCCAGCGATTTGTGCAGGATATGGTGAGGGCACTGCGAACCGGAACGATGGCTGAGTTTACGGCCTACTTCCGCTCGGTCGATGCGCTACTGATCGACGACATTCAGTTCTTTGCGAACAAGCTCCGCTCCCAGGAAGAGTTCTTTCATGTTTTCAACGCTCTGATTGAGCGTGACAAGCAAATGGTGCTGACCTGTGATCGCTACCCTCGCGAAATTGAGGGCCTTGAGGAGCGCCTGAAGTCGCGCTTTGTCTGGGGCCTGACCACCGAAGTTGAGCGCCCGGATCTGGAAACGCGCGCGGCAATCCTGATCAACAAAGCGGCCAGCCACGGCGTCTCTCTCGATACAGAAGTTGCCTTCTATATAGCAGAACGAATTCGCACGAACGTGCGCGAGCTCGAAGGTGCCCTTACGCGAGTGATGGCGAATGCGTCGTTCAGCGGATCCAGGATTACCGTTGAGCAAGTCCGGCGGGCGCTTCGAGACCTGTTCGTCACACACGAACGTCACGTCACAATCGACGGCATTCAGCGCAGCGTAGCTGAGTTCTTCAACCTCAAAGTGTCGGACCTGCTGTCACCCAAGCGTAATCGAGCGCTGGCGCGGCCTCGGCAAATAGCCATGGCGTTATGCAAAGAGTTAACTAAACACTCGCTGCCGGAAATTGGTGATGCGTTTGGCGGCCGCGACCACACAACGGTCATGCATGCCTGCCGAAAGGTGGTTCAGTTAAGGGAAGAGCTTCCAGAGCTCGATGATGCCTACTGCAAATTGAAGGCGGCGCTAACGGCTTAAGTAAGCGCCGCGCGCCGGGTGTCGGCCAGAGCGAGGGCTCGTTCATCAGCCGCCTCGATGTTCGCGATGGCCGCGATGGCCGAGATGGCGGCGATTATCGGCGTGGGTCCTTTAACATGCCTTTCTGTACGTCTTTGATTGTCGGCTACTGACGCATTGCTCAGCGCGAGGTAGAGTACGGTTGCGAGGCAAATCGAGAAGTTGCCTTGTCTGCCTCGTCTGTGCGGCGCATCTGACGCCGCAGCAGAGGCAACCATAAGGCCAACACATCGGTCTCAATGTTCAGGAAGTGATGATGAAATTTTCCGCCTCGCGTGATGCCATGCTTCGACCGTTCACGCTTGCAACGGGCGTTGTCGAGCGACGCCAGACCCTCCCCGTTTTATCAAACCTGCTTGTGGTTGCGGAAGAAGGCGCCGTCACCATTACCGGTACGGATCTCGAGGTTGAGCTTTCCGTTCGAGTCACGGATGTTGAGGTAACCCAACCAGGCGAGGCAACGCTGCCGGCACGCAAGCTCGCGGATATCTGGCGCAGCCTGCCGGATCAGTCGGACGTAACCGTTGCCGTTGAGGGAGATCGTGCGACCGTTCGCTCAGGACGGAGCCGGTTTACGCTCGCCACACTGCCACCAGCCGATTTTCCGCGCCTCGATGGCGACGCCGCCGACATGAAATTGTCGCTGAGCGCGGAGGAC
>CAYGQC010000170.1:0-4750 GCA_964351875.1 uncultured Pseudomonadales bacterium
GACAATCTTTACCAGAGCCCAGACCCAGAGAATTAGCCCGATCAGGCCCAGGAGGCCGCCTACTTCCAACACGTTTTATCTCCTCGATGGATCGACACCTGATTCGTCAGATTTGGCGTTTTTCGCCACCAAATGACCAAAACCACTAACAATGGGCCCTGGCAATCCGGAATTGTCGATGACACGCAGGATTTAGCAATTCGTGTGCCATGGCGTGCAGAGGTGCCTGCAGCGTCAGCGACCCGGTATCACGCCGAGCGGAGCTGGCACTCCGCGATCAATACTACCGCTGGCAAACGCATCGGCGGCGATATCCATCGCTCGGATCGATGCTGAGTGAGTGCCTTCGTGGACACAGACCCGCTTGATGATTCGCCACTCGTCGCCACGCTTCTCGTAGGCATCGAGGTAACGCCCGTGCCACGTATCGAGCACATCAGCGTCAGCCTGAAAGAGATGGGTGATGTTGTAGATCTCACCGCTCGCGGTTACCCCGTCAGCGCTCAGCTCGATGGCGTGATTGGTAATGTGATGGGCGGTGACGCGCCACTTCAGGTGCGCCGTCATGCAGTGATCAACGAATGGCCAAGCAGGTCCCGAGTAACTGCCGTGATCATCGGTCGCTTCGGGCCAATATGCGGATTTCATGAGCGCGGCATCGAGCCGATCAACACCTCGGCAGTACCGGAGCGCCGCATCGCGAATGCTCTGGAGATCCGAAAGCTGGACTAGCGTGTAGGCCACCGCCACCGCGCCGGCCGCTAAAGACGCAGTGTGCTGCCGGCCTGATCGGTGTGGCCTTCCAGATCAAACGACATGATCACCATGTCTCGGGTCGCGCCGTTGCGGTCCTGCACGTAGTCAGCCAGTAGCGCTTCAGGCACAAATCCAAGCCGACGGAACGCCGCCTGAGCGCCGTGCTGATCGGAGGTCATGTGAGCGGTGAGCTTGCTCAGAGACAAATCGGCCGCGGTATCGACAATCACGGTAGTGAGTACCCGGCCGAGTCCACGAGAGCGATAGGCGGGAGATACGTTCACCCGTATCTCGCCAACGTGTCGAGTCCACGACACTGGATTACGAGTAACGCTGGAATAGCCAATCAAACCGTTTGCATCGTAGGCGACAATCGAATGCATAAAACCTGTCTGAATATTGCTCACCCATTCGTCAACAACGCTGTCCTGAGTGAGATCTTTGCGCAGGAACATGAGGTCTTCCGGTGGTAGCGCGCGGGCAAACGCAAGCATCGCATCGCGATCGCTCGCCGACATCCCGCGCAGTTCAACAGCGCTTCCATCAGGGAGCTCTACGGATTTTGGCAGTTCAAGTGGCATGGCGGACTCCGGTAATTTCTAAACTCGATGGTTGTTTTTGGGCAGCTTCGGGTCAGGCCTGCAGCGCGCTGGCGCGCTCTCGGGCGGCGGCCAGTAGCTCCTCGAAAGCAGCTTCCGAGTGCTCCTGGATGCGCTCTACGTCAGGCAGCAAACGTGGCTCACTGATAAACCCAAAGACCAGTTTCTTGTTGTAGCTGAGTATCGTGACCCCAAAGCCGAGGTTAGCGGACAGCAGCAAAACACCTATCTGGTGCGACACTTCGTGACCGCAGAGATACTGCGGCACCTGCACGCCGGGCACGTTTGTGCAGACAAAGTTAAATCCGACATTCGGCGGCCGGATACCTGCAGGCAACAACGGCGCCGGCATGCGCGCCGCGACAGCCGTCGGATCGTAAGCACTTCCCACGAGCTGGGTGGGCCACATACCAACCGGCCAAGGCTCAGGCGCCGCGTCCTGAAGCATGGTCAACGCCTGGGCTTCCGAGTTGCCTTTGATACGGTCCGTCTCAGCAATCACTGCTGCCAAGCGTTGCACCAGCGCCATCGGCCAGGCCGGAAGCACCGGAAAGATTGCCGAAACCTGATTTCCCAGCGCCCCCTTCTTACTCTCTGTGCGAACGTTGACTGGGCACATGATGCGCATGTGTTGGTCTTCCACCGCCTCGCCTTTGGCAACGAGGTAGCGCGAGACTCCTTCAGAGACAACCGCCAGGACAACGTCGTTGATTGTGCCGCCCAAGGCGCGCCGAATTTCACGGATCTCACCGAAAGACTTTTCCAGCCAGCGCGATCGGCGCTCCGGCCCTACGAGGCCCGCGTTGAAAGGAGCCGTAACTACCGGTCGAGCGACAAAGTTGGCGACCACACGAGCCGCGCGAGCCATCAGTGCCTGCTGCTGATCGGACCAACCACTGAGCCGGCTCAAATCAGTTTTGGCGAGCTTGTCGAAATTGTCCCGCATGGCTTCGCTGAACAGCTCGCCTGCTGAGGGCTCGGGCTCCGGTTGCCAGGGCTCATTCGGTGCGTGTACCGGTGTTCCTTCCGGGTCCAGGTCGTAAATGATGGAAATCAGCTCAACACCAGACGCGCCGTCAATCATTGCGTGGTGAGTGGCTTGCAGAATAAGGGTTTGGTTGGGCACGCCGGAGATGACGACGAACTTCCAAAGCGGCTTGGAGCGGTCGAGCATTTCTTCGTTGAGCCTGATCGCTTCGTCGAAGCCGACTTCGAGTGAGCTGCCTTCAGGCACACGGCGATGCAACACATGGTTTGCGAGATCGAAATCGGGGTCGTCAGTCCAGCGAGGATGCGCGATGTTCATCGGTACGGAGACAAGCTTGCGGCGGTAAGCCGGGATTAGATGCAACCGCTCCTGAATGTGTTCGAACACCCGCTCATAGGCTAGCTCACCCTCGAGCACCATCACAGACGAGATGTGCATCGGGCCGCTCATCGATTCCGTGTAAACAAATGAAGCGTCTGCAGTCGTCAAACGGGACATCAGATCCTCCCCAGGATGTGTTGTCTTGAAACTATGGTTGATTTGCGCCTGCATGTCGATTCATCGGTAACACTTGCCGCCTATGCGGAGATGATTGGCGCACATAGGTACACTTTCCCATCATCAAACCCTCGATACGCAAGGAGTCGCCAGCCCGTGGAACTGAAAGACCGTCTGAAAAACCGAGTCGCCGTTGTTACCGGCGCCAGTAAAGGCATCGGCAAGGGAATAGCCGAGGGTCTTGGCGAAGCCGGTATGACCGTCTATGTCACCGGACGGACCAGCGGCAGCACAACGACGCCACTAACCATTGAGGCAACCGCGGAATCGGTGAACCGCTTCGGCGGCAAAGGCATTGCCTGCCAGGTCGACCACAACGACGACGAACAGGTGAAAGCACTGTTTGATCGAATTGAGTCAGACCAGGACCGGCTCGACATCCTCGTGAACAACGCCTACCAGATCCCCAACCCGCCGGCCTTCAGCGGCAAGTTCTGGGAACACCCGATGAGCATCTGGGACGATCAGTGTGGAGTGGGCTTACGTGGCTACTACAGCACGTCCGTCTTTGGCGCGGGACTGCTCACTCGCAATCCCGGCGGCCTAATCGTCAACATCTCCTCGCGCGGTGGCCGCGGCTACGTCTTCAACACCGCGTACGGCGTCGGCAAAGCCGGCGTTGATCGAATGGCCCAGGACATGGCTGTGGAGATGAAAGAATTCGGCTGTGCGGCCCTGTCGCTATCACCGTCCAAAGTAAAGACCGAGTTCATTCTCGAGCAGATCGAACGCGGCGAGCTACCGCCGATGGATCCCGCCGTATCCCAGTCTGTTCGTCTCTCAGGGCGAGTCATCGCAGCGCTGGCGCTGGATGAAAACCTGATGTCGCGCAGCGGTCAGATCCTGACCGTTGCCGAAGTAGCCGAGGCCTACAACGTCATCGACCCGGACAGAGAGTGAGGCTAGCGCCGGTTGATCAGCAGGATTCCTGAGGCGACCAGCGCGAGCGCCGCTACAAATCGCCAGGTAAGCGGGTCATCAAAGATGAGCCAGCCGAAGAAAACACCAAACACGGGCGCTAGCAGGCTATAGGCCGCCATGTTCGTTACCGGGTAGACCGTGAGCACCCAGAGCCACATGAGAAAGCCGAGGCTGGCTACGGCGACTACCTGAAACGCAAAGATGCCCAGGATGACCGGCGTCACGTCTCGAACCATATCGCCAACAAATGGCGCGACCGCGAGAAGAAGTATCGCCGAGACGAACAGCTGGTAGAGCAAAACTTGCTCCGACGGACTCTCGATGAGCTTGCTCATGCGAGTCACCAGCGCGATGCCAGCCCACGCCATGGCTCCGCCAATCGCCAGAAGGTCTCCCGTCCAGCTATGGCCCGACTCTGCGCCACCCTCTGACAAGCCCAACGCGACGCCCGCAATTGCCAGAACCAACCCACCCGCGGACAGCCAACTAAGCCTTTCCCCGGGCACGAGAAAGTGCGCGCCAACCGCCGTAAAGAACGGCATGGTGTAGAAGAACAGGGAGACCCTGGAGACTGTCGTGAGGTCTAACGCGACGAACACCAGACCAAACTCGAGCGCAAAGAGAACCCCCGCAATCAAACCAAACGGCAAGCTACCATCACGCAGATTCAGCGGCACCGAGCGCATTCGAGCCCAGATGAGCACAACAAAAAATGCGCAGGCGCTGCGCAGGCCGCCCTGAAAGACCGGTTCAAAGCCCGCGTTAACGAGCTTCACCAGCGCCTGGTTGAGGCCCAGCAGGATGCTGAAACCAATGAGCATTGACGCCGCAAAGGCGTCTACCCTGTCTTTGCGCTCAACCATCCGTTACGCAACCAACGCCACGCTTCCAGCGCTCCTATTGAACGCGCCAAAACTCACGCTGCTCG
>CAYGQC010000170.1:4760-7995 GCA_964351875.1 uncultured Pseudomonadales bacterium
AAATCGATACTGACCCATGCGGTGATGTCGGCAACGGTGAACCGATTGCCGGCGATGTAGCTGCGCTCACCCAGTTCCCGATCCAATCGTTTGTAGAAGCTGCGCACGAAGCTGTCGCTGCGTTTCTTGGCCGCTTCAATCGGCTCGACCAAACCCATCTTGGCAACGATCGGGCCGTTCACCCAGGACACACCAATCTGGTTCAACATCTCCAGCTCGACAAACCGGTGAAACATCTCGATCTGCGCCGTCTCGACAGGATCGTTGCCGAACAGGTTCGGCTCCGGCGCCACTGATTCGAGATAGCGCTGGATCGCCACCGTTTCGGCGATGCAGGTGCCGTCATCGAGTTCTAGCACAGGAATCTTGCCGCTCGGGTTTTTGTCGCGTACGAACGCCTCGGAGCGTTGCTCGCGCTTCATCATGTCGACGTTGATGATGTCGAGTTCAATGCCTTTCTCGGCCGCAAACATCAGGACTCGTCTGGGATTCGGGGCGCCGGGGGAGGAGTAAAGTTTCATAGAGCCATTCGCGGGTTCCACCGCGCCTTCTTTGCAAGGTTAAGAGATCGAAGCATAACGCGGCAGGCAAACACGACAGCCACCCGCCAGCACATGTGCCGCCAGAAAATCAGCGCTCAGCATAACGCGACGGCGCCCCTTGTGGTCGTCAAAGCGAAGACCGCAAAAATCGACTGCAAAACTGTCCCCGCTTTGTCGTAGCATTTAGCCACTCACTCACCGCGCCTTAGAAACTATGCACTACGTCAACGCCGAGCAGGCGGCCGAGCTCGATGGCCTGCGCCTCGTTGTGCACTACGGCGTCCCGGGGCCCTGGGCCGAATCGGCGAACGCCTTGGATTTCTAAAGCGCACACCCTGTCGACAATTGGCGCTAGAGTTGCCAACAACGACATTTCTCTTGCACCCAAGCACTCATGCAACAGGACACGCAATGCCACGCTATACATTGAACATCAACGGCACGAACCAGACGGTCAACGCCGATGCAGACACCCCACTGTTGTGGGTGCTACGCGACGAACTCGGGCTTGTTGGCACCAAATTTGGTTGTGGCATCGCGATGTGCGGCGCGTGCACCGTGCATCTCGGCGGCGTTGCGCTGCGCTCGTGCTCATTGCCTGTGGCTGCCGTCGGCACTCAGCCCGTGACGACCATTGAAGGGCTCGCGGACGGGAGTGAGCTACATCCGCTGCAGGAAACGTGGATCGAACAAGACGTGCCTCAGTGCGGTTACTGCCAGGCTGGACAAATCATGTCCGCTGCTGCACTGCTGGCCAGCAATCCATCTCCTTCAGATGACGAGATCGATACCGCGATGGCCGGTAACTATTGCCGCTGTGGCACTTACAACCGAATTCGCTCGGCGATACACAGCGCTGCGGGGCGAATGACGGCTAGCTTCTACGACGCGACTATCAAGCAAACGGAGAAGCAGGCATGAGCGCGCAAAACCAGCACAGTCGTCGTGGCTTCCTGAAACTGACCGCCGTGGCCAGTGGCGGGCTCTGCATTGGCTTTACATCGACAGCAAGCGCCGAGGATGCGAGCACCTCAATCGACTTCAGCGAGCTCAATGCTTTCGTACAGATCGATCCTGACGGCAAAGTCACGATCTATTCCGCTAACGCGGAAATGGGCCAAGGCATCAAGACGGCACTACCCATGATCATCGCTGAAGAGCTTGGCGTTGCCTGGGAAGACGTCACGGTCAAACAGTCACCGATCGATAGCGACCGCTTTGGCGCTATCGGCGCGGGTGGTTCGACCACCGTGCCCAGGACGTGGAATCAGATGCGCACGATGGGCGCATCCGCCCGAGAGATGCTGATCAGCGCCGGTGCACTGGTGATGGAGGTGCCACCCGAAGAGTTGCGCGCTGAAGACAGCAAAATCATTCACACGTCCGGCCGCTATCGCACGTTTGCTCAACTCGCGCGCATCGCGGCCGAGCAGCAAGTCCCCAATCCGGAAACCCTCCGATTTAAGAATCGGGAAAACTACACCCTGATCGGAAGCTCCGTAACCGGCGTCGACAATTACTCCATCGTGACCGGTAGCGCACTGTTCGGGATCGACGCACGCGTTCCCGACATGCTCTACGCCAGCTACACCAAGTGTCCTGCCATCGGGGGCACGCTCAAGAGCGCCAACATCGAGGCGCTGAAAAAGCTGCCGGGCGTGACCGATGCATTCACTGTGAAAGGCAACGGCAACCCCCGGGAGCTACTGGATGGCGTTGCCATTGTCGGCACGAGCACGCACGCGGTCTTCAAGGCCAAGAAGGCAGTGCAGGCCGAGTGGGATGAAACCAACGCCTCGAAAGACTCGTGGAGCGATATGGTGGTTCAGGCCAAAGCGCTCGCCAGCGATGGCCCGCAGGAAGCCCGCTTTAGCAAGGGCAATGTCGACGCCGCATTCAATGATCCAGACAACACGGTTCACTCGGCGTTCTTTGAATACCCGTTTCTGGCTCACTTCACGCTCGAGCCCATGAATTGCACCGCGCACTACAAAGCTGGCGATGACGGCGCACAAGACAGTCTCGAGGTCTGGCTGCCACATCAGATTCCGGAGCGCAGCCATGCACCGTTGAAAGCAATCTTCGGGTTGGAAGAAGAGCAAATCACGCTGAACCAGATGCGCTTGGGCGGCAGCTTCGGCCGCCGCGTTTACAGCGAGTACGTCTGCGAAGTCACCGAGATCTCTAAGCGCGTTGGTCGTCCGGTCAAGCTAACCTGGACGCGAGAAGACGACACGCGCCACGACTTCTATCGCGTGGGCGGCTTCCAGTCCGTAAAAGCCGCCATTAACCCGGCCGGCAAACTCATCGCTTACGACAATCACCACATCGGCATGCAGAAGGACGGCTCGCCGGTAATGGGCTCTGGTTTCAGGGACAACGAGTTCCCGCTGCAGAATATCGACAATGGCCGTGTCTCCGATAGCTGGTTCGAAATCGGGACACCAGCTGGACCCTGGCGCGCGCCGTTCTCAAACGTCAATGCGTTCGTTACCCAAAGCTTCCTGGCCGAGATGGCGCACCTTGGTGGGCGCGACTACGCGGAGTTCCTGCTGGAGATTCTCGGCGAGCGACGCTGGTTCGACGAAGGCAACATCCGCTCGCTCAATACCGGGCGAGCAGCAGACGTGATCAACCGCGTCGTACGAGAAGCCAACTGGGGAAAGACGATGCCCGCCGGCAAAGGCCAGGGC
>CAYGQC010000171.1:0-7992 GCA_964351875.1 uncultured Pseudomonadales bacterium
GAGCGAACCGGCCCCGCCCGCGAGTAAGCACGGACACAATCTTCGGGTTCAGTTGAGAGGGCGGGTTGGTCATACTCCCCCGCCCCGTTGTCCGGTGTCCCCCTTGACCAACAAAGAACCCGATAGCCTAGAGCTCGAACTGCCGGACCCCACGGCGGTTGGCACGAATGAGTTCAACAAGAGCCGTACGACCCGCACACGTATCCTCGAAGCCACCATCGAGTGCCTGTCCACCATTGGTTACCACGCGACCAGCACAATTACCGTCGCGAAGTATGCTGGCCTCACCCGTGCAGCGATGCTCTATCACTTCCCGAACCGGCTCGCGTTGATCGAAGCGACCGTGTACTACGTCACTCGTCGGCGAGTCGCGATGCAGGAAGAGATGCAGATCGACCTGCCCAGGGATGAGGCGTTTCCGTTTCGGTCTGTGGATTCCCAGCGCGAACAACTCGAGACGCGCGAGTTCTTTGCCTTCTCCGAGCTGGCAATGGCTGCACGTACGGATCCTGAGCTCGAGGCGATATTCAAGCCTGCCATGAGATCCTTTGATCATGCGCGGCGCGAGATGGCGAACAAGCTGGCCTCGGAGGCAGTGAAAGCTGAGCCGGGGTTTGATCTACGCCGCGATGTAGTGCGCTTCGCGATGGAAGGACTGATCCAGCAGGACGGCATTACGTTTGATGAGCAACGCCGAACCAAGCAGATGATGTGGCTGCTGAAGTTGCTGTTCGATCCCGAAGTCAGTGGGCCGCTCGTGCAGAGAGCGCTGGAATTGGCCGCGCAGGAGCTGGACTGAGGCTGTCTGCCCCCTCGTCGCTGCGAGAATGGGGCGCGTCGGGTTCGATCGGTGCCTCGCCGACCTAAGTCCTCATGCGGAGGCATCGACTGATCAGGCGACGTCACGCAGCGCTGGGGTCATTCGCCCCGATAGTTTAAGGTTGCGCGCTCTTTATGGCCCGGCACGTACTCGCAAGCGAGCACGGAGCCAACTGGAATCGATATGACTGACCCAAGCTCGACCCTTGAAGACGGTGCACGGGAGGTAGTTCTGTCCCGCGAACCGGTTGAGCTATTCAAAGTGCTCAAGTTCGAAGCAATGGTGAATAGCGGTGGCCAGGCGAAACTGGTCATTTCTGACGGTCAGGTATTGGTTAACGGTGACGTCGAAACCCGTAAGCGGCGCAAGCTCGTCGCTGGTGATGTCATCGAGTTTAACGGTGAGCGGCTGCTCCTTAAGTCTGTGCCTGGCCTCTCGGCGAGTGATGATGTGACGAACACGGAGGCGCCATCTGGTGTGCAAGACTCTTGAGAGCTAACGACTGCCTGCGCAGGCTTCGCTACATACTCGACTTTGACGACAACGCGATGGTTGCCGTTTACGCAGGTTCTGGCCAAGTCGCAGAGAGAAGCGACATGACCGCCTGGCTCAAGAAAGACGACGACCCCGCTTTTCAGGAATGTAGCGACGAATCGCTCGCCGCGTTTCTCAATGGGCTGATCGCCTTCAAACGCGGTAAGCGAGATGGCCCGCCGCCGGAAATCGAGACCCGCCTCAACAACAACATGGTCTTCCGCAAGCTAAAGATTGCTTTCGATCTTCAGGCCGAAGACATACTGGAAATCCTGTCGTCGGAGGCTGTGCACATCAGCAAACATGAACTGTCCGCCTTCTTTCGCAGGCCAGATCACAAGCACTACCGTGACTGCAAAGATCAGATTCTGCGCAATTTTCTCATGGGCCTTCAGGTTCGGCATCGAGGCCGATCCGAAGAAGACTAATGCCGCGGCTGCTGACACCGTCATCTTCGCTCTCGCTCCACGGTCTTGGCCATGAGTGAAGAACAGAGCATTGCGGTTACCGTAGACAACTACGTCGCGGCGGAAACGTCAGCGCAGTTTGCCGCCATCCAAGCGATGGCGAAGGGTGTAAACCGATTCACCCATGCGCGGGTGCCGATTCGCCTCGATCGGCAGAACGCGCCGCGTATGAACCGGGATACCATCTACAGCTCCGCTGTCGTTGACGTGCGAGCCGGCGCAACGCTCTCGATACCTGACGCTGGCGAGCGCTATCTGTCCGTTCAAGTCATCAACGAAGACCATTTCACCATGGAAATCTTCCACGGCGCTGGCGAACGGGAATTGTCAGCGGCGACCCTTGGTTCCGACTTTGTTGCGGTAGTCGTGCGAATTCTGGCCGACCCCGGCGACTCTGCGGACATGGAGATCGTGCGAAACCTGCAATCAATGTTGTCTCTGGTGGCCTATTCAGACCGAACCTACCAACGCCCTGCTTTCGACCCGGTCAGCCAGCGAGCTACTCAGAAGCTATTGCAACAGCTCGGCGCCAGCCTGACCGATGCCGACGGTGCGAATGGGCGTCCGGAGGAAGTGCGCGAAGCACGACAATTGATTGTTACCGCGATGGGCTGGGGCGGTTTGCCGAGTTATGAAGTTGTCTATGAGAACCACATGGCTGGGTTGCCGGTGGGGGATTACTCGCTATCGGTCACGGATGTGCCCGTTGATGGCTTCTGGTCGATCAGTATCTATAACGCCGAGGGCTACTTCGAAGAAAATCCCTTTCATTCCTACAGCATGAACAGTGTGATCGCGGTGCCGGACAATGAGGGCGTGGTAACGCTGAACTTCGGCTCCGCGCCACGCGGGCGGGAGAACTTTCTCTACGTTATGGATGGCTGGAGTTATGGCGTGCGCTTCTATCAGCCTCGGGGCCCGATTCTTGACGGTAGCTGGCGGTTTCCGTTGCCCGAGCGCATGAGCTGAAGGCGATCGCTTCGACGCTGAAGGCTCTATATGAGTCGCTGAGGGCTCTTTGTTAAGTAGCTGAGGGCTCTTTATTGAGCCGCTGAGGGCTCTCTATTTAGTAGCTGAGGGCTCTTTATTGAGCCGCTGAGGGCTCTTTATTGAGCCGCTGAGGGCTCTCTATTTAGTAGCTGAGGGCTCTTTATTGAGCCGCTGAGGGCTCTTTATCTAGTAGCTGAGGGCTCTTTGTTAAGTAGCTGAGGGCTCTGCTCGCGGGTCTCTGGCTGCGTTTCTGCAGGTGTCGAGGCCATTGGCTAACGGCGCGAGTAGCGCAGCCGTATCGCCCTCAGGAAGATTGGCTGATTCTTGCAGGGCAAGAACATGACTCTCTAACCGGCCCCACTCCAGACAAGCAGAACTCTGCTCGCCGGCTGCGGTGAGAATCATCGCGTAGCTGCGCCAGGTGTCCGCGAGCATGCGTGCAGGCCTCACCTCATCGCGTCTAGCCTCAAACTGTTCGCGATAGAAAGCCATCGGCCGGGCGATGGTTGCGAGCGCAAGATCAAAGTTCTCCAGCCCGGATTCGGCCTCCGCCAGCATTCGCTCCGATTCCGCGCGCATCTCGGGTAGTACGGCATCACCGGGATCTTTGGATTGCATTGCGTCGATCAGTTGCACGCCCTCAAGCATCACTTGTTTGACCAGCTCAAACTGCCCGAGATCCAGCGCGGCGCGAGCCACGTTACTTCGGGCGATCCAGGCGCCGCGGGCGAGGTTGGATTGCTCGGGACGCTCGGTGAGCTGTGCGTCGACGACGCTGACCATGTCCTGAGCGATGCTGAGTGACGTCTCGGTCTCACCCATGAAATAGGTAAGGCCGCTGCGAGTTGCGAGTAGTCTGGCCAGATTAACCTGCCAGGCGCGGTTTTGATCCTCTTCCGGCCAAGTGCCCTCGCGCTCCGCGACCAATTGCTGCGTGACTTGAAGTATCGGCGCTGCTTCGTCGAAACGCTCGAGAAAAACGAGTCCGTCAGCTGTCAGGAGGCGCAGATCAACAAGCGCACTGAAAACCTCAAAGGCAATCGGCCCTCTCTGAGGTGACGGTTCTTCGATCAATCTCGTGAGTAGAGTGTCGGCTCGGGTCGCATGAGCCTGCCACTCGCTGTAGTCATCGGTGTATTGATAGGTCATGCGAGCGAGGTGCAACTCGGTCATGGCTCGCTCAAACGCACTTTCGTGGTTACGACCCTCGATGGATTCAGCTAGATCAATGAGCTGTAGAGATGCCTCGTAACTCTCGCGACCGGAGGCGACGTCGACGGCTGAGGCCTCCTGGGGACTGGCCTGCATGTCGCCGAGCTGGCGATAGCCACGCGCCGTTTCGAGCAAGAGCGCCGGATCGGTAGGCTTTGTATCGACGAGTCCATCCAGATAGCGCTTCGCGGTTATCGCGATATCGCTGCGCAAATACGCGCCGCCGGAAATGCTGTCCAAGCCTTGGTAAAGATCGTTCATGAGGTAGCCGACGAGTGCTCGGGTTTCATTGAACCTGAGCTCGGCCTGATCGCGTTGCTCTTGCGCGATTTGCGTTTGCACGACAGAGACGACAAGGCCGATAGCAATGGCAGCGACAACAGCCGCGCCTGCTGTGACGAACGCTGCGTTTCGGCGCACGAATCTCCCGATTCGGTAACCGTGTGAGTCGGGTCGTGCGCGCACGGGCTCGCGATTCAGATGACGTTGTATGTCATCGATTAACTCACCCGCGGAGCCGTAACGATCTACCGGTTGCTCAGCCATAGCTTTGGCGACGATCGCATCGATGTCTCCGCGCACCGCAGCGCCGCGATCAGACGCCCCCACAGCGTCGCAGCGCTCACTGGGGCGAGGGCGTCGGCCGCCAGAGATCTGCGCGTCCACCTGCACCGGCGTCAGATGATCACGACCGTAGGGAGGCTCGTTCGTCAGCAGCTCAAATAGCAGAGCACCTAACGAGTAGATGTCCGAGCGTGTGGTCAGACGCTGTCCGCGTAGCTGTTCCGGACTGGCGTAGCTTGGCGTCATTGCAGGGGCGCTGGTGATGTCGCCGGCATTGGCATCAATATTTCCGGCGATACCGAAATCGAGGAGCTTGGGGACTCCGTCGCGGGTAACCAAGATATTGCCTGGCTTGATATCTCTGTGGATCACCAGGGCGCTATGCGCCGCTGCAACGCCTTCGCACACGCTGGTGAACAGGCGCAGCGTCTCGTCAACGCTTAGGTTTCGGTCTCGAACGGATTGCGCGATATCCGTACCGTCCACGTATTCCATGATGACAAACGGCGCGCCATCGCTCGTTTGCCCACCATCAAAGAGAGCGGCAATATTTGGATGCGCGAGGCTGGCGAGGATCTGTCGCTCGTTGCGAAACAGAGCTTCCAACGCTCCGCTGCTGCGCCCGGGTTGAAGCAGCTTGATCGCGACTTCCTGCTCGAACTCGCCATCGATGCGACGGCCCAGGTAGACGTGACCCATGCCGCCGCTGCCCAGCAAGCGGACGATCTCAAAGGCGCCGACCTGCTCGCCTGGTGACAAGCTCCTCGCTGAGAATTGGCTTTGCAACGCGGTGGTGCGCAGCGAGTTCGTGACGTCTGCGCTGAGCATGCGCGCCAGACGATGTCGCGCAGCCTCAGGAATGGGCTGCGACTGAAGCCAGCTTGAAACATCCTCGGCTGGAAGATCAAGAGCCTGCTCCAACAGTAGCAGCAGCTTGGCTTCGGATATCTCGCTTGCTATGTTTTCGGTCGAACTGTCTTTGGGCATACCGCGCTCGAACAGACGTGCTGATCTAACTTACACCGTTCGCTAGGTGCTTGGGTCTATGACATTTTCGAACCCGCCCGCCGGCGAACTCACGGCCATCCTGGGAAGTTGGACTAGTGCTTCACGGGCAGAGCGTGATCGAGTCTTCGAAGCCCTCTATCTTGAGATCAAGCAGCGCGCTCGGCACACACCCGCCGTCGACGCGCAGCGGTTGTTGCTGGAACCGACAGCCCTGGTTAACGAAGCTTACATCAAGCTTTTGGGTAGCGAAGAGCCGATCGCAGGGCGTGCTCACTTCCTGGCGTTGGCGGCCAAGGCTATGCGCCACATCGTGATCGATCGCATCCGAGAAGTGGCCGCGGCTAAGCGGGGGGCAGGTCAGATCGTCCCGCTGACGACAGATGTTGGCGGCGAGCTCTGCACGTATTCCTCCGCGCTGGACTTTGACCGCGCGCTTACCGAACTCGCGGAGCATCAGCCCATGTTCGCCCGTATCGTCGAAGCGCGGGTCTTTGGTGGCTTGAGTATCGATGAAACGGCGCAAGCTCTGGAGGTCTCACCGGCCACCGTAAAGCGCCGCTGGACGGCGGCACAGTCCTGGTTGGCAGATCGCCTGTCGAGTGGGGCTAACGACTCGTAACTTGAGATTTGTTGAGCTGTTTTGGCACTGGTTTGCGTATCTCTAGTTACGAAAGCCATTTGGACAGTTAAATGAAACGCCGTTTGCCCAATTCGATTCTTCTCACAATCACTGCGATTGCTTTGCTTATGTGCGACGTCGCCATCGCGCAGCAAAGCGCCGACGTGTTGCGGCTGCAGCGCGCCGTTGTGATCGATCCGTCAGGTTTCGGTCAAGCAACTCCCGCCGCGACGCTCTTCGTGCCCCATGGCTGGCGCAGCACTGGCGGAGTCGAATGGAACCTGCAACACACGTGCACCAATGGCTTTGCGATGAACTGGAGCGCAGTGTCTGCTGATGCGACGTCGGGTGTTGTCCTTTGGCCTCAGCAGGGGTGGGAGCACAACGGTTATGGGACAACATCGAGACCCGGATGCACCGTGGCTGGCCACGCTGATGCACTCAGTTTTCTGAACGCGGTTGTTGCTTCCTCGTTGCCATCTGCCCGAGTGCTCCATCGCGCCTCACGCCCAGATTTGAAACGCAGCCAATCCCACGCCGAGCGAGTTGTCGACAACGGCTACCAACGCACGGAGATTCGGGCGAGTGGCGGCGAGCTTGTGATCGACTTTGAGATGCACGGACGCGCGTTGCGAGGCGCGCTATCAACCGCTGCGGTCGTCAACACGATAACCACCGGTGGCTCAGCCTACGGTGCGGGGTTGCGGAATCGGGTAGGGTTTTCTAACCCCATATTTTTCACCTATGCACCCAGAGCTGAGTTCTCGGTCAGTGTGCATCGGGCGCTCGAGCGTTCGTTGCGCTTGCAACGCCGCTGGAAGCAAGCCGTGGACGGTCACGGCGCCGCGCTGACGCGAGACAATCTCCGCGCGATCGCCCAGGCCGGCGCAAACTGGCGGGCAACGCAGCGACAGATTGATCGTCTCCTCGCCGAGGCCTGGAAGAATGAACAAGAAACCGCCGATTGGCGGGCGAGAGAATTCACTGAGTATCTTCGTGGTGTCGAAACGTACGCGGACGGCGAGGCTCCCTTCGGTCAAAGCGCGCATGACAGCGACTTCGATTTTGCCTGGCGCCTGGAAGATGGTACCTACGCGCTGACAACCAACCCCGGCTTTGACCCCTTCGCCACCTTTGGTGTTGCCGGCCAGCAGCTCGCGCCGCTGCGCTGAGAACTCGATTGGCTCGCGGCAGCTCATCGAGTCACGCCGAGTCGTGTGAGGTAGGATTCCACAGGTTCTGGAATTAATGCGCTGGCGCTAGAACTGTGACCGGCGCAGGAGACCGAAGTGAAGCCTGTTGTCGGCGGCGGTACCAAGAAGATCCTCTACACGCTCAGCACCGCGCGGCGAATTGGCCTGCTTAGCTCCGCGAAAGCGCTCAAGGCGAACAATGCCTGTAAAGCGTGCGGACTGGGGATGGGTGGCCAGCTTGGGGGTATGACGAACGAGCTTGGCGAGTTCCCATCTGTTTGTAACAAGAGCATCCAGGCGCAGTCGACCGACATTCAGCCGCCCATCCCAGACGCTGTTTTTGACCACACGCTGTCGGAATTCAGGCAATTGTCCGCTCGCGAGCTGGAACATCTGGGCAGGCTCGGGCAGCCGATATTCAAGGCGGCAGGCGAGCATCGTTATCGACCAGTGGAGTGGACTTGGGCGCTGAAACAGGCGGCGGCTCGATTCGCAGAGACCAAGCCGGAGCGCAGTTTTTTCTATAGCTCCGGACGATCATCCAACGAGGCGGGCTTTCTGCTCCAGCTGATGGCTCGTCTCTAT
>CAYGQC010000172.1:0-4489 GCA_964351875.1 uncultured Pseudomonadales bacterium
GACATCATCACCAAACTTTGCGAAACCCGTGTCGATGGCGACTTACTGTCGACCGAAGAGGTAACGTCAAACATCGCGCTGATCGTTGCTGCGGGTGGCGAAACCACGCGCGGCGCGATCATGAATCTGTGGTATCTGCTACTGAACCACCCGGAACAACTCGCCGACGTGCGCGCTGACGAAAACCTGTGGGACGCAGCGTTTCACGAAACGCTACGGCACTCATCTCCTATCGGTGGCCAGCCGAGACACAACAGCCATACCATCGAGATGCACGGAGTAACCATTCCCGCAGGCTCGCTTATGCAGATGGTGGATTTCTCCGCTAACCACGATGAGCGGGTGTTCAAAGATCCGGAGACGTTCAACATTCACCGGCCAGATCTATACAGCGGCAAATTGCTGCGCAGCGGTTATCGAAAGGATGGCCGCTCGTCACACATGGCCTTTGGCGTGGGTCCGCACCTGTGCCCTGGAGCATGGATATCCCATCAGGAGGCGGTGGAGGGCTCACGCATCCTGATGGAGCGATTGCGGAATCCGAGGATCGCGCTGGAGCGCATGGCCAAGGACGTTGATGGCGAGACTCTACGGCCTGCGGGCATCAGCGGAGTACGCGAGCTGTGGATCAGCTATGACTCGCCTTAGCCCTCAATCCAGGCCTGAAGCCGGTTGTGACTCTCTCGAGGCAGCCGAGTGATGGGGAACGAATCAATGGGTAAACCCGTTGCTGGACACAACGGCGTGTTGATCAGGAAACCGTCGACGTCGTTCAATGCGCCTGCCTACCGGAGTTTTGAGGTCTACCAGCGTCAGCGCCCCGATCAGTCGACCGAACTGATCAACGGCGCGCAACTGATTGCGCCTTCAATGAAGTCCGACCCATTCGCCACGCTGGCCATACTGCGCGAAAACTATCCCTGCTACAGAGACTGGATAAACAACGCGTTCTGGCTAACTCGCTATGACGACGTTACAAGTGTGTTCACGGACGACGCCAACTTCGAGACTCGCTCCAATGCGTGGCGCTACGGTGACAACTTCCCGGGCCGCAATCTGATCGATGAGCCCACGATGCGCGCCGCCTACGCCAGCCATTTTGACGCAGGCTGCGACCAACTCATCCACCAGTTGATCGACGATATGCCGGACGGTGGTAATCTCGCGATCGACTTTGCCGCACGCCTGCCGGGTTATCTGCTCGGCCAGGCCGTCGGCTTGCCAGCAGATCAGTTCGATACTTTCGCGAGCCTCCTGTGGCTCGTGCATCGTGGTGCTGCCTGGCATCCGGCCAACCGAAAGGCAGGATTGGCCGCACGAGCACAACTAAACGCGTTGATTACTCAAGCATGGAACTCGCGCGCAGCCGCCGCGTCAGAGGACCCCTCAACCGACATGATCAGCGGCGCAATCTCAGTTGATGCCGCACCCGAGGATCTCACTGCAACGCTCATCGAGTTGGACCAGCAGACACTGCATGGGTTGCTGGCAAACCTGTGGCTACACTTGCTTACCGACAACGACTCATTTGAGCGGATTAGACTTGATGCTGGACTGTTGAAGATCGCGACACTCGAAACACTACGGCACTCCCCCGCTGTTCTTTCTGCCCAGCGATTCGCGCGCCACGAGGTCGAGCGCTTCGGCTGCCTCATACCCGAGGGTGCATTGGTCATCTGCAGCGCCGCCGCCGCCAATCGAGACCCACGCATCTTTAGCGAGCCTGACACGTTTATCGTGGATCGCACCGACATCTGCCACCGCGAGCCTCGAGGTCAGTACCGTGCAGACGGGTTAGCAAGCGGCATGGCCGTAGCACTCGGGCCGCCGTCGAAGCACCCTGCTGTGCCGGAGGACAGACCGCGCTCCGACTACGCCCTCGTTCGCGATACCGCCGTGCGTGCATCACAGGCGTTGATCGACCGCCTTACGGGGCTACGCCTGGCTGCTGCGGACGAAGCTCCTATGATGCGCAGCCTGGAGGTGGGTGAGATGTGCACGTGCTGGCAATTGCCGATCAGCTTTGATCGTAAGCTCGCCTCGTGACGGACTTTGAAAACAAGGCCGCCATCGTCACCGGCGGCGCTGTCGGGATAGGCGATGCCTACGCCCAGGCCCTACTCGACGATCGGGGAGCGCGAGTATCGGTATGCGCCATACGCCTGGGCAAAGTCACTCAGTAAGCACGGCATCCGGGTCAACGCGATCTGCATGGGCGCAACAGACTCACACATGCTGCGCGGGTTCCATAACAACGCGCCAACGCCAGCAGAAGAAGCTAGCTGGATGAAAACCAGCGACGCGGCGGCCATGCTGATGGATCTGCTGAGCGAGGGCCCAAAGGGACGCACAGGCCAGGCCATGAACGCCTGTATCGGCCGCCCCTGCCAGCTTGAACCCGCGCACGAACAATTCTACGTTCTCGCCGAGGACCTTACGTGAAGCGCGCCGTAGTAACAGGAGCAGCGGGCACGCTTGGGCGAGCGTTCTGCAAAACGCTGGCTGCGAACGGCTATCTCGTTATCGCCACCGACAGAGATTCCGCCGTAATGGAACTGCAGTCAGACAGTATCAGGCCCCTGACCTGCGATCTGACAGAAGCCGACAGCCTTGCCGACCTGACGGAGCTCGCCCGGGAGGATCTGGATGTCCTTGTTAACTGTGCGGGCACCTACCGCGCGAGCCCAATTGGAGAGGCCTTAAAGGATAGTCTTGCTTCGATGCACGAGGTTCTGGACAACAACCTTCGAGCACTGGTCATGCCCAGCCGAGCGCTGACGCTAGCTCTGATCTCGAATGGCGGTGGACACATCGTGAACGTCACCAGCCGGGATGTGCTTCCTGCCGAAGGCAAGCCAACCAACGACGCCGATAATGACGCGTGGCTTGCATCCCAGTGGGCTGTCAATGGCGCAACTGATGCTTGGGCAACGCGCCTCGCAGGAAGCAACATTCGCGTTAACGCGCTTTGTGTCGGCGGCGTCGTGAGCCCGCTAAACGATGCACTGCCGAGCTACGGCTTCGAGCGAGAGGACATCGATCCAGCAGAAGTCGCCGAGCTATTACTGGAACTCGTTGCCAGCGATCTGACCGGAGAGAACATCGGTTTCTGGCCCGGACGAACCGGGTCACTCCGCCCAGCGCGCGCTCGACACCGGCAGATCACCGGTTAACGTCTAACTGTTGACGCAGGCGCTGAAGAATCGGTAGGAGCATGTCGTACTCAGCGGGTTTTATGCAGCCGTACAGATCATCGAAACCAGGCGCAGCAGACGTGATCGCTCGATCACGCATTTTTCGACCTCTCGATGTGATGTTGACAATTTTTCCGCGCCCGTCAGATGGATCGGCTGAGAGCTTCACGCAGCCTTTTGATTCCAGTCGCTTGAGCGTGTTTGTCATCGCGCCCCGCGTAACCTGAAATATCTCAGCAAGCCGCGAGGGTGTTCGTTCCTCACCGAGGCGGACAAAGTGATTGAGCACCGAGAACTGCGCAAGACTGAGTCCGTCCGGGAGCAACCGCTCAAAGCGATTGCCGCCGAGCTGATTGATCATCCCAATCTCATTGAATAGGACGAATAGCTCGTCGGCGCTGAGTCTATCGTGGGGCACAGGCGAATCTCGGCAAACATAATTTCGGGCCCAGGAATATTAGCTGATACGGCAGCTTCGAACGATGGTTGAACGGTCAATTATATTAGTTTATCGTTAAATCATATTGATGAGAGAGGCCCGCCATGTTCCCGACCGCAGATAAAGAGTCATCCACAGGCAGCATTCGACTCACCGCAGCGCTTTTCGGCTGTCTGCTACTGACAGGATGTAGCGGACCGACGCTCATGTTCGCAGGCGGAGAGTTGAGCGGCAGCGAGTCGTCCCTAAAAGATGCAACGATCCCGCTCGAACCTGTCGTGATACAGCTGGAAACGCGGCCCTCTGACCCTTACTCCGTGAACGTTGGCGCCGTCCCCATCGAGCAGGCGCTGTACATCGATCCGGCGGAAGAGCGCACCTGGTATCGATACATCACCGCAGACGGGAACGTTCGCGTCAAATTGCCGAATGACGAAGCGGTCTATACCGCCCGGGCGGTTCGCGAGACCGATGCCGAGGTGCTTGCCCAGTTTGAGCCCGACCGTATTGTGCTGAGGCTGGAAGCACGCGAGAAGACGCGCGGAGCATAAGAGATCGTCATCGCGAGCCGGACGGTTTCGCAGAAACCGAGCGGCGTGGCGATCTCAGCACGGATGCGGAATCCCAGCCCTCGGAGATTGCCACGTCGTCGGGGCGCACAGCGCCCCGTCTCCTCGCAAAGACGGGTAGGCGTCGACCGCCACCTCGGGGCGCACAGCGCCCCGTCGCCTCGCAAAGACAGAGGGAGGTACATCGCCGCGTCATGGCTTCGCTAACTCCTCGCGACGACGAGAAAAAGAACGTCATCGCGAGCCGGACGGTTTCGCAGAAACCGAGCGGCGTGGCGATCTCAGCA
>CAYGQC010000172.1:4589-7941 GCA_964351875.1 uncultured Pseudomonadales bacterium
GATTGCCACGTCGTCGGGGCGCACAGCGCCCCGTCTCCTCGCAAAGACGGGTAGGTGTCGACCGCCACCTCGGGGCGCAAAGCGCCTCGTCTCTTCGCAAAGACGGATTGGTGGCGATCTCCGCCTTACGCAATATCCCCCGCTTCTCGCAGCGCATCACGATCCGCTGCACTGAAACCATATCCCTCGAGCACGCTGTCGGTATGCTCACCATGCCCTGGACTCAAGCGTCCGACGGGCAGGCGTTCGCCGGCAAACTTGGCGGGCGACTTGATCACGCGTAGCTGGCCCATGCCCGGGTGGCTGACGATCTCTGCGGTATCGTTTGCGGATATCTGTTCATGGCCAAGCGCCTGATCGCGATCAAGACACTCGCCACAGGGCACATCGTTCGCTTTCAGACGAGCCAGTGCCTCCGCCGTCGTCAGTTCCTTGAACGCGGCTCGGGTAATCGCCTGATACGCAACAATGTTCTCGACCAACTTGTCCATCGTGGCAAACCTGGGATCGCTGCCAATCTCTTCAGCCTTGCCAATTGCCTTCAGCATGCCCAGGCGTTGATGCGGCATGCCTGCGGAGATCGTGATGTGACCATCCGCCGTCTCTGTCAGCTCATACAGCAGGTCGGCAAGCAGCGGTTGCGGCGCGACGTCGTCGTCAAGCAGCGCATGGTTCATGAAACCGTCGGGGAACATGAAGAACAGGCCGGCATCGAGCATGGACAGATCGATGTGCTGGCCTGCGCCGCTGCGCTCGCGTTCGAACAGAGCGGCAGTCACTGCCTGGCATGCTGTGTACGCGGTGATCTTGTCGCAGATCAGATTACGTATGAACTTGTTGTCACCCTGGCCCTGCACTGCCGTGATTCCAGCCTGGGCTTGAACGATGGGGTCATAAGCCGGCGCGCTGGATAACGGGCCTTTGGTACCGAATCCGGACACCGCCGCGTAGATGAGCTTTGGGTTCGCCGCACGCAGCGTCTCGCTACCGAGATTGACGCCATCCATCACACCGGGGCGAAAGTTATGCAGGAGAACATCTGCAGATTCAGCCAGCTTCCGTACAATGCCCTGGCCGGCCGCACTCTTAAGGTTTACGCGGATCGATTCTTTGCCACGGTTGCAACCCGCAAACAACGCCGACTGACCACCCTTCTGCATACCGATGTAGCGCATAGGGTCGCCCATGTCAGTCGGCTCGATCTTGATCACCCGAGCGCCCTGCTCACCCAGCATCATCGCGGCGAACGACGCCGTAATCATCGTGGATAGCTCGATGACGGTTAGCCCTGTCAGTGGCTGACTCATTGTCTCTCTCCCCCAATTTGAATGTCGTGCGAACCCCGAACCTGCGACGCTCTGTTTCCTTCCAGATTTCGCCTAAGCGTCAATCATCAAGCCAGGCGCTCGGCATGCCAGCGCAGATGATCTTCGATGAATGTCGCGATGGTGTAGTAGCTGTGATCAAAACCGGGCTGCCTGCGTAGCGTCAGCCCAATATCCGCATCCGAACAGGCCGATTCAAGCAGATCAATTCGTAGCTGCTCTGCCAGGAAAGCATCGTCGAGCCCAACATCGACTAGCACTTCCGACATTCGAGCTCCGTCTTCAATCAGCGCGACCGCATCCGATCCACGCCAGGAGGATCGATCCTCGCCAAGATAGCCGGACAGCGCCTTCTCTCCCCAAGGGCACTGACTCGGCGCACAGATCGGCGCAAAGGCAGACACCGAGCTAAACATCTGCGGCTGCGTAAGCGCTAGCGTCAACGCGCCGTGGCCGCCCATTGAGTGGCCCGTTATGCCGATACGATTCGCGTCGAGATCAAATTGCTCGATGCACGCGGGCACGAGCTCGCCCAGCAGATAGCTGCGCATACGGTAGTTGGCAGACCAGGGAGATTTGGTGGCATCCACGTAGAAGCCTGCACCGAGACCAAAGTCATAAGCGCCATCCGGATCGTCCGGCACCGAATCGCCGCGGGGCGAGGTATCTGGGGCGATAATCGTGAGTCCAAGCTCGCTCGCCACACGCTGGGCGCCAGCCTTGACGGTGAAATTCTCCCAGGTGCAGGTGAGGCCAGACAGAAAGACGAGAGCCGCCCCGGTCGGCGCATCCGGTCGGTAGACCGCAAACTCCATGGGCGTTGCCGTCTCAGCCGAGTCATGGCGAAAAACACTCTGCTCACCACTGAACATACGATTGGCCGCCACCGCATCAAACGCCATACTCAACTCACTACACTCCTGTGCATTCGACGCAACTCCGAACAAAGCTCGCGGAACGAAGTCGAGTCTACCCAACACCGCCCGATAAGGAACGCCCATGCCTCGACTACCGGAAGTTCGAAAAGCCGACGCCGACCCGTATGCCCAGCAGATCTACCAGATGCTGTTCGGCGATCGTGACCCGGTCGATGAACCCGGAACGGCAACCGGTACGCCAGGCAACTGGTGGACGGTCTTTGCGCTTTCGCCAGAGATCTTCAAACACGCGGTCGAGGGATTCCAGGTGTATCGCTCGGAAAACCGAAAACTCGATCCCAAGCTGCGCGAGCTGGGACAAGCGCGCGCCGGCTTCGCGCGCGGCAGCCAATTTGTCTTTTCCCAGCACTGCAAGGCGGCCCGGGATGCTGGCCTGTCAGACGCCCAGGTTGAGGCGATCCCACACTGGGGCGTCGCTGACGTATTCAGTGACATAGAGCGCGCCGTGCTGGCGTATACGGACGATCTCGTGCTGTCCGGTGGGCGCACCAGCGAGGCGACGTTCGACGCAATGAAGAAACACCTGAGCCCCGTCGAAATTCTCGAACTCACCTACGTCACTTGCCTGTACGAGATGCACGCAACCATGACCCGAGCGCTGCGCCTGGAGTACGATGATGTCGATGAGCGCGTCACTGAAATCGCTGCGCCTTCAGGCAACTCGGGCGACGTCATGAACATGGTTGATGTTGACGACTAACCGCACACGCCGCCAATCCAACAGGAGACGATGAGATGGGTTACCACCACCTGGCGCTTGCCGCCAAAGATATGCCGGCCATTCATCACTTCTATGAAGAAGTGATGGGCTTTGAACTGGTGAAAGCTGAGGTTGCCCCGTCACCCCAGGGCGGCTGGGCAAAACACTTTTTCTACCGAATGGAAAACGATTCCACGTTTATCGCGTTTTGGGAGATGCATGACTTCCCAGGCGTCTCGGACGATTTTGAGACGAACCTGTCAAAAGCCGCCGGCCTGCCGGATCACATCAACCACATCGCGTTTGACGTCGCGGATCAGGCAGATCTGGACCGACGCAAAAAGCAGTGGATGGATGCCGGCCTTGATGTCATGGAGATCGATCACAAC
>CAYGQC010000173.1:0-7935 GCA_964351875.1 uncultured Pseudomonadales bacterium
TAGTGAAACAGCACGCCCGCCGGCTCGAACACAACCACGGCTGGAGTCATGGTTGGCTTAGCCAGTGCAGCGTGCGGCGCTCGAACCGCCACTCGCCGCCTTGACGAGTGTAGCGATCTTCGAAGTGGCCGACAGCGTGTGCGGGTTGTGCACTATCGGTGCTTAGCCGCTGAACGTAGGCGATCCCGCGAGCGTTTTCCGGATCGATGAAGTCAATAAAAACGTTGCTGATGACGTGGCGGGTTGGCATCCGTGGAAGACCCGCAATGTAGGCCAGGATCGCTTGCGGTCCGCGATAGGTATCCCCGTTCAGCGACAACTCAGCGCTCGGTGAAAACAGTTCTGGCAGAGCGTCATGATCAAAGAAATCCAGGCAGCGCGCATAGGCGTAGCAGAGTTGCTCGCAAGCGCGAGCATCGCTCGTGTTCGTATCCGATTTGCTTGAATGCTCAGCGTTGGCCGGTGTCACTTGTGCTTCCTCTGTCCGCGGAAGCCCATTGTCCGTTGTCCGCTAGCGCTGCGCGAGCTTCTCGTCGCCGCTACCCGATAACGACTCGAGGAACTCAGCCGGAGATTGGGGGTGCGAATAGAAGTAGCCCTGCGCCACCTGGCAACCCAGCGCCTGCAGGCTGTCACGCTGCATCTCGGTCTCGACGCCAACGGCGACCAGACGGAGGTCATAGCGATTGGCGAGCTTTATCACCTGATCGGCCAGCGCGGTTGCTGCCGGCGAGGTGCCGATATTGCCGACGACGCTGCGATCGATCTTCAGAGTGTCCACCGGCATTCGCAACAGGTCTGAGGTGTCGATGAGACTGCCACCGAGCTGATCCAGACACAGGCGCACACCGAGATCCTTGAGGATGTAGACCTCATCGCGAGCGTTGTCGAGCACACTGGCCAGAGCCGCCTGGCTGAGTTCGAGCTCGAGCATGGTTGGATCGAGCCACTTCTGTTCCTGCAGCGCGCGAATTCTCCGGCTCAGCGAGCCGTCAAAGAACTGTTGCGCGGAAACGTTCACGCCGAGATGGAAGGAAGTGAGCCGCTGCTCAAACCAGGTAGAGGCATGCCTACCGGCTTGCTCCAGGACCCAGTCACCAACCCGGTTGATGGTGCCCGTGCGTTCGGCTGCCGGAATGAAGTGGCTGGGCCTTAACTCGCCCACATCCATACCGTGCCATCGAACCAGAGCCTCGGCTCCGACGAGTGTGCGCCCGTCCAAGCTCCACTGACCCTGTAGAACGATGCTGAACTCGTCGGCCTCAACGGCCTGAGGAATTCGCTGTTGCATGGGTTCTGGTGTCTGGACACCGCGTCGTATGCGGTTGCCGCCGGCATCGGTGGCCGCGTTCTGGGCGAGCCAGGCTTGCTCCGCTACTTCACGTACTCGAGCCACGGATCTTTGCCAGATGCAGCCGATGGAAACCGTTAGAAAGACATTATTGCCGGCGATGTCGAAGGGTTCGCGGAACCCGGTCAGCAATGCCTCGGACAGAGTATGGCTGCTCGCGCGATCGAGTTTCGGGACGATGACAATGAAGTTGGCAGCGTCGCGAATGGCGACGTCGGCGTTACGCGGCAGTTGGCTGATGAGTCGTCTCGAGATGCCGGCGAGGGCTTCGGTCGCGGCAATCGGATCGAGGTTGGCGTACAGGTGATCGCCATGATCGACATGGACTGCGAATATGGCGCCGCCATCGAGTCGTCGTTGACGCCAGCGCTCCAGGAGTATCTCCTCGAAAGGCAATCTGGTGGTTGGCTCCAGGTCGTCCGCTCCGTTCAGGTCTCGAGCCAGGCGCTGAACGTTAACTGCGGTGCGTAGCTGTTCAATCAGCTCTTCGTCGGACATGTTTGTCGACAGCTTCAGCCAGTGGCCATCGAGGCTGCCATTGGCGGGATCGTTATCTGCGGTCAGAGCTACGGGCACGTAGTCCCCCTGGGGCAACGCGTTACCGAAATCGTCGCAGATAAGAAGATCGACGCTGACGCTCGAACCCTGGAGGAGATCTATCTCAGCCAGCGTGGTGAGCGTGGCGCAACGCCAATCCATAGCTTCGCACAGAGCAACCAGGCGGTTGCGCTGACGTTCGTCCTTGAGTCGCAGGCAGATATTCATCGCTCCGAGTGTACGAAGCGCGCCCGGTGCGAGCCACGCCGCAGCCCCTGAATTGTGACGTGGTCGGCCTTAGCCAGTCGTTAGTCTCGTGACGAGCGCTATTGCAACCAGCAGCTTCTGTGATCTTTAACGACCTCGACATGTCGCTGTAGCGGCTCGAGGTACGGGCTCATGCGCGCTGGTTCGCCATTGATGGTATCGATGGTGACGCGTCGGTGACGCGCGATCAGATGTCTTAGTACAGGCATCAACTCGTCGATGGACTCGCTGTTCCACGCTTCGAGGAACGTAAGCCGAGCACCGTTGTTGCTGACGATCAAGCCAAGCCCGCGATGAGAGAAGCCCAGGTAATTTGTTGGCCGGCGATCGGGTAGCAATCCCGAAATGTCTCCGGCACTCATGCAGCCGAGCAGCGCGCCCAGGCCAGTTGGCGCGGCGGGATCGAGCGAGCTCAGCCAGTATGGCTCGGTGGGTGCGCGCGCTGAGCTGTTGTTGTCGAGTTGGGTAAGCGCTCTGGGACTCGCGAACTGGGGTCCCGAAAAGCCGTCGAAAAACAGCCCGGCGAGCACCTCTCCGGACAGCTCCATGACGCGAAAGGCTCGAAAGACGGCGCCCCAGCGCAGGCTACCGCCCTCTCTGTCGGCCAACTCCCGGGTAACAATGCCGTACCGGTCGATCAGTAACCGCGCCCGGTTCTTGGCCAGTTCGAGTTGGCTTAGCGGATCGTCATGCGTCTCGGGTGAATGTCCGAGTAGCTGCCAGTTGCCCGCGTAACCCGTTGCGCGGGCAAACGCGCGGCGTCTGCTGGTGCGTTGACCCGTGGGTTCGTCAGCGGAGAATCGACGATCGAGCCCCTGGTGCAGGGGCCGTATGGTGTCGGCGCTGAGCTTGCTATCCCAGACGAGTTGCCAGAACGCCTCGTTGAACTCGGATGCTGGCAAATCACTGCGATCCTGCAGCTCGTTGAATGGGTAGCGAGCGCCGGGGTCGCTGAAGAGCGTTGTTATCGATTCTGCGGCGTTGCTGCCACTGCTCTGCGCCGAAGTCGCCTGTGTAGCGTGGCTGATGAGTTCGACGTCTTCGGGGAAAGCGAAGGTGATTCGCTCGCGGCCAAGCCCGAGCCAGGTTAGCTGATAGTCTGTGATCAGAGTATTCAGCACGCTCGAATCCCGTATGCCCCGCGCCGGGAGCAGATCCTCCAGCCATGTGCTGACCGGCGCCCTTAGCCCGCGCAGCGAATCGAGGGTAGCAAGTGCTGTCTGGCTTTCATCGGGCGAGGCCGAACGAGTGTTGGTGGCGAGTTGCAGTACACCCTGCCAGATTGCGATGAAGCTGGCCCACTCGCTGACTGGTCGGGTTGTGAGCACTGGCCGGTTGGCGGTGCGCTGGAAGCGAAGGAGTTGCTCGTAGTTGTCGTGATCGCAGTAAAGCTGCTCATCGCTGCCCCGTAGCAAAGGCCCGCTGGCCAACTCACTCAGTAACCCCTCGGGTAGCATCGGTAACAGCGCTGTGATCTCGGTCTGGCTACGTGGCCCATAGAACGTCATGAACTCCCGTGCCCACGCGATGGCGTCCCGGTGTTCAACCCGGCTGGCCGGCGCGTCCTCGACCAGGTTTTCTCGGCCGATCAGCCCGCTGGCGATCAACGCCTGGAGAAGCTCGGTGTGGCACAGCCAGCGTCGGTCGGTGCAAGTGACCCAGCGCAGGTCCGGGTGATCGGGCGCGCCGGTTGACTCCGCTTCTGGCAGGAGCACCCGTTCGCGTATCCAATCCAACCACTCCTCATCGCTATCCGGCTGATAGCCATCGCGCAGCCGTTGTCGTTTGGCTTCGAATTCCCGAACCACGTCCAGGCTGAGCAATCCGGTCAGTGTTCCCGTGACCGAGCCGTCGATCATGTGATCGGCCAGAGCGCTGCGGATAACGTCGTCCGGTGAATCGTCGGCGTACATATAGCGATTGATCTGGCTGAACGTCAGGTTTGCGGCAAACGGGCTTGGTGTCGTCGAATGCACCACGCTGATGGACAGCTCGCGATTGGCCAGACGATCGAGCTCAGCGTTCAGGGCAGGCAGGTTGAACTCGTCGTTGAGGCACGTGCGCCAGGTTTCCGCCAGTAATGGGAAATCGCTGTATTGCTGGCAATCTGTGAGCAGTTGTTTGGCTTGGATGCGCGTCATCCAGAGAGGCATGCGGGCGTCGAAGCGCTTCTTGGTCAGTAGCAGAGACCGCCCGGCGCACTCCCGGAAACGCGCGCCGAAGAAGCCCGTGCCCTCCAGGCTTTCCCGCAGCAGCTTCTGCAGATTGTCAGCATTCACCAGGTTGAGAACCTCGAACACGTCGGGCTGTAGCTTGGTCTGAATGGCGATGGCGTCGTTGTCGGCGTGAATTTCCGCGCGCTCGCCGAAGGCCGTCTGCCAGGCGGTATCGAGCGCATAGGCGAGCGGCCGGTTCACCGTGCCGCCCCAGAACGTGTGCAGGATCAGTTGCTGTTGCCGCAATTCGCTTTTGTAGCCGCCAGGGCCGCTGTGCACCCACTCGGCGAGCAGGTGATTGCGATGGGGCAGAGCGACCCCGGTATGGTCGCGCTGACGTTCGAGATAGCCGAGCAGTTCCTCTGCGGCCGCAGTTTCGAAGCCGCGGCTGGTCTCGAGCGTTGCCTTGAGCTCGTCTGCTTTGTGGTCGCAGAACGCCGACTCGCAGTGCTCGAGAAAATCACCCACTCGAGTGGAAAAGTGGAAGCTGCGATTTCTCGATTCGGCCCGCCAGAACGGCGGCAGGGTGGGTGCGTTCCTGGCCTGGCTGACCAGCACGTCTGAGTTGGTAATGCGCCGGACCTGCCAGACCTGGGTGCCCAACGTGAACGTCTGACCGATCTTTGCTTCCCAGACGAATTCTTCGTCCAGCTCGCCGATGCGCGCACCTGAATCGACATGGCGCAGTTGGTAGTAACCGCGATCCGGGATCGTCCCGCCTCCGGCGTACATGGCCAGCACTGCGCCTTTGAGCGCCCGCGCCCGATTGCGGATTCGATCGACGCTGAGCCGTTGCTTGAGCGAGCGAATACGGTCACCGGCGTAGCGGCCGGCAAGCATGTCGACAACGAGATCGAAGCGCGCCCGATCCAGCTCCCGATAAGGCCCGCTGCGGCGCAGCAGAGCAAACAGCTCGTCGAGGTCTCGCTCCTCGGACGCGGTGCAGGAAATGAGAATCTGAGCCAGAACGTCAAGCGGAGCGTTGAGTAGTTCCAGCGGTTCCAGATCCCGCTCCGAGACGGCCTTTGCCAGCACAGCAGCGTCGAGGAAGTCGCGTGCGTGGGTGGGGTACAGGCTCCCTCGGCTGACGGCTCCGACCTGGTGCCCGGCTCGACCAATGCGTTGCAGCGTGGATGCAATAGTGGGTGGCGATTGTACGAGAACCACCTCGTCCAGATCACCGACATCGATACCCAGTTCGAGTGAGTTGGTCGCCACGATCGCAGACAGCTCGCCGTCCTTGAGTCGCCGCTCGACTTCGCCGCGCAGCTCTCGAGCGAGAGAGCCGTGATGGGCGTACGCGATAGGCGCGAGCGAGTCGCCGTTGATCTTGAGCGTCAGCTTTTCGGTGAGCTGGCGTGAATTGGCAAAGAAGAGTGTCGAGTGGTTGCCTTTGATGACGTCGCGGAAGCTGTCCGCGAGGGGGTCCCAGATCGCGTTACCCTGTTCCGCGGCAATTTTCGCGGCTTCAGGAAAACGCACCGAAAAGTCGATCAACTTGCGCGTCGGCGCGTTGACGATTTCTATCGGTCGGCCGTTGCCAGCTCGGTCACATCCAGCGACGTAGCGTGCAACGGCGTCGAGCGGGTTTACCGTCGCCGACAGCGCGATGCGCTGAAACTCGCCAGCCTCGTCGACCAGACGCTCCAGAGCCGTCAACAGCATCACGCCCCGGCGGTCTTCAACCAGCGCGTGAACCTCGTCCAGAATCACCGCCTGAACGGTCGATAGCGCCTGTCGGCCACGAATGGTCGTGAGCAACAGGTTCAGGCTTTCCGGCGTCGTAATCAGGATGTCCGGCGGACGCCGCAGCATGCGCTGGCGATCGCCCTGGCTGGTGTCGCCGGAGCGCGTTTTGACCGACACCTCGGGATAGCCGTAGCGCGCCTGCAGGTCTGCCAGTGGCTCGCTTAAGTTGCGTGCGATGTCGGTATTCAGCGCTTTCATGGGGGAGACGTATAGAACGCGGGTTGCGCCGCGCTCGTATTCGCCTGTTGCGAATCGTGACAGCGCCCAAAGAAAAGCGGTCAGCGTCTTACCGCTGCCAGTAGGCGCAGTGACCAGGACGTGCTTGCCGTCACCGATGACCGGCCACGCCGCAGCCTGAGCCGGTGTCGGGGCATCGAAGCGCTCGTTAAACCATTGGCTAATGCTGGGATGAAATGAGGTCATGACTGCCTGCAATAAACGCCTTGAGTCTACGCAAAAGCTGCTGACACCTACATGTCAGCAGTGTCGATCAGCTTGTTTCGGCGGGCGGTGATAGCCTTGTCCGCTTCCGGCGTATTGACGCTAGCCATTTACCAGAAAACTCGGGGAAACATGCAGCAGATTACCTTCGCCTTGCTTGACGACTGGCTCACCGAGGGCGCTGAGATATACGTTGCGGGCAGCAGCAACGAACCGGCAGCGTTGATCGAAGCCATCGGCCCCGTCGTGGGTGACAAACACCTGCATTTTTTCCAGTTTCCGTTGGCCGGCTTCAATACGACGGATTTCACCCGCTTCGGACCCAACGTTCATTTCACCAGCGTGTTCATGACGCCCGCATTGCGCGGCGCGCCTGAGGAGCGCTTTCATTTTCTGCCCATGCAGATGCGCGCGATGATCGATTTCTGCCGTTACAAAAAATTCGATCTGGTGCTGATTCAGGGCTGCTATGACGCCTCCGGTCAGCTTCGCCTCGGTCCAAACGCGGATTTTGCCGAGGCCGCCATGGCCGGGGCCCAATACGTGTTGGTGGAGATCAACTCTTCGATCGTCCCGGCCGCCGGTGCTCCGATACTCGACCCTGCGAGGGTGGCTGGTTTTACGACGAGCGAACGGGCCCTGTTTGAGCCTTCGCCGGCAGCCATCGACGACACCGCCAGAGCGATCGCCGCGAACGTGGCGACTATCGTGCGAGATGGCGATTGCCTGCAGACCGGGATCGGCGGCATTCCCGCGGCGATTCTTGACGCGCTGTCGGAGCATAACGATCTGGGAATGCATGGCGGGCTTATCGATGACGGTGGCCAGCGTCTCATCGACAGAGGGGTTATCAACGGGCGACGCAAGAGCATCGATCGAGGTCAGCACATCACCGGCATGGCGTTGGGGAGCGCTGCTCTTTATGCCTGGCTTGCAGATCGAGGCGACGTCATTTTCAAGGGTGCGGACTACACGCACGAATTTTCAGTGTTGCGCCAGATCGATAACTTCGTCTCGATCAATTCTGCTGTAGAGGTTGATCTTCAAGGCCAGGTGAATGCTGAGGTGGTCGGCGGTCGGCAGATCTCCGGTACCGGTGGTTCTGTAGATTTCATGCGTGGTGCACGGGCGTCGAAGGGCGGCCGCTCCATCGTCGCGATGACGGCGACAGCGCGACGGGGCGAGGTGTCCCGAATTGTCCAGCGTGTCGAGCACGTCACCGCCGCGCGAACCGACATCGACCTTGTTGTCACCGAGTTTGGGATTGCCGACCTTCGCTTCGCCAGCCTTGACGAGCGGCGCCGCCTGCTCACGAAAATCGCTGCGCCCGCGTTCCGGGACGAGCTTAGAGCTACGTGATCGGCTCGCTTTATC
>CAYGQC010000174.1:0-7903 GCA_964351875.1 uncultured Pseudomonadales bacterium
GTGCACTCGACGCCTGTTTCGGCGACGGCGGAACCAGCGTTGGCGATCATTTCAGACCCGTGCTCTTCTCTGCGGACCTCGGCGCACGAAAGCCCTCACCCAAGGTTTTCGACGCGCTGTCGAGGCTGTTAGACCAGCCCGCCGAACGAGTACTCCTGGTGGATACTGACGTGGCAAGTCTCACCGTGGCAGAGTCGATGGGTTATCAATGCCACCACTTTACGGACACTCGCTCGCTGGCACGATTCTGGGCGGAGTTGGCCGATTAACAACCAAGCTTGTGCCCTTTGGGTAAACTGACGCCGATTGGCCGCGAAACGGAGCGAAAGAGCCGCTATGAATGCCACTAACAATGCCCGAGCGAGCTTCAACCCCTGCGCGGTTATCGAGACACTTGCCGAGCAGATTCGCGCGGCCAGCGACGCAATGGAGCGCGAACGTCAGATGTCTGCAAGCCTGGCTGCGGACATGGCGAAAAGCGGTTTGTTTCGCATGCTTGTGCCGTCCGAGTACGGAGGCTTCGAGAGTCACCCCGGCGACTACTACGACGCACTCGCGCGTTGCGCCCGACACGATGGCGCGGTCGCGTGGGTGCTCATGATCGGCACCACGACCAGCACCATGGCCGCGGGTATGTCCGATGAGTGGGCGCGGCGCATCTACGCCGAGGCTCCGGAAGTCATCACGTGCGGCGTCACCGCTCCCGTGGGCCGCGCAACGCCCGTTGACGGCGGCTACCGGGTGTCCGGCAAATGGCCGTTTGGCAGCGCTTCCGGTGTTTCCCAATGGATTTGCGGCGGCAGCATGGTCGACGGTGACGATTCCGGCCGCCCCTATCTCATGTTGTTCGATGCCAGCGATGTCACGATTCACGACACGTGGCACACCAGTGGCCTGTGCGGCACAGGCTCGCATCACTTCGAAGCGAACGACGTCTTCGTGCCGGAGGGGCGCTACTCGGTCATGGGTGCAGCGGGTCGGATCGACAGCCCGCTGTATCGATTCCCGACCCTTGGTCTGCTCGCCCTCGGCGTCTCAGCGGTATCGATCGGGATCGCCGAGCGGGCAATAGAAGCATTCATCGAGTTAGCCGGCGGTAAGACGCCTACGGGATCCGCAAAACCCCTCGCCATGCGCTCCTCAGCTCAAGCCGTTCTCGCCCAGGCGATCGCCGACGTCGAATCCGCAAGGGCATTCGCCCATCAATGCATCGACCGGGCCTGGGAGGCAGCGGAGGCGGGCGAACGACTCGGGAAAGAAGACCGCGCCAACCTGCGCTTGGCCGCCAGCAACGGTACCTGGCGCGCAGCCGGCGCAGTCGATGCGCTCTACCACGCCGCCGGAGGCAGCGCGATTTACCTGAGCTCAGACTTGCAACGCTGCTTCCGCGACGTCCACATCAGCACGCAGCACATCATGGTCGGCAAGCCGACGCTTGAGGTTGTGGGCCGAGTGCATCTCGGCCTCGACCCCAAGTCGATGCTTTAGCAATGAGCGCCCTTCAAGTCGGAACGCTGGCGTCGCCGGGCATCCTCAGCTCGCCCCACCAGCAACGCCTGGACTTTGTAACCCAGATTATCGATCAGGGAATCGACCACGTGTTCGTTGCCGATCACGTCAGTTTTCACGTGGGCACGGGCATGGATGGGCTGATCAACGCGGCCATGCTCGCGGCCATGCACCCTGACTTACGCATCTGCGTAGGCGTCTACCTGCTCGCGCTGCGGCACCCGGTTCTGGTTGCGCGTCAGCTCGCCACCATGGCGGAAGCGGCGCCGAAGCAACTGATTCTAGGCGTCGGCGTGGGTGGTGAAGATCGAAACGAGGTTGCGATGTGCGACGTTGATCCTGCCACACGCGGCAAGCGCACCAACGAGTGCCTGGAGATCATCAAGCTGTTGTCCGATGGCAAAGCACATGACTTTGACGGCGAGTTTTTCACCTTCGAGCGCGCGTGGATCAAACCCGCGCCCAAGACGCCCGCACCGATCGTTGTGGGCGGAAGGGCGCCGGCCGCGCTCGAGCGCGCTGGCCGCTTTGGCGATGGCTGGCTTGGCATCTGGAGCACGGTGGAGCGCTATGGCAAAAGCGTCGCGGTAGTGAATGCAGCGGCGGCCGATGCAGGCCGAGAGCCCTTAAAGCTGCATGGGCTGCAAGCCTGGGTGGGCATCGACGACAACCGAGATCGCGCAAGAGCACGCCTTGCAAAGGCAATGGAGGCTTTCTACCGGGTGCCATTCGAGAAGTTTGAGCGTTTCTGCCCCTACGGCACCGCCGAGGAGGTCGCGGACAAACTCGCTGGGTATACGGAGCATGGCTGTCGCCTGTTCAACCTCATGCCGGTCGCCAGCGACGATGCAGCGGGCATCGAGGCGGTAGCAAAAATAAAGGCCCGGCTGGCCGCAGCCGGCTGAAGCCATGGCATCCCATCACCATCATCATCACGAACAGGAAGGCGCAGCCAACAACAAGCTGCTGCACGCATTCCTGCTGATAACCGCCTTCGTCGGGGTCGAGGTCGTCGGCGGGCTACTGGCAAATTCGCTCGCACTGCTCGCCGACGCCGGCCACATGGCTTTGGATTCAGTGGCGCTGGGATTGGCGGCCTACGCGGCCTATCTGTCTCGACGCGCCGACAACGATCGCCTGTCCTACGGCTACCACCGCTACCAGGTGTTAGCCGCTGCGTTCAACGCCCTGCTGCTGTTAGCGCTCACAATATGGATCGTGATCGAGGCGATCGGCCGGCTGCGCGAGCCCGAAACGATGCTGCCGATACCGGCTCTGATCATCGCGAGCATCGGGTTTATCGTTAACCTAATCGCCTTTCGCTGGCTGCATGGATCCACCGACAACATGAACGTGCGCGCCGCCGCGCTCCACGTCCTGGGTGACCTGCTCGGCTCCGTCGCTGCGATGACCTCAGCCCTCTGCGTCTGGGTATGGGGTTGGGCGTGGGCGGATCCGATTCTCGCCTTTGTCATTGCCGGGATCCTGATTCGCGGCGCAGTTGCGGTCCTGCGCGAGGCCAGCCACATTCTGTTGGAAGGCGTACCAAACGGGGTGGACATCGACGCGATCAAAACCGGTCTCGGCAGCGTTGCCAACGTGCACGAGATTCACCATGTGCACGCCTGGTCCCTGACACCGAACATGCCCATGGTGACGCTACATGCAACGGTGAACGCTGAAGCAGACGGACAGCTCGTGTTGACCGAACTCAAGACCCGGCTTGCCGATACCTTCGGTATCGAACACTCGACGATTCAGGTTGAGCCTGGGCCTTGTCCCGACGCCTGAGCGTCGGTACTAGTGTTTCCAGCTTCGGCCAACGCGCTTGCCTTCACCCTCGCAAGCAAAGAATCACGTACCCGCTGCTGGCGTTCCCGGGTAATCGGGTAGCGAAACAATAGGGCCGCCGCGACCAACAGACCAAATGCGGTGCCGCCCGCGAATACCTGCAAAACCCCGGCGATCGCTTCCGGCGAATTGTCGCCGCCGAGTTCAAAGCCGTAGAACAAACTCAAGGTTGTGAACGACACGCCCACCGACATCGCCCCGCCGGCTTTGCCACCCATGTTCAGTAGCGCAAAGTAGATGCCTGGGCGCCGCTCACCCGTTTCGAGTTCGTCGATATCCGTAAGGTCCGCGAGCATGGAGCGATACAACGGCGACGAAGCGCCGAGTGATACGCCAAAGAACATCGTAAACAGCCAAAGCTGCAGAGCGTTTCCTGGGTCGATAATGAAAGGCAACGCCAACATGCAACTGGCGCCGTAGATCATCGACGCCATGAGCGCCCGATCTTTGCCGATGCGATAGGCGAGCCGGACCCACAGCGGAAGCGACAAGAAACCCGACACGAAAAATGCGAACAGCACGTACGTCGTGTGCTGAGGCAATTCATAGGACCAGGTGGCGAACAGGATGTAGAGCGCCCCAGCAACGCCATAGGCAAAGTTGCTGAAGAACTCACCGACGATCAAGCGCCACAAGGTCCAGTCGCGCCCCAGCACTTCCTTCGCCATAGACCAATCGACAGGCCGGGCATCAACCGCTCGCGCCGGGCCATTCGGCACCACAAGCAGACCGGCCAGCGTGGTTAACGGAATCGCAATCACGATGAACCAGCCCATGCTCGCAATTCGTGCCGTCGTGTCACCACCCTGCAAATCAACCAGTACCGGCAACCCGAGCACACCGAGCATGCCGCCGATGATCGCGAACTCTCGCCAGCCAAACAGTCGACTGCGCTCGTCGTAGCTCGTCGCCAGCTCCGAACCCCAGGATTGATGCGCAATGTGCAGCATCGTGTAACCGATATAAGCCACGAATAGCCAAAAACCCAGATAAAACGCAGATACCGCATCCGGATCGGGCAGGAATATGAAGTAGCCACCTACCATGAGCAGCGGCGCGGCGAGGGCAAGCCACGGTTTGCGTCGGCCCCAACGCGAGTCGATTCGATCCGAGGCGATGCCCATGATCGGATCAGTCACCACGTCCCAGACCCGTGCCAACGTAAACACCAAACCGGTGAGGGCAAGCCCCAGGCCGAGATCATCGGCGTAGAACGTCGGCAGATAGACCGAGACCGGTAAGCCTAGAGCGGAAAGCGGTACAGCAACGCCGGCGTAGGCCGCCAGCACACGCTTCTTGAGTGGCTTCAACCCAACAGATCCAGCGCTCGCTCTATCAGTGGCTCCTGGGAATGTGCCGTGGTTTCCCAGGTGTCGTCGATTCGCTTGCCACGTCGGTGCAGGCTGAGGTTGAAGCCCGTGATAATCGCAAACTTGTAGGCCGCAAGGGCGCGAAACCAATTCAACTGCGAGTCTGGGATATCGTCGCCCCACGCTTCTCTGTAGAAACCGATAAGCGTGTCCGGATCGAGGAACATAGGTCTGGCAAGCTCGCCAGTTGGCCAGGCATCCGGATCAGAGAACGTCGCGATCCAGCCAACATCGTTCAGCGTTGCGCCGATTCCGGTCAGCTCGAAATCGATAACCGCCTTGAGTTTCCCTTCCAGGGAACAGAAGAGATTAGCCGTCTGAAAGTCGCCGTGAAAAATGCCGACCGGCGCTGCTTCTGGAATCGTATCTAACAGGCGCGCGCGAGCATCGGGCGCTCTCGCTAGCATGGACGGTTCCGCGGCCCGATCAAAGAAGCGATCCCAACGCTCGACGTCATCTTGGAACGGAATCGCCTCGCCCAGATAGGGCGTCTTCACCGGATCGACCCGGTGTATGCCTGCCAGGGCTGTCATGATTTCCCGGCCCAGACTCAATCGCGTTGATTGATCCAGCTTGCTGCCCCACTCACCATCGGCCATGCGCAGCACATCACCTTCGAGCTGGGGAACCACAAAGTAGGGCCGCTCGAACCACTCGAGATCATCTCCCGACCACGCAACACTACAGTGCGGAACATCGGTTTCATCAAGCGCGTTGAGCACCGCGACCTGACGCAGCACGTCGGCCGTGCCCTGCCAATTCACGTTCGGCGGCGGCAGGCGCAGGAACCAGGACTCCACCTGATCAGCACCGAGTCGCACACGAAAACCATAGGCAAAGCCAGCGTGCCCCGGCATCTTGGTGACGTCGAAGATGTCCAGGTCGTCTCGCCCGTACTTAGCCTTCGCGAAAGCCGGCAGACGCGTTGTCAGTTCATCCAGTTCCATAGCGCACTTCTTTCCAATTTGATCGCACTGGCTTGTCTCGAATACCAGCGCAGAGACTGTTTCATTACCCCTGTGGTCAGCTAGAGCCACCCACTATCGAAGCTCAGACCGGCGCTGGCTCCGGGAACTGCTCGCGCAGAACCCGTTTCAAGATCTTGCCGCTGGGGTTGCGCGGAATCACGTCGATGAACGCAGCGCCCTGGGGCTGCTTGAAGCGGGCGAGTTTGCCCTGACAATACTCAAGAACCTCCGCCTCCGTGAGCGAATCGTTGGTTTTCACGACAATGGCGAACGGCGACTCACCCCATTTCTCACTAGCCTTGCCGATGACGGCCGCTTCCGCAATGTCCGGATGGGTCATGAGCACATTCTCGATCTCTGCGGGGTAAACGTTTTCACCACCGGAGATGATCATGTCCTTGATGCGATCGGCAATCGTGACAAAACCGTCCACATCCATCACGGCAACGTCACCCGTATGCAACCAACCGTCTTTCAGCGTCTCAGCAGTTGCATCGGGCCGATTCCAGTACTCGCGCATAATGTGCGGGCCACGCACCAGCACTTCCCCGGGCGAGTCCGGCGGGCAGGTATTGCCGTCATCGTCGATGATCTTGACGTCGGTGTGGAAGAACGCCCGACCGGTTGAGCCTTCTCTGACGGTCGCGTTTTCGCTATCCATCAGGCAAGCCGGCCCACAGGTTTCGGTGAGCCCGTAGACCTGCAACAGTTCGATCCCCATTGCTTCATAGGTTTTAAGCAAGGACATTGGCACCGGTGCTGCGCCGGTCATCAACCAGCGAACACGAGAGTAGTCAGCGGTTTTAGCGTTTGGAACTTGAGTCATGAAGTTCAGCATCGCCGGCACAAGCAAACCGGTGGTGATCTTCTCCCGCTCAATGAGCTCCCACGCACGTGACGGATCAAACGATCGCATCACGACCGATGTGGAACCGACATAGACATTGAGCGTAAGCGGCGACAGCGCGCCAACATGGAACATGGGCATCGGCGCCAGATAGCGATCGGCGTCATGCAGATCCACAGTCGCGGTCATCGTGATCAGCGCCCACAACGATGTGCTGTGCGTGTGCACCACACCCTTAGGCAATCCCGTCGTGCCCGAGGTGTACATGATGTAGAGCATGTCATCATCAAACGCACGCTGCTCCGGCTCGCTGGCAGCCGCGCTATCCCGCGCGCCTCGATAGGACTCGGCGAAATGTGCGACCTCACCATCGGTCACCTGATACCAGTGACTGATATCGGTCGCATCGCCGCGGCTATGCAGTTCCGCAGCCGCCTCGACAAACTCGTCATCGAAGATCAGCCGCTTGGTGCCGCTGTCTTTCAGAATGAATTCGAGTTCGTCCGGAACCAGGCGCCAGTTGAGCGGCACGATCACCGCGCCAATCTTGGCGAGACCGAAATACGCCTCCATGAACTCGGCACCGTTCATCAACAGCAGCCCTACCCGGTCGCCTTTCTCGATGCCCGAGGCAAGCATGGCGTTGGCAACCCGGCTGGATCGCTCATTCAGCTCCGCGAAGGTAAGACGCAAATCATCGGAGCCATCGACGTAGGCTTCACGAGTCGGATTCAAAAGTGCTCGTTTGCTGAGAATGCCACCCAGGTTGTTCCGCATACTGTCTTCTCCCCCAAGAAATTGTTCTGATGCACGTTCCCCTGAGCTCAAACGACCGAAAGAACGCCATTCCTATTGTTCGGGATACAGCCTCGACTGTGAAGCCGGAAAAACGCTCTATTGCATCGATCGGAGGCCATCAGCCCGACGTGAGCGCGCTTTCTAAGCACCCCGCCTCCGTTGTCGGACGATAAATGTGAAGATCTTGTGTGATTCAGCGTTGTAATGTTGCAACGCAGCAAAAGATGCGTAGACTGCGCAGCCTCTGGTGGCCGCCGCCCTGTGACGGACGCCAGAAAGAGACGTGGCGTGGTTTCTCTCCCCTCCTCCCTGAGCCGCGAAGACAGTGCTTTGGTACTGTCGCCACGTCTCGCCTTTTTCTTGCCCACCGATTTCCGCGATTGGGCTCTTGCTCTCTACCTAGACCGATTGCGCATGCAATCGGTCACCCAGCAGGGCATTCGTATAACGAATGCTCGAGAGGGCGCGGGGGCGTTTGGATACCTTCGCTGCACGTGCTCGGGGGTTTGGCACCTGCTCTTTACCGGTCTCGCGAGCACGGACGCTCGCGAGACGGGTAA
>CAYGQC010000175.1:0-7872 GCA_964351875.1 uncultured Pseudomonadales bacterium
GCTAATGTCTGGCTTAAGTTTGAGAACGAACAGTTCACCTCGTCTTTCAAAGAGCGAGGTGCGCTGAATCGGCTTAGCCAGTTGAGCCAGGACGAACGCGAGCGGGGAGTCATCGCGATGTCTGCGGGCAACCATGCTCAGGCGGTGGCGAGGCACGGCGAGCTTCTCGGCATACCTACGACGATCGTAATGCCACGAACGACCCCAAACGCCAAGGTCGAGGCAACCCGGGTCTTCGGTGCCGAGATCATCCTGCATGGCGTTCGCTTCGATGAAACACTGGCCTTCACAGAAGAGCTCGCGAAGGAGCGGGCACTGACGCTCGTCCATCCGTTCGATGATCCGGCGGTTATCGCGGGCCAGGGCACGCTTGGTCTGGAGATTGCGGAGCAAGTCCCCCAAGCCGACGTGGTGCTCGTCCCCATAGGCGGTGGCGGCATGATTTCCGGAACCGCGGTGGCGTTAGCTGATCGATTGCCGTCGGCACAGGTGATCGGCGTGCAGGTCGAACGTTACAGTGCGATGTATGCCTCCTTCCACGGCCAGACTCGAGAGCTGCCAATGGGCGGTACCGTGGCGGAAGGCATCGCGGTGAAAGAGCCCGGTGTGAACACAAGCCCGATTATTCGCAGCCTTGTACGTGACGTGCTGGTGGTTGGTGAAGACCGGGTCGAGCAGGCTATTTTCAGCTTGCTGGAGATCGAGAAGACGCTGGTTGAGGGGGCGGGTGCCGTGACACTGGCGGCACTCGCTGACAACCGGCAGCGCTTTGCGGGCAAGAATCTGGTGCTCGTACTCTCTGGCGGTAACATCGACATGATGATTCTGTCGTCAGTGCTGCAGCGCGGCCTGGTACGCAGCCACCGGCTCGTTCGCCTGGCCGTTGAGATACCAGACATTCCCGGTGGGCTTGCGGACCTCACTGCGTTATTGGCCGAGCTCGACAGCAATATCGTCGACATCGTGCACCAGCGCGCTTTTGGCGGCTCGTCGGTACGCGCAACGTTGGTTGAAGCAGTGCTGCAGATGCGCGGCGAGGAGCAGGTCGATCAGGTGATCGATGCGCTCAACAACAATGGCTACTCTGCGCGACTGGATCCGTAGGACGCTGTGTAGCCCGAATTCTAATGTGACTGGAGACAAATGATGCGATTGGACAAACCCAGAGTCGAACCGTTGCCAGAGGACCAGTGGAGTGAAGAGGCGGCTAAGATCATGGCGCCGATGATGGCCGATGGCCGCGACTACAACATTTTCAAAACGCTCGCCCATCACCCTGAGCTGTTTCGGCGCTGGCTTGTCTTTGCCAACCACATACTAGGCAAGTCAACGCTCGCGCTACGCGAGCGGGAACTCATCATTCTTCGCATCGGCTACCTGTGCCAATCGGGTTACGAGTGGAGCCAGCATGTTGAGATTGCCAGGGCGGGTGGCATGTCCGATGACGAAATCAGATTGTCCAAGACGGGCCCAGACACTCCCGGCATCAGCGCGCTCGATAAGGCACTCCTGCAGGCCACCGATGAACTGCACAGCGATGCATTTGTCTCAGATGCTACCTACGCATCGCTCGCAGAGCATCTGGACACGCAGCAACTGATGGACGTTGTCTTTACGGTAGGGCAGTACAACCTCGTATCCATGGCGTTGAACACACTGGGTGTACAACGTGATGACTTTCTGCCGGACTGGGATACGGTCTAGCCTCGGCTGGTTAGCGCGGTAGCGGCTTGGGCCGGCTTTCAGGTTCCGACACTGGCACTTTTCGCTTGTCGCTGCCGTTAGGCTAGCGGGGACTACCGCTCGTCGGTGACGGTTTGACAGATTCAGCGTCACTGTAGATTGATGTAATTGTGAACACTCAAGACCTCCACAACTCGCTCGAGAACTCAGCGGAAAACTCGCCGCTAGGGCGCGAAGTTGCCTATCCGTCTACGTATACGCCGTCCTTGCTGCACAGTATTCCCCGCGCTCAATCCCGCGAGCCGCTCGGGATTCGAGAGCCGCTGCCTTTTGTCGGTGAGGATCTATGGCATGCATTCGAGCTCTCCTGGCTTAACGCTCGGGGCAAGCCAGAGGTGGCAAACCTGCGCATCCAGGTGCCGTGCAGCTCGCCTTGCATTGTTGAGAGCAAGAGTTTGAAGCTGTATCTCAATTCCTTTTGTCAGACGCCTTTTCGATCGCGCAGCGATGTTCAGAACACGATTGCGTCGGATCTATCCGTTGGCTTTCGCGCTCCAGTACTGGTCACTCTTCTTCATCTGGATCAATTGCCGAAAGCGCCCGGATTTCCCGGTACCTGCCTGGATGATCTCGACGTCGCGTGTGAGGACTACGAGGTTGACTGCGAGCTGCTCACCTGCGAAGACAGCGAAGTGCAAGTGAATGAAACCCTGTACACACACCTGTTTCGCAGCCTGTGTCCGGTGACCGGACAGCCCGATTGGGCCGGGGTCATGATCCAGTATCGTGGCGTTCCCATTGAGCGGGCATCGCTGCTTCGATATCTCGTGTCATATCGTCAGCACGCCGCATTTCATGAGACGACGGTCGAGCAGATTTTTGCCGATGTCGTTCACCGCTGTGCGCCGGAGGAGCTGACGGTGTACGCGCGCTTTCTGCGCCGCGGCGGTCTCGATATCAACCCGCTTCGCTCCACGCAACTTGACGCCGCGCCGAACGTTGCTGACCCACGGCAGTAGCTGTAGTAGCTCAGGTGTGACTTGACGGACGGGATGAACTGATCTCGAAAACGGACGTTGACGGATACAGGTCGGCGATGCGTGCTTTGTGCCCAAACCTGCCGGCACATACTAAGTCGGTGAAAGCCCGCTTAGGACCGACTTCCTGGCAGATGCTCAGTCTATGGCTTGCCAAAGAGAGCCACCATCGCAGGTCATGTTCTCTTGGAATTTTGCGGGCCAATCTGAAGCGCGGAACCACGTTGAGACTTTAGCGAGATCCGCGAAGTCTTTGAATGATCCGTACCAAAAGAAACTGCGATTGCCGGTGTCAGCGTAAATTGGGAACAGCACTTTAAGATTGTAAGTTTCAAGTCCCGCAGCTTTAGCAGCGGCTTCGTATTCTGTTTTGAAGGCAACTATATCGGCACGAGTCTTGCCGTCGTTTAAGGTGCATTCAAAATAATTCTCCATGTCTGCCTTTGCGCCAGATGTGGCGAACAACAAGCCGAACACGGCCGCGGTGAATAATCGTGCCATTTGCTTTTTCTCCCCAGATGTTGTGCTCCCGTTTCGGACTATACCCAGCACCTGCCAATCAAGGAAGGCTGAACGAGTTTGTTTCGTTTTCCTCGAAACCGAACATTGAAGCCGTGGTACTCGACAGTCCGTTCCTTGCCGGTTCCTGTCTAAGGAAAACTCCAGATATTGGCCTAGTTAACGTCGGCTTTTAGGCTTGGGTTCGATGGGTCTGACTTCGCTTGTCAGGTCACTTCTGCGTCTTCACGATTAGCTCGATTTTGACGCACGGAAACTCACGTTAGTCGCCTCGTCCGGGCAGCAGCCAGCTTCGCAGCCACTGCCAGGACGATTTGGAACCATGTACGTAGCGCTCGATCGCGTCCGTTTGCTCCCGCACCGCTTCGTGGTCGGCGAGCAGGTCCTGACGGCGGGTGATGGGACGCTGTGGATCCAGGCGTTTAACCTCGGCTGCGGGATTACCAGCAACGACGGAGTTCTCGGCGACGTCGCGGGTGACTACGGCGCCTGCGCCAACCACCGCGTTGCGCCCGATGTGCACGCCTTTGCAGATGGTGGCTCCATCGCCCACCCAGACATTGTCCTCGAGAGTGACCGGCGCAGACGCTCCGATCACTTCTGTTCGATCGTAGAGACCGTGCCAGTCTGCGTCGGTGATGTAGACACCTGCAGCCAGCATGCAGTTGTCTGAAATCGTCACTTTGCAACCTGAGTCGATGCGAACACCCGGACACAGCAGCACAAAATCACCGATTGAAATCTCGCCCTGCCGTTCGCCGGCATCCCCATGCAGGGCCCAGGTTGTGAGGCTGACAGGCCTGTCCGCGCCGGCGATTACATGCGCACATCTCCCCAGGCTTATCGCTCGCCCGCTTATCCGTACGTGCCAGGGTTGCATCATCTGGCTGTGAGGCCCGAGGCCGTCGAGCTGGGGTGCGATCCGGTATCGAACCCAGGCGGATTCGATGCGTCTATGCAGACGTTTGGCCCAAAGCGGTCGCTGGTCCTGGCGCAAGTAAATCTCCTGACGTGTGATCTCGCTGGCTCGCGGTTTCGCTGCAGGCCGAGGGAGTCTCTCGACAGCGCTGGGCAGACGATAATCAGTCAGAGGCCCCCGCAGATCTTTCCTATACTTTAACGGGTTTGCCCGAATTGTCCGCCATCAGGGCATCGATGGTTCTTTCGAGGCGAGTTATTCAATTGGGAGTGTCTGCCATGCCGATGGAAGGCTGGATAGTGTTAGGGCTGAGCCAGGCAACGCTGGTTTCCGTGCTGGCGGCGTTTTTCTTCTGGCGCCGATCGCGACCGCTCGCGGCAGAGATCACGGTGTTGAAAGGCAATGTTGGCAGTGCTAAAGAAGCCTTGGCGAAAGCGCGTGATCAACTCAAAAGCGCTGCTTCCGCTCTAGCCTCGGACACCTCGGATTCACTCGAGCTGGAGCTGCGCCAGTGTCGCACTGAGCTTGAGGCGCTCAAAACTCATGCAGCTCAACTAGAAGCCTCAAAGTCCGGTGGTGATGAGTCCGAATTGAAGTCGCTGTTGCAGCAATTCACCCAGGACTCACGCGACATGCTGGCTTGCATCGCCAGGCTGGAAGCCGAGAACAAAACGCTCGAGGACAAGGTGGCTGAGCTGAGCGGCGAGTAGAGATTTAACTGTCTAGTCTCGTGCAGGAATCAAGCGTCAGCTTTGCGGCTCGAACGTACGCCCTGTTCGGGCGGTGAGCTTTCGTGTCAGGCGACAATTGGGTCTTCGCTGAACGCGTCAATTTGCTGAACGCGTCAATTTGCTGACCAAGGTGATCGACGACACTGTCGACGATCACCTTGGTCTGTGGCAGTTGATCGCAGCCCGGTTTTACCTACTGAAGGGCCAGCGGATTGCCGAAGCGATCCAGCGCGCGCAGCCGTAGCGTGTCCGGGTCCGCGTCATTCGCGGACGGAATCCAACGACCGATGCAGGCCGTATCCTTGAGGCAGAAGTCTGTAAGGCTCTCCATGAACGCGACCAGTCTCGAGATATCCGCATCGGTCAATGCTGGTTCCGGAAGCGCTGACTGGCCGCTAGCTCGTAGCGCATCCAGTTGGTCCAGGGCGAAGCCTGTGTTGACGACCATATTGTCTGACTGCACTCCGAAGTCGAGCTGTGTGAAGTCGAAGTTGTCGACCGATTCGCGCGGGTTTACATGGTGTCGGATGGTTGCTTCGAGCGTCGAGTAGGCGCCTGCGTGGCCGAACGGGCCGGTTTCGGCGACGTTCAACAACGATGGTGTGCGGAATGCGTAGCGGTCCTCCGCGATACCCGTCTCGCGGAAGCGACCGAAGTCATCGTCGTTGTTGACGCCGTTGTCATTGCCTTTGCCGCGGCCCACCTGGGGCATTGCAACGACGTGAAAACCTTCATCGCTCATGAAGTCGCCGCTGTGACAGGCGGCACACCCGGCATCGCCGTAGAACAGCAGCGCGCCCAGTTTCGCTTCGCCGCTTAACGCGCTGGAATCGCCGTCTATGAAGCGCTTGAAGCCGTTGTCTACAAACGTCTGCGAGCTCTCGTAGGCCGCAATTGCTAGTGCGATGTTGTCGTAGGTGATCAGTTCAGCAGCCGTGCCCGCGGGATTGGCGAATCCTTCACGGAAGGCGTCCAGCCAGTTGTTCACAGCGAGCTCTGCGGGATTCAAACTGTCGGCGAACCGCGCGGCAAGGTGGTTGCGCACGTCATCGTTACTGTTGCCGGCTTCGAAGATGAATCCGCGCATCTCTTCCGGTGAGGTCACAGGGAAGCGAGCTTGCGCCACCGTCAGGTTAGGCAGGTTTGCGGGGTCGATTGCGCCGAAGGGCACATCCGGAGTCCGGGTCAGGCCATCGGAGCCATTGGTGCCGGGGATCTTTGTGCTGCTCTCGATGCGGCCATCGTGAAACAGAACCTGATCCCAAAGAGCGATGTTGAAGGTGGTCGGCGCGTTACGTGGAACGGTAGGTCCACCGTCAAAGCCTTCGGCTCCAGATATGTGCCTTCGATCGGGACCTAGCAGGTCCTGGTTCTCTGCAGCCACGCCGATGGGCAGCGTCATGTCGTCACCGCCGCCCAGAAAGGGGTGGTGGCAGGTAACGCAGGCAGTGTCAGAGTCTCCGCTTAGGCCTTTCGTGAAGAACAGCAACATGCCGAGCCGGGCAAGCGGATCGTCGATGGTAGGAAGCAAACGGCCGATGCTAGGGTCCGCCGTCAGGTTGTTGTCGGCGACCACCTGAGCCAGAGCGGTGTCGACATCCGGTGCGTCCGCTCCATTGCAGACCGCTTCGCTGCTTGTGATCTCAGTTACGCCAAGAACACCGTCACCATTGCTGTCGATTCCGGTCTCGATTTGAACGCCGCCGTAGGCGCACTCGTCACTCAACACGGCAAGTCGAGTCTGTTCTACCAGAGCTGAAGCGCCGTCTTTGCCGTCGTCGTAGTCACAAGCGGCAATGCCCAGTAAAGCGGTTGCTGTGAAGATCAGGCGTGCGGCCGTGCTTGTGTTCCTGCGGAATTCGCTCGGCGCGACGGACGCGGACTGAAGCGAAGGGTTGTGACATCGAGTCGAAAAAATCATGAGTTTGCTTTCCACGCGTATTCGTTGATGCGGGAAAGTTAGGCCATTCACACTTTTCGGACTATGGGCAACTTCGCAGAAGTCGTAAGGCTTTGTAGGGGATTGGCGTCAGTGTTTGCTGCGCCAGGCACCCTTAGCGATGGCGATCACGGTTATGGTGCCGAACAGAACCATGGCGACAGAGGCGGCCAGATAGATGTTGTTGAGGTCGCCTGGAAGCATGACAACAGCAATCGCGCCGCCACCGACGGCAACGACAAAGCGAACGATCACCGCTATAACTGGCCACAGCACGCGACCGGCTCCCTGAGAGGCAAAGTAGAGCGATAGCCCAACGCCCTGGAACAGGTAAGCAGGGCCAACAATGCGCAGGTAGCTTTCGGCTGAAGCCGAGGTTGCCGGATCATTCGTGAAAACACCCACCCACAAGCCTGGAAACAACGCGAGCAGCAAGCCGATGACACCGGTTAAGGCGGCGGCGAGAGTTCCGCCGACACGCCCGATACGTTCAGCGGCTGCGATGTTGCCCGCACCAATCTGTAATCCAACCATCGTGGTCATAGCGCTGCCGATACCGAAAACGAGTGGGATCAGCAGGAATTCAAGGCGCGAACCAATGCCATAGCCGGCAAGCGCTTCCTCGCCGAATCTGCCGACCAGACCGGTGAGCGAGATGATAGTAATCACAGTGAAGATGGGTGACAGACCCGCGAGTAGCGCAACACGCAGGATGTCGGCGAACTCTTCTGCGCGTAGTGCAAGTGCTCGACGCGTTAGCTGCACGCTTTCTCTGCCGCTGACCAGACGCACCTGCATGATCAACAAACTGACGACTGCTACTGCGACAGTTGAGACTGCGGCGCCCGTAAGCCCCAGGCGCGGGACTGGTCCCCAACCTAGTATCAGCGCGCCGGATAGAGGCACCTGAACAGATGCGCTGGCGATCATGATCAAGGCGGGAAAACGGGTATTGCCGATCCCCCGGAAAATCGCAGCGGCGGTATTGTTCCACCACAGAAACAGAGCGCCGATGAAGACGATGACGCAATAGCTGTAAGCCGC
>CAYGQC010000176.1:0-6488 GCA_964351875.1 uncultured Pseudomonadales bacterium
TCAGCGAACGCACAGCCGCCCAACAGCAATCGACATCCGCAAGAAAGGCTTCCCATTGCGCGCGCGTCCTGCTCGCAAACGCCTCGCGGAAGAACGCACGCAGAGGCTCTTGCTCCGGACCGGGTTCGATCTTTGCGTATTCAAGCAATTCAGGCCTATCCAATGCGGTCAGCAGGTTGTCCGCAAACTTCACTTCGCTACCGCCGAGCACGATGAACTCACCGTCAGCGGTCTCGTAGATGTTGTACATGCCAGCGCCGCCAAACGAGCGCATGGTCTTGGGTTCCGGGTGCGCGTCATCCGCAAACACGGGACCGGTCACATTTGGCGTCCAGGCGAGGAGCGCATCAAACATGGACATGTCGAGGTAGTCACCGCGACCGGTGCGTTCACGCGCCAGCAGTGCCATTAACACGCCTGACAGAGCCATCAGCGAAGAAACCGAATCTGCACTCGGCATATTCGGTAGCGCGGGTTTGTTGTCCGTCAATCCGCGATTCAGATCAGCAACACCAGCGAGCGCTTGAATCGTCAGGTCGTGGGCTGGCCGGTTCACTAACGGCCCAGTTTGGCCAAAAGCAGAGATCGAACAGTAGACGAGCCCGGGATTGATCTTGCTAAGCGCTTCATAGCCAACGCCTAACCGATCCACCACACCTGGACGGAACGCTTCGATGAGAACGTCCGAGGCTTCGACAAGCCGATAAAAGAGCTCGCGCGCTTCGTCATCCTTCAGATTGATCTTGAGGCTGCGCTTGCCTCGGGCGATATTGCGAAACCAAACAGATACATCGTCCTCCGTGCGATAACCGATGCTGCGTGTGGGCTCGCCAGCACCGTTCGCCGGTTCCACCATGATCACGTCAGCGCCGTGATCCGCCATCATCATGGTCAGATGCGGTCCGGGCAGAAACGCGGATAAATCAAGAACGCGAACGCCTTCCAGCTTCACGGCTTTTCCCCTGCAAATTCATCGACTCGATCGCCGGCCGGTACTCCGTCGCGACAGATCGCCTCTATCCATCCCCAGTTGTCCCTGCTAGGGGAATTCTTCGTCGTGCTCGCCAAGCCATGGCGCTCTGCGATTCTCTGCGCGCTCACCATTGACTTTGATCGGGCTGGACAACATCCGTAACCCACTGGTTTTTCCGGGATGCTCAACCGTATTGAGCATGCCGACATCACTCGCAAACGGGTTGTCCAATGCCTGGGCGATGTCGTAAACCGGCGCAACCGGAATCTTGCCTGCCAACAACGCAATCCAGTTCTCAGTCGTGCGCTCCTTCATGCAGGCGTCAATCAATTCGGATAACTCGGCCCGGTTAGCTAAACGCCCCGCCGGCGTCGCGAAGCGCGCATCCACCGCCCAGTCGCTGCGATCAACGAGTTCGCAGAACAGGCTCCAGAACTTCGGCGTCTGACACATGACGAAAATCCAGCCGTCAGCGCTCGTGAACAACTGGCTAGGAATAACGGAGGGGTGCGAACCTCGCGGCAGCCGACTCGTTACATGGCCCTCATTGAGGTACCACGTGGCCGGATAAGACAATTGGTGCAACGCGGTGTCGTACAAGCAGGAGTCGACATCACAACCTTCGCCGAGCGTTCGCGCACGCAGAACGGCAGATACTAAAGACAGCGCCATGACGGATCCCGTCATGAAATCCACCATCGACAGGCCGAATCGAGCGGGTGGGCCATCGGGCTCACCCGTTAGCGATAGAAACCCGGCTTCGGCCTGCATCAGGTAGTCGTATCCTGGCCACGAAGCTCGCTCGTTATCACGCCCGTATGCAGACAAGTGCGCGCAAACGATTGCGGGGTTGGTGCTTTTCAAGTCCTCAAAGCGCAGCCCGAGCTTGCCGGGCTGGTCGCCGCGAAGATTGTTCGCCACAGCGTCCGCGCCTTCAACAAGACGAAGAAAGCGCGCGCAGCCATCCTCGCTCTTCAAATCGAGACAGACGCTCTTCTTGCCGCGGGAAAACGTCTGAAAGAACTGGCTATCGGCGGAATCATCCGGCGTGTCCAGATGATAGGGCCCCACGGCGCGGGAGATATCTCCACCCGTGGCCGCGTTTTCGATCTTAATGACCTCGGCGCCCATGTCAGCCAACAGTTGAGTGCCGTACGGACCAGCGCCGTACTGCTCAACCGACAATATGCGAACGCCTTCAAGTAGGAGCGGTGCTGGCATCAGACCGGGTTACGCTCAATCTGCTGGCGAGCAATGATGATGCGCTGCATCTCATTGGTTCCCTCGCCGATACACATGAGCGGGGCTTCCCGATACAAACGCTCGACCGGGTATTCCTTGGAGTAGCCGTAACCGCCGTGAATGCGCATGGCGTCCAGCGCGTTCTCTACGGCCGACTCTGAAGAGAAGTACTTTGCCATACCGGCTTCCATGTCGCAGCGCTCACCTGCGTCGTAGGCGCGCGCTGCGTCCTGGGTTAACAGCTCCGACGCCCGGGTTCGCGTCGCCATCTCACCGAGCTTGAGCTGAATGGCCTGGTGCTGGGAAATCGGTTGGCCGAAAGTCTCTCGCGTCTGCGAGTAAGAGGTGGCTTCCCGCAATGCCCGGCGGGAGATTCCGCACGAGCGTGCGGCGATATTGATCCGGCCAAGCTCGAGACCACCAACCGCCATATAGAAACCCCGGCCTTCTTCACCACCGACGAGATGCCGTTTGGCATCCAGTTCGTAGTTGTCGAACATGAGTTCCGCCGAGTCGATGCCTTTGTAGCCGAGCTTTTCGAGCTTCTTGCCCGTCTGGTAGCCCGCGTGCGCGTTGCCGCTATCCGGGTCAACCTTCGGTGCGATGAACATCGAGATGCCCTTGCGCGCGGGCGTAGCGGCCACATCTGTCTTGACGAGCAAGGCTACCGCACCACCCTCGATCCCGTTTGAGATCCAAGTCTTTGTGCCGTTGATGACGTAGTTATCGCCTGACTTGTCAGCGCGCGTGCGAATGCCCGACAGGTCCGTACCCGCCGAAGGCTCGGTGAGCGCCAGACCACCGCGAATCTCGCCAGTGACAAACTTTGGCAGCCAGTATTCCTTTTGGAACGTGGTGCCGTATTTCTCAACGATAGTCGCCATCATTAGATGTGAGTTGAAGATGCCTGACAGTGACATCCACTCCTCGGCGATCATCATGACGATCTTCGCGTACGTTGAGGCAGACAGCCCGAGGCCACCAAATTCCGGCGAGATAGTCGCGCCGAACAAGCCAAACTCTTTCATCTGCTCGACCATCGCATGGGGATACACGTCATCGTGCTCCATCTCCATTACATACGGGGCAACATCTTTCTGCAGCCACTTGCTGATCGAGTCGAGAATAATCTGCTCGTCGCTATCACTAATGTGATTGTTTGCTTCGCTCATCAATCGTTGCCTCTTAAGCCTTCTAGTATTTCTCGAATCGATCTTCTACTGCTTCACCCCGGGCTGGAATAAGCATGTTGCGCAAGAAGGTGCAGACCATCACGTCATCCTGATTCAGCCCGATCGTGCGCACCGTCACGATGCCCTGCCCGGGACGCGACTTGGATTCACGCTTGGCAATTACCTCGGACTCGCCGTAGATCGTATCGCCCTCGAACACCGGCGCTGTGAACTTCGTTTCCTCCATACCCAGGTTAGCGATAGCCTTCTGGCTAACATCTGTCACGCTCATGCCAATCAGAAGCGCCAGCGTGTACGGGCTCACCACAATGTTGCGTCCAAACTCCGATGCCTTGCCAAATTCCTCGTCAAAGTGCATCGGGTGCGTATTCATTGTGAGCAACGTGAACAGGTGATTATCGTATTGCGTCACCGTCTTGCCAGGCCGATGCTCGTAGACATCACCCACAACAAAGTCCTCGAAGTAACGACCGAAGGTCTCTCGGTAGCGTTGCTTGCCAACTTCTTTCACGTTCTTAACCATGCTTCTTTCCTAACCCAACCTAACCTGGCCTAACCTCGCCTGACCTGATTTGCTTCAGTCGGCACGCGCAAGCGTACGACGGGCCGACTTGATCACCGGCAGCTCAATCATCTTGCCGTCCAGTAGCGCCGCCCCGCCGTCAGCCGCCTCAAATGCTTCGACCACCCGGCGAGCGTGTTGGAGCTCAGCTTCAGTGGGCGCAAGCGCAGCGTGGATGACAGGGATCTGGGACGGGTGGATCGCGGCTCGCGCGGGCATGCCCAGCGCTCGAGTGCGACGAACTTCCGCTGCCAGACCATCAGCGTCGGCGACGTCTATCCAAGGCACATCAAACAGAATGGCATCGCCGCAGAGCGCGGCATTGATGAGCGTCATGCGCGCATGGAAGAGCGCTTCCCATTCAAGGGTGCAGCCGACTTCAGCGCTGTAATCCACCGCGCCAAACAATACTTCGCTGACTCGGTCCTGCTCGCAGATATCGGACGCCTTGGCCAACCCCTTCGCGGATTCGATGATCGGAATGATCCGTATCGATTCGGCAAATAGATCACTCGCCCAGACAACCGGCCCGGCATCTTCAACCTTGGGCAACATGACAAACGCGGGCGCAACACCAGCCGCCAAGAGCGCCGCGGCATCGTGAACGCCGAGTTCGCTATTCAATGGATTGATTCGAACACCAACATTGTCCGGCGACTCGGCCAGAAAACTCACCACAGCAGCGCGGGCGTCATCTTTCTGATCCGGTCCTACCGCATCCTCGAGATCAATGCAGACAAGATCCGCACCGGCCGCGATCGCTTTCACAAACCGCTCCGGGCGGGAACCGGGGACAAAGAGAAGGCTGCGCGGATCTGCTCTCATGTTGTCAATCCAGGGGCTGGGACCGCGTCGGTGTAAGCCTTAGCAATCTCTGCGCGAGTGGCGATCCACACCTCGTCGCGGCCAGCGACATGATCTAGAAAACGCTGCAATGCGCCGATGCGGCCGGGCCGCCCGACGATGCGCAAATGCAGGCCGAAGGACATCATCCGCGGCGCCACGTCCTGCGCCTCGCGCAGCAGCCAATCAAAGGTATCGAGCGCGTAGTCACCCCAGTCACGCGCCGTCAGCGCTGGTGCGTTCCACATCTTCATGTCGTTGGTGTCCATGGCGTACGGCATCATCAACAGTGGGCGCTCATCCGAGTCATCACCCTCGCCACCGCAGTTGATCATCTGCCAGAACGGCAGATCATCGGAGTAGTCGTCCATGTGATACGTGAAGCCTTCCTCAACCAGCAAACGTTGCGTGGCTTCAGTATTCAGGTAACGCGAGAGCCAGCCAATTGGCGCCGTGCCCGTCGTCGCCTTGATCGAATCGCGAGCCTTGGCAATGAACTGGCGCTCGTCCTCTTCGTCCATTCGGAACTGGTGCACCCAACGATAGCCGTGAGCAGCCACCTCGTAACCTGCGTCGACGATGGTCCGAGTGACTTCAGGCGCACGTTCCAATGCCAGCGCGGCGGCGGTCATGGTCGCCCTCAGTTCACGCTCGGCCAGCAAGCGAAACACTCGCTCCGCGCCTCTCTTGATGCCGTACTGGTAATTCGATTCGTTGCCATGCACGCGAATGGGCTTGCGCGGTACAGCCGCCAGTTCATCGACCGGCTCTGGTCCCGGATCGCCATCGCGAATATTCATCTCTGCGCCTTCTTCGACATTCACTACCAGCGACAGCGCAAGGCGCGCGCCGTTCGGCCAGGTGAAATCGGCGGGCAAGCCGTTCGTGCTATCGAGACTCATCAGTGCGGCTCCTCACCGCCGGAAACGTTCAGGCTTTCCGCGGTGATGTAGCGCGCGGCGTCCGAACACAGGAACGCAACTGCGTTAGCTGTGTCTTCCGGCAGCCCCGGCCGCCCCATCGGTATGCGCGCCGCCATATCGGCCATGTACTCATCGAGCGTCTTGCCGGTTTTCTCGGCGAAGTACTCGTTCTGCCAGGCGCCGAGGCCAGTGGTTACGTGATTCGGGCAAACGTTGTTGATGCGAATCTGATGTTCACCAAGCTCCTGGGAGGCTGAACGCACCAGTCCAACAAGACCGTGTTTGGACGAGCAATAACCCTGGGCAAACGGGAACCCGGACTTCGCCGCCTGACTTGCAACGTTGACGATACAGCCCCCTTCACCGGCAGCGATCATCCGGCGAGCCGCTGCCTGAGCACCGTAGAAGCATCCGGACAGATTGACATCGATCACCGCTCGCCAGTCGTCGGGGCTGACCTCGAGCATCGGTTTCATGATGTAGCCGATACCGGCGTTGTTTATCCAGATATCCAACCGGCCGAATTTGTCGACGGCAAACTGAGCAAGCGCATCCACATCGGCCGGGTCGCGCACATCGCAGGCACAACTTGCCGCCGAGCCGCCGGCGCCCTCGATGGCATCAACCACCGCCGCCATGCCCGAGCTTCCGCCAATCATTGAAGCCGGGGTTGCCGCATCCTTCGATGCTGCCAGATCGGAGATGACCACGCGCGCGCCGTCAGCAGCCAGACGCGCCGCAATAGCGAAACC
>CAYGQC010000176.1:6498-7799 GCA_964351875.1 uncultured Pseudomonadales bacterium
GGCCGGAGCCGGTCACAACGGCGACCTTTCCTGCCAGCCCTGCCCGATCGCCGGCTAGCGATTTCTGCGCGGCCTCGCTCATTCGATGTTGTCCGTGAGAACGAACGTTGGGTTGTCAGCGAATTCGGCAAACTGAGCCGCCACGTTCTGCATGAGCTCCGTGGCGACATCGGCTCCAAACTGGTCCATGTCAGCGACATCAATAATCTCGATGTACTCGTAGGGCGCGATCTCCTCCGAGCCAAGCACACCCGTACTGCGCATAACCTGGAAGTCGTTGATGCTGCCCAAGCCCCGGACCGTCGGCAGATCGGTACTCTTCGCCCAAGCTTCATAGTCGTCCTGGCTCACGCCTTCCTTCAGATCAAAGAGACAAACGATGCGCATAAGAACTCCCTCTTGTCGCGTTTTGACTCGCCCGTATGGCCCTAAAAAATGGCGCAGGGGGCGAACATAGTGATTGCATGAAACGCTGAATGATATATTAATATGTCTTTTCGCCAAACACTGATTGCTCAGGGGTTCCACGAGTAACCTGGTTGCGACGTTTCTCGATAAGGTTACCGCGCCCGCCGACTGGTTGTTTGCAGCTCTCTCCGACCCAGGGAGAGTCGCGATCAGAGGCGCCTGTAACGACATCCAGACAATCACCAGTACGAGGACGATCACGCCATGACCGACCAAGCACAAGACAACGCCTACGACGGACCACCGGACTACCGGGTAGTAGGTCGCCACGATCTGTTCCCAGCTACCGATCACGACCAAACCGAACGCTACAACTTTCTCGCACACCTAACTCGCCACATGGCGAGCAACATCATGCCGGGCGTCGGTGAGGCTTACTCAGCCAGGGTCGAGCCAGCCTTCAAAAAACAGGAAGGCCGAGCACCGGAACATCGAAACGAGGCTCGCAAAGCCTTGTTACAAGACCCGATGTTTCAAACCTGGAGCGCCATGCGTCGCAACTCTATGGAAATGCGCCAGCAAGCGGGCCTCTCGGTTGTGCTTGGCCAACTCGATTCGTTGATCGAAAAAACCGGCGAGTTGGTCGACACCCAACGCCTGCAACTCGACGACCAGCTCAAGCTGCCGGAGTACGTCACTGGAATCGACCACCATTGCATGCCCGGCTCGTATCACACCGAGCGTGTCGCCAGCGACGTCAGCGGTGCGGCAAATTATGACAGTGGCCTGTTCGTAACCACCGGCGGCATGCTCGGTCGCTACGCTGATGGCGGCGGTCGGGGTGTTGTCGACTACATCAAGCGCAACCTGCCCGATTTCGCGCCGAAGAAGAT
>CAYGQC010000177.1:0-1538 GCA_964351875.1 uncultured Pseudomonadales bacterium
GGACCAAGTGCCAGGTCCGGTTAGCTCTCCTCCTTACCCGCCCGTAGAAACACAATCGACTGGACCTGGCACTTGGTCCTGTCCCCAATGTTGGAGGCTGTCATGGCAGACCCCTATCTTTACTCGGTGACGAACAACGTCGCGACATTCAGCATCAACGATGCGCCCTGGAACTTGATGAGCCTTGAGTACGTTGATCGGCTGGAGGAGCAGCTGCCGGAAGTGCTCGCCGATGATCAGGTTCGGGCGATGGTGTTTACGGGTGAAGGCCTGGATCACTTCTCTGCCGGGATGAACCTCAAGCAGATTCCTAACGGGATTAAGCGGGCGGGTAGCCCGGAGGCCTTCTTTGGCCAGCGCCATCGTGTTCTCGAGATGATTGAGACCGGCGGAACGCCAGCGATCGCAACACTCTTTGGATACTGCCTTGGTGGAGGTCTTGAGTTGCCGTTAGCGTGCCATTTTCGCCTCGCCGCGGATTCGGGTGCTCAGATTGGCCTGCCAGAGATGGATCTGGGCAGTGTGCCGGCTTGGGGCGGCTCGGCGAGACTGCCGAGAGCCGTGGGGCGAACCTACGCCCTGGATATGATCTTGCGAGCGCGAAACATCGATGGGCCAGAGGCCTATCGGATTGGTTTGGTGACTGAAGTAGTGCCGCTTGCAGACTTGAAAGGTCGCGCCCAGGCCCTGGGTGAAGAGCTTGCCGCCCAGCCGCGCCAAGCGGTCGCTTCGATGCTTGACGTCGTGGTCGGCTTTGAGACCAAAACGCTTGAGCAGTCGATGCACGATGAGGCGGCGGCAGTTGCGGCCAACCGGGGTACACCAGACTCGATGGAAGGCATGCGTGCATTCATGGAGAAGCGCAAGCCCGCCTTCAATCAAACGGACTAACCCGGCTGCTTGTCACAACGGCTTACTAAAGGAAGCGAGAACAGACATGGTATGGATGAAACGACTGCTTGCGCTCATTGTGGCGCTGCCGGGTTTGTTGCTGACGGTGCTTGGGTTGCGGTGGCTCGTGGACCCCGGCGGCGCCGCACCAACGTTGGGGTTGTCCCTTGAGACGGGTTTGGGGCTCAGCAGCCAGATCGCAGACCTCGCAGCGTTTTTCCTCGTTGCCGGTCTTAGCATTCTGATTGCCTTGGTCACGCGGGTTCGCCTGTGGTTCTACCCACCGATCATGTTGTTGTTGATCGCCGCGGCAGGCCGGCTGGTTGCCTGGGTTGCACACGGGGCCGCGTTCGCCGCCGAACAGCTGGTTTTCGAGATCTCCGTGGCGGCGCTGCTGCTGTTTGCCTCACGCGTTCTCGGTGAGCGCTCATCCAAATGATTCCGCGCGTATCATCTGTATTGTCGGTCGCGGTTCTGCTTGGATTCGCGCAGCTCGCCGTCGCCCAGGAGCGTCCGAACATCGTCTTCCTGCTCGCGGATGACCTCGGGTACACCGACATCTCGCCCTATGGCAGCGAGGTGCGCACGCCGACCCTCGCGGCGCTTGCCGAGCGAGGCGTTCGCTTCTCCAACTACCACACGGCTGC
>CAYGQC010000177.1:1638-7532 GCA_964351875.1 uncultured Pseudomonadales bacterium
CGCACCTTTGCACTGATGGACTCGGGCGCGGACAACTGGGAGCAGCGTCCCTATCTTCCTATTTACGACGACGCGAACTGGTTTGCAGACGGCGAGCGAACCACGTTGCCGGAGGATTTCTACTCGTCGCGGTTCTTGATCGACAAGACGATTGAGTTCATCGGGTCGAACCTCGGTGATGGTCAGCCGTTCTTTGCCTACGTGCCGTTTCAAGCCGTTCACATTCCGGTCCAGGCGCCTCAGCACTACATTGACCGGTACATGGGTGTGTACGATCAGGGCTGGACCGAATTGCGAGCTGCTCGACTTCGCGGCGCCGTTGAGGCTGGTCTGTTCGACGAGTCGGCCTCGATGACGACGATGTCGACCACCGACGATTGGGCGGCGCTCTCGCCTGAGCGACAACGCTATGAGTCCAAGCGCATGGCTGTGTACGCGGCGATGATAGAAGCGATGGACGCCAACATCGGGCGGCTTGTCGCGTATCTCGATCAACAGGGTCAGCTCGACAACACGATCTTCATCTTTACCTCGGACAACGGCGCCGAAGGCAGTGGCTCCCGCGACCAGGAGTCAGGCTCTGGTTCGTTAGCCTCGGGACTTGGCTACAGCGTCGACTATGAGAGCTTGGGGCTCAAAGGCAGCTACAACTCGATCAACCCCGGTTTTACCAGCGCGGCCGTTGGCCCGCTCGCGTTCTACAAGTTCTACGCCGGCGAAGGTGGTATGCGGGTGCCGTTGCTCATTGCGGGTGGGGAGCTGGCTGATTCACCCGCGCGGAGCTCTGCGTTTACTTGGGCCACGGATATCGCTGCGACGATTCTGGCGCTTGCCGATATTGAACCGCCAAACGGACGCTACGGTGGTCGACCGGTGCTTCCGATGTCGGGCAAGAGCTTGCTGCCCTTGCTCGAGGGCGAGGCGGAGCGGGTTTACTCAGACGACGATGTCGTTGGTTACGAGTTGACCGGACATGCGGCCCTCTTCCAGGGTGACTTCAAGATCGTTCGAAACAACCCGCCGTTGGGCGATAGGCAATGGCGTCTTTACAACATCGTTGAAGACCCAGGTGAAGTGACAGATTTAAGCGAGCAACTGCCCGATCGCTTTGAGCAGATGCAGCGCGCTTACGCGGAGTTCGAGCGTGACAATGGCGTGCTACCACTGCCGGAGGGGTACAGCCAACGGGGGCAGCTCATTCTCAACATGGCTCGGGACCGTCTGGGTCCCGGCATACTGATCGGGCTGCTGATGGTGCTGCTGCTTATGCCGTTAGTTGGCTACTTAGCAGGGCGTCGAACGGCACGACCGAGCGAGGGGACAGGACCAAGTGCCAGGTCCGGTGAGGTCTGATTCCGGCTTCCTAGCGAGGTGCCTTGCCGCCCAGATTGGCCTCACCAAATGCTTTCATAGCCCTAAGCACAGGCTTAAGCGCACGACCAAGCTCGGTCGGCAGGTACTCATACCGAGGCGGTCGTTCCTGATAGAGCGCTTTGCTGAGTAAGCCCTGTGCGACCAGCTTCTGTAGCCGATTGGACAGCAGGTTGGTCGGGATGCGCTCCTTACTGGCCGAGAAATCTGCGAACGTCTTGCAGTCAAAAAACAGCGCATCGCGCATGACCAGAAGTGTCCAGCGATCACCCATCAGATCCAACGTGCGTGCAACTGGACAGGTAGATCGATGCTCGATGGAATGAGCAGCTTCCTGTTTGCTGGTTTTAGCGGTTGGCATGATTAGTGGCCTCCTTTGCGTCGCCACGCGCCCAGTTTAAGCGCACTCAGCATAACGAATGCATATATCACCATGCCGGCCCCGGCGGCGTAGTACACGCCCTGCAGTCCGAGCTCTGTTGCATGGGTCAGCACCAGCGCGCCCCCGACCGCGAGAAACACGCGCAGAAACAGAGCGAGTACTGGCCACAACATGGCGCCCGCGCCTTGGGAGGCGAAGTACAGCGATAACCCGATTCCCTGAAACGCAAAGCAAGGACCGACGATCTGGCTGTATTGTTTCGCCGCGTCGAAAACCACCGGGTCGCTGGTAAATACCGGTATCCAAATATCCGGGAACAGTGCGAGCACTAAGCCGATGACGCCAGCTAGCAGGGCCGCGCCTGCGCTGCCGAGCCAGCCAATGTTCTCGGCGCGCTCGATGTTGCCGGCCCCGACGGCCATTCCGACTAACGACGTCATCGACGCGCCGATTCCGAAGACAAGAGGAATGATCAGGAACTCGATACGTGAGCCGATGCCGTAGCCAGCGAGTGCCTGTTCGCCAAAGCTGCCGATGATCGCGGTCAGGCTTATGATGGTAGTGACGGTCAACAGGGGTGAGAACGAGGCGGGCAGGGCGACGCTAAGGATGTCCCGGAAGTGTGTTCGCTCGAAGGCAACCGTTTCCCGGCGCAGCTTGATCGGCGTGCTGCCAAATGCGAGGCGGGCGAGCATGGCGACACTTAGCAGCATCGCGGACACCACCGCTGAAATCGCAGCGCCGACGACGCCAAGCTGGGGTGCACCAGCGACTCCAAGGATGAGCACGCCAGACAATGGCACCTGGATAAAGGCGCTTGCGATCATCATGCCAGCAGGAAACTTCATATCGCCCATGCCGCGATATACCGCGCTCAGTACCCCCATGAACCAGAGGAACACGCCGCCAGCTAGCAGTACAACGCTGTAGGTGAGCGCGGCCTGCAGGATGTCACCACGTCCACCCAGGAAGCGAAGAAACGGCTCGCCGAACAATAGAAACAGACCAAGCAGAATCAACGCGCCTGCTACGGCGAGAGCGAGTGCGTGCCACACCAGGCGTTCTGCGCGATCGACGTCTCCGGCGCCCATTGCCCGAGCAATTGCGGACGCCACAGCGCCACCCATCGCACCACCGGACATGGTTTGAGTGAGCATCAGCAAAGGAAACACCAGAGCGATGGCGGCGAGCGAGGCGCTACCGAGCTGACCGATGAACCAGACCTCCGTTAGGCTGACGCCGGCGCTGATCAGAAAGGCGATGCTGTTCGGGGCCGACATCTTCGCTAATAAGGGTATTGGCGGCGCGGTCAACATTAGGCGAGTTCGATCGTCCACGTCTCTTCAGTTCAGTGACTTGTAAAGTGAAAGCATAAACTTTTATATTGCAAGTCACTAAGTTGTTTTTCGGAATAATCTGATGGCGTTTTGGTGCTTGATTGGCGCTTCTATCGTGTCCCTAGTGGGCGCGCTGTTTCATGGTGTTGTTGGCCATCGGGTGTACATAGGCAACGTCAACGCGAGTAGCCTCGAGGTTTCGGGGAAATCGCTCAGCCTGGTTAGCTGGCACGTGTTCACGATCTTTCTCGTGGTTGGGGCGGCCACGTTTGCGTTTGTGGCGTTTAACCCAGTGCGAAGCGATATGGCACTACCTCTCATCGGTGCCAACGCAGCCGGCGCGTTGCTGTTCGTTGCCCTTGGCCTTAGCGGCCATCGCCTTTTGCTGTCGTTGCCTGGTGCGTACTTGATGGGTAGTACAGCGATACTGGCGGGAATTGGCATCGCATAGTTGGAGGTGTTGGGGAAGAACCATGTGCTAGGCCCAAAAGGTCATGTCACATGGTCTTCACGGGTGGCCTCGATATCCGGGATTTCCTCTTCGGGGAAATCTAGCGGCCTAAGCAGAGAACAATACTCAGCCATCTCGCCGGTTGAGTAAGCGCCCAATTCAATTGGTGTGATCGGTTCGATATCCGCTATCCATCCTTGGCTCAGTTTTCCGGTAAAGGTGCAACGGATAACAGCTTCATAGGGTCTTGATTTGATGCGCACTACGGCGCCGTGATTGATGTCATCAACCAAGGTGACGGCCAGGACATCGGGCTTGATCCAGTCGTAACGCATTTTTCTTCTCAATTGTCGATTGTCGGGGACAGGACCAAGTGCCAGGTCCAGTGGCGCAGCAGTGATTGTCGTTCGAAGCGAGTTTTCGGGGACAGGTCCAAGTGCCAGGTCCAGTGGCGCAGCAGTGATTGTCGTTCGGAGCGAGTTCCAGAACTAATTGGACCTGGCACTTGGTCCTGTCCCCAGGCTGCTATTTGCTTACACTAGCCTAATCAAAAATCGGAGAGTTCTATCGTGCAGTTTGATGACGTCCTTCTTGGGCGCCGGAGTATTCGTGGCTACAAGCCAGACCCGGTGCCGAAAGCCCTGATTAAAGAAATACTTACCCTCGCCATGCGTTCTCCGTCGTCGATGAACACTCAGCCTTGGAATTTTACGGTGGTATCGGGCGACGTGCTGAACAGGATCCGAGCCGGCAACACGGAGCGCAACCTGGCCGGCGTGCCGCATTCTCGGGAGTTTCGCATTGGCCAGCCCTTTGCCGGGGACCATCGCGACCGCCAGGTTGGCGTTGCCAAGCAACTGTTCTCTGCCATGGGAATTGCACGCGAAGACAAGGAAGGACGTCAGGATTGGGTGTTGCGCGGCTTTCGTCAGTTTGATGCGCCAGTGTGCGTCATCATTACCTACGATCGCATTCTGGCAGATAGCGACGACACGGCGTTTGACTGTGGCGCTGTGACCACCGCGCTCGTGAACGCCGCCTGGTCTCGTGGCCTGGGTGCTGTGATAAACAGCCAGGGCATCATGCAATCACCAGTTGTGCGCGAGCACGCTCAGATTGCGGAAGACCAGGTGATCATGAAGGCGGTGGCACTTGGTTGGCCGGATGAGACCTTTCCGGCTAACGCTGTCGTCTCCGAGCGCAAGAGCGTGGACGAAGCCGCAAGGTTTCTGGGTTTTGACGACTGAGACGAGGCTTTTGATGCACTGGTTGTGCGCGTAGCCATGGAGTTTCCCCTTACGCTACGTCTGTTGTTGGAGCGCCTGTGTTTCGGGAGAGATCGGCGCGCTTAACAGACCGACCAGTGAATCCACCAGGTTGTGCAGGAATAGGTCGGACTGGTGGCCGCGAAATGCATTCTTCTGCCTGGCCTGAAGATACATGGACGCGGAGCACAACATGATCGCGGTTTCCATTCGTCCGCGATAGCTTTGCTCGTCCAGATGCGGCAGCACCTTTCTAAGTAGTGCCGCCGTCTCCTGGCCGCTGGCGCCGCCGCCGCCTTTGTTGGCAACGGTTTCCAGCGGAGATGATTCAGATAGCGCTAACTGATGCGCGAAGGCTTTGATGTAGCGACGAAACCCGACGTCTTTTCTGGCGAGGGCAAACGTGGGCTCGACCATGAGCATGCAGAGTTGGCGCAAAGATGGCTCAGACGTGAGTTTGAGAATCTGAGTCAGGCTTTCTGCGCGTTTGGCTCGCGTTTGCGCCGCTCGTTCTGCATGAATGGCGTCCAGCAGCCCGGTCAGATTTTTGAAGTGGTATTGCAGGGCGGATTCATTTTTCTGGTTAGCGACCGCCACGATTTCTTTGATCGATAGATTTTCGATGCCTCCATCAGCGATCAGCTTCTCCGCTGCTCGCATGAGGGAGTCCTTTGTAACCTCGCTGCGAGCACGACGGCTATCCGATGGTTGCTGTTCTGCGATGTCTGGCATGTCTGAGTTTGCTATTTCTGCGACCGGGGAAGCTCAAGCAATTCTATCCCAGAAGCAGATGCGGCGTGGTGCAGCGGAGTGCTCAACGATAGAGCGTAGGCCGCCCACTCAGCTTCAGCTTCTGCAGGTTAGCCCTGCCTCACTCGTTATGAGAACAGGCGCAAGACCTCCACCCGCAGTGCGCAGATTGGTGGTTTGGCCCTGGTAGACGCGAGCCGCGTAGAGCATGGGTTCGCCGTCGTAGGTGTAGACGCGAACGTCGAATTTCAGTTCTGTTCGTTCGAGCTGCTCGGGTGTCTCGCCGATGTTGCGAGTTATCGCTCGCAGGGGTGGTGCGATGAATTCCTGAGCGACGT
>CAYGQC010000177.1:7542-7788 GCA_964351875.1 uncultured Pseudomonadales bacterium
CTCATCGCGAGATGGCAGCGAGTGCTGACGCCGTCGGGGGCGCGTAAGGTGGACGCGCGGAAGATGCCCCAACCAGTGCATGACAGGATGCCAGCGCTGTCCGCTGTCCGCTGTCCGCTGTCCGTTGTTGTGGCGACGGATGTTCGCTATCAACGACAGAGCATTGGCCCCAGCGTCATTTTCAGTTTCATCTTCTGCAGGTTAGCCCTGGCTCACTGGTTATGAGTACAGGCGCAAGACCTCCAC
>CAYGQC010000178.1:0-7770 GCA_964351875.1 uncultured Pseudomonadales bacterium
TACACGAATGCCCTGCCGGGTGTCGGTTGCTTCGCAACGCGACAGGGTAAAGAGTAAGAGCTCAACCCCGGAATCCGCTTAGAAAGGCTATACCCAACCCCGGAATTCGCTGGATTACTTCATGCCAACCCTCGGAGATCGCCACAGTCAGCCTTCGGCTTCCTTCGCGAAGACGGGTAGGAAGGCGATGTCAGAACAACCGGGTAGCCTTGCAACGCATGCCGGCAAGGATGCCGGCACCCCAATGAGCACAGGCATCCGCGAGCACATGGATGTGCGCGCCCGCCAGCGCGCGGACCAGCGCCGATTGTTCAGCAATCGGCGGGCGGCAGTTGATTGCGAAGCAATCGATGAGAGCCGCGCTGGTCGTAAAAGAGTCCGCGGCAAGGGACTGCCGCGAGACGCCCTGTCGAGCATTCGCTACACGAATGCCCTGCCGGGTGTCGGTTGCTTCGCAACGCGACAGGGTAGAGAGCAAGTGCCCAACCCCGGTATCCGCTTAGAAAGGCTATACCCAACCCCGGAATCCGCACCTGGAGGCTATGCCAAACCACGGAGATCGCTTCGTCGCGGAATGCTGCGCATTCAGCTTCTTGCGACGACGGAGGGTGTGTGAGATCGCCACAGTCAGCCTTCGGCTTCCTTCGCGAAGACGGTTAGGAAGGGCATGCCCAAACAACCGGGTAGCGTTTAACGAATGGCCGGCTGGGATGCCGGCGCCCTAAGGAGCATCGCGTGGACGGCTGCACAAGGCGTTACCCTGGCAGCGGTTCGCATAGCGAACTCGCGAGAGGGGATGTGCAGCCCCGCCGGCGGATGACTCCGCCGGTCGTGAGAGAGCGCAAGCACTAGGACGTGCGCGAGACGCCCTCTCGAGCATACGCTACACGAATGCCCTGCCGGGTGTCGGTTGCTTCGCAACGCGACAGGGTAAAGAGTCCGCCGCACACTAAAAACAGGACAACAGCTTCGCTGATGCCCTGTTTTCAATGTTTGCGCACAAACCGCCTTTTCCTTCGATAAGGAAACACGTCAGACACTTCGCCGTCCTTGATGCCTGCCTGCAGTTCCCGCCACATATCCGCCGTGAACATGTCGCCGTGCATTTCAATGAACTGGGCTTTCACGTCGCTCTTGCCGAAGAGAAAACGGCGGAACTCCTCGGGGAAGACATCGAACTTATCGACGCTGTACCACGGCTCGCTGGCCATTTCCTGCTCGGGTGTTTGCGCTTCGGGAATCTCGCGAAAATTCATCTCGGTGAGATAGTTGATCTCATCGTAGTCGTAGAAGACGACGCGCCCGTGGCGGGTGACGCCGAAGTTTTTCAGCAGCATGTCGCCTGGGAAGATGTTCGCAGCAGCGAGTTGTTTGATGGCATTGCCGTACTCGTCCAGAGCGCTGGTCAGTTCCGCTGGGCTGGCGTTTTCGACATAGATATTCAGCGGCGTCATGCGTCGCTCGGTGTACAGATGTCGGATAACAACGTCGTCGTCGGTGAGTACTACGCACGAACGCGCGACGGCCAGAAGTTCCTCAAGCAGCGCCTCGCTGAAACGCTCTCGCGGTAAGCGGAAGTTGGAAAACTCCTGGGTATCCGCCATGCGCCCGACACGGTCGTGCTGTTTCACGATCGTGTACTTCTCTTTCACCTGCTTGTGGGTGATGTTCTTCTGCGGCGCAAACTGATCCTTGATGATCTTGAAGACGATGGGGAGCGATGGCAGCGTAAACACGGTCATGACCATGCCGCGGATGCCGGGCGCGATGACAAACTCATCGCTGCTGTCATCAAGATGCTCGACGAACGCGCGGTAAAACTCGGTCTTGCCGTGTTTGTGAAACCCGATAGCGCTGTAGAGCTCTGCGCGGCGCTTGTTCGGCATCAGGTTCTGTAGAAACGACACCAACTGGCTGGGGGCGGGCGCTTCGACGAGAAAATAGGCGCGGGTAAAGCTGAATACGACTGACAGCTCGTCGGCGTCGCAGATCAGCGTGTCGACGTACAACTCGCCGCGCGCGTTAATCAGGATTGGCAGGGCGACTGGCCACACTTCGGATTCGTAGCGCAGGCGGCCGACGAGATAGGCGCCCTTGTTGCGAAAGAAAGGGTGATTCAGAACGTCTATCGAGAGACCGGCGGCGGCACGAATTTCAGGTCGGTGCTCGGCCAGAGAGCGCAGGATGCTGCGAACGTCGCGATCCTTGTCTTCCCAGGGCAGCGTCAAGCCGGCGTCGTCGAGCAGTCGATGCACCATCGGAACAATGTCGCCGACCACCTCGGGGTTTGTCTGGTAGGTGCGCAGGAACGGCACGTGGCTGGTGATCGGCCACCGGCTGACTCGGCTCCGAACAAACATGTGCAGATCGGTTGCCGGCGGGTCGTCCATCATCGCGCGGTGTACCGAGTTAAAGAACGTCTCGGCCAGCTCCGAGTCAACGTCCCGCATCTTCAGAGATACAAACTGAGCTTTCCAGGACGTCCAGTCATAGGGGCCGTCGCCCACTACTGTCTCGATCGCGGCAACCGTGTTGTCGAGATGCCGGTGATACAGCGCCAGGCGATTTTTAGTCGCGGCGCTCATCGCATGCCAATTCTGGGTCTGGAACAACTCGCTGGCGCTGGCGGTGATGTCCATCCAACCGCTGCGGTATTCCCGGAAACCGTTGTAGACGAGTTGGGCTGGAGAAATCGGCATGTTCTAGCCTCCGCCCTGGCTTGCCATCTGTTGCAGGGGGCCGCCGAGAGTCATGGTCAGCAGCATGATGATTATCATCGCCAGTAGGAGCGGCCGATTTGGGCCGCCCATGCGTCCGAGCGCGTCGAGCTGCTGGTCCCGTTGGCCGGGCAGTTGTTCTTTCGCGGCGGCAACCACGGTTCGGCACCATCGGTAGTAGATGCCGTTGGCGTGGAGCGGCAGGTAGATACCCAGAAACCCGATGAGTCCGGCGGTGTACAGCCAGTTCCCGGTTTGCACGTAGCCCGCGGTCGCGATACCGCCCGCGAGCAGGCCAAGGGCCATGCTGAACAGAATGCTGATGCCTGCCCAGGCGTATTGGCGTCGGTACAAGAGCCAGAACAGGCCGAAGAATAGAACCGGCCAGTTCCAACTGACCGGTGCATAGCCGCGAGCGTCTGCCCGTTCGAAGTAGCTCATGTAGAAGCCCGTATTACGCGTGCCTACTGCAGCAGCGAACAGAGCTCGATCGTCATCTGTCATTCTGTTTTTTCATCGCGAGTCTGAGGGGAGGTCAGTCGGAGCTGGCCGTTTTGTCGGAAGACTCGGCGCGTCTGTCGCGCCAGCGTTCCTCATGGGTCTCTTTCGCGCGTTGCCTCAGACGGCTGATGAGCAGCCACGCGACAGCGACGGCGCAGGCTCCAGCCAGCGCGGGATAGGCGGTCGCCGCAAAGACGTCTGAACTGTCGAGATTGGTCGCAGACCAGGCCAAGGCGCCCACAATGGCAGCGACGACAAGCAGGTTCTGTGCGGCGAGATACGCGCCGAGAGCCATAAGTAGCGGCAGAGCGAGAGCGTGTAGCCAGGATCTATTGTCCGGCTCGATCAACAGCGCGGCGAGCAGCGCCAAAGCGACCCCGACCGCACGCGTAATGACTGGCTTGGTTGCCAGCTCGCTCACGACACGATGCCCAGCGCGCCGCCATCGATGCGCAGATTGTGACCGTGGATCGAATCGCTCAGGGGACTTGCCAGAAAGCACACAGCGCTCGCGATTTCTTCACGCGTGGCGATGCGACGAATCGGAATGTCGCGGGCGACGTGTGGCTCAACCTCGGCCCAAGTGTTGCCCCAGCCTTTGGCCTGGCCTCGCGCAACATAGGCGGCCTCGACTTCCGGCGTGGCGATGAGTCCGGGCGAGACGAGATTGACGCGAATGCCGGTGCCAGCGACTTCACCGGCCAGGCCGGTAGTCAGGTTGGCTAGTGCGCCTTTCGCAGCGTAGTAGTGCGGCATGCGACTGTTAGGACGGGTAGAGCCGACGGTGCCGAGATTGATAATGCGAGCAAAACTGCGCTTGCGCAGATCAGGGAGCAGCGCGCGGATCAGGCGGACGGCGCTTAAGACGTTCTTCTCGTAAAGATCCAGCCAGTCTGGGCTGTCGCTCTCCTGCCAGGAGCCGCCCTCGGCGGTGCCGTAATTATTGATCAGAATGTCTACGTTCTTATCCTGCAGCTGAGCGACAAGAGCCTCACAGCCGCCATCGCTTGTGATGTCACCCCACACGGGCTCGCTGCCCGCAATCTCGTTTGCTGCCTGCGTTGCCTGTTCCTCGGTGAAGCCGTGCACGAGGACATGCGCACCTTCCGCTGCGAGGGTTTTCGCGATGATGAACCCGGTGCCGCGATGGCTGCCGGTTACCAGTGCCGTGTGACTCTTGAGCTGTAAATCCATCCCGCTACGTTAGCGGAAGCCCGACACCTTGTCAGGACGATGACAGCGCGCGGTCGCGGTATTCTGTTCGCGTCCAGCGGCGTCAGATAGCTCGCTACGTGGGCAGCGCGCATCCGTATACTCGCCGCCCCATGGATCCTGCTCTCATCGTTTTCCTCGTTGTCGTGCTGATCGGTTGCTACCTGCAAGCCGTTGCCGGCTTCGGGCTGGGTATGCTTCTGGTTGCGGTTGTAGGCGGGTTTGGCCTCGTGAGTTTGCCGGCACTTGCCGCGACGATCAGCATATTGGCGTTGGTGAACAGTGTGTACGCGCTGCGCGGGCACCGAGCTGAGTTGCAGGTGCGGTCCATCCTGATCACCTCGATTGGCCAGCTTCCGGCGATCGCGCTCGGTGTGTTCCTGCTCGACTACCTAAGCCAGCGCGCAGTACTCACGCTCGAGCTTATGCTGGGTGTTTTCCTGGTGCTGTCGTGTGCGTCGATGCTCTTCAGACCGAAACCCCGGGCGCAGGTATCAAAGGCCTGGGCGTGGCTATCGGCCGGCTTCTTCGGTGGTCTTGCGGGTGGGCTCTTTGCAGCATCCGCGCCGGTGCTTGGCTGGTTTGCCTATCGCCAGCCGCTGGCGGTCGCGCAGATTCGAGCGACGCTGCTCGCGATCTTCATGATAAACGCGGCGACTCGGACGGTGATTGTCGCGGTCTCAGGCGGCATGACGAAGGAGATAGGTGTGCTCGTCGCACTCGGTATGCCGGCGGTGCTGATTGGCACATGGCTCGGGCGCTTGCCACCGCCGATCAGCGAGTCAGCGCTGCGCCGAAGCGCAGTGCTACTGCTGTTGGCGCTTGGCTGCTGGATCAGCCTCCGGTCGTCGCTGGCGCTGCTGGCTGGTTAGCCGCCGTGCTTCGGTCGGCGTAGGGGCTCTTTGGACCGATGTGTCTGTCGAGGAAGTCGATCAGGCGGCCGTAGAATTCTTCCCGATGCTCCGCTTTGAAGAAGCCGTGTCCTTCGTTCGGTTTGATCAGAGTCTCGTAGGGCTTTCCTGCCTTGTCCAGAGCCTTCATCAGGGCGTTGGCGTGGGATATCGGTACTCGCGCATCTTCTCCGCCGTGGACGATAAGTAGGGGCACTTTGATGCGATCGACGAAGTGAATCGGTGACGCGGTGCGGCGATCCGCAGGCGTCGGGCCGATCACTTTGTCGATGTACTTAGGTCCCCAGCGCGACTGCGCAAAGTCTGCCTCTCGATACTGAATGTCCTGATCGTAAACACCAGCCGCGGGCACGCCGCATTTGTAGAGGTCGGGTTCCTTCACGACCGAGGCCAGCGTTGCATAGCCACCGTAGCTCCAGCCGTAGACGCAGACGCGCTCAGGATCGGCGATTCCTTCTTTGATGGCCCAGCGAACGGAATCGGTCAGGTCGTCCTGCATCTTGCCGTTCCACTCACGAAAACCAGAGTTTTCATAATTCTGGCCGTAGCCGCCGCTGCCTCGGTAGTTCACCTGAAGGACCGCGTAACCCCGAGTTGCCATGACTTGTGCATACGGGTCGAAACGCCAGTTGTCCCTGATGCCATGCGGGCCACCGTGGGGCATGATCACGAGCGGCAGATTCTCGTCGCTGCCGTCCGGCGGCAAGGTCAGGTAACCGCTCATCTCAACGCCGTCGCGAGCGGCGATGCGGAACGGCCGAACCTGTCCCAGATTCTCGCCATCGATCCACGAGCGGGAGTTGAATAGAGGCGTGAGCCCTCCGGATTTGCTGTCGAATAGATAAAATCGCGCTGTGTCGCCTGCGTTGGGCACGCCAACGACAAATCTGCTCTGGTCTCGCGTTGCGCTGGTGATGAAAGGGTAGTCATCCGGAAACGTCGCTTGTAGCTGCATTCGCAACTGCGCAAATGGGTTTTCATCATCGAGTACGAGAAAGCGCGGGATGTCTGGCTCGATGCCCACGCCATAGGGGAAACCCAGATTATCGGTTAGGAGCGTTGCGTCGACAAACTCGTGCTGATAAACCTCGGTGCGCTCAGCGGTTTGCGTATCGCATTCGTAGATGCCGTATGGCCCGTCCCGGGGGCGTTACTCACGAGTAGCGTGTTGCGACGGCTGTCGAAGCCGACGGGCTGGAGTTGGGATTCGCCATACGCGGCTTTGTGAAACAGGCTCCAATCCCGGGACTTGGGATCGAATTGATGGATCACGCTGTTGAAATCATCGTCCGTAGTGAACGCAAAGCGGACATTGCCATCGCGATCAGCACCAACGGCGCCGGATAGTCCGGGCACCCCGGCGACGCGAGTCATCTTACCGTTGTAGATGTTCAGTCGGACCACCTCGACTGGCTGGCTTGGCGTCCGAGTCCATTTTCGGGTAGCGATCAGAATGTGTTTCGGATCGTCCCACAACGGGTTTAACAGCTGGTGGCTGCCGAAGAACGGTTTGGCACGTGTGGTCGTCGTCACGACGCTCCGGTCGCCCGCTCGGTAGCCGAAAACATGGGTGCGCTTCTTGCCGTCTGCGTTCATGGCGAACAGCTCGCCCGTAGGACTGAAGAAGTCTGACGATCCGAAGTCTTGAGTGATGCGAGCGATGATCCGCTCGTCATTCGCCCACGAGAAGTCGAGCACCTGGTTTCGGCCAGGGAAACTCAGCACCGAGCTGACTTTCATCGATGGGAACTCGTGAATCACCACTACCTGTTTCTCGTCCACGATACGTAGCGTACCCAGGTAGTCGCCTTGCGGAGACAGTTGTGCATCCAGCACCTCGGGGTCCTTGGCAAAATCCGCATAGCTGATCGGGCTGCGGCTATCACCCAGCGCAATAGAGCCTGCGGCCAGCAACGTGACCAGCAGAGTCATCTGAGTGAGTGTTTCGAACCTAGCGAGCATGTTTTTCTCCTGATCCAGGATTTTCGTATTCCAGATGGCTGCGCACCCTACAGAGGTCACTTAGCCTGCGCAATTTCGCTCCAGCCAAACGACATCCCAATAGCGCTCGAATTTGAAGCCGACCTCATCGAGGCGGGCGACTTCGCGAAAGCCGAAGCGGTTGTGCAGCGCGATTGACGCACCGTTAGGCAGGGCGATGCCGGCGTAAGCACGGTGTACACCATGACTGTCCAGATGCGGCATCAAATTGTCGTAAAGACTGCGGCCGATACCGCGACCGGCGCTGTCCGGTGCCAGGTAAACGCTGACTTCAACGGACGTGTCGTACGCAGGCTTCGCCTTGAACTGACCCGAACAGGCGTAGCCTCGGATGACGCCGTTGTTCTCGTCCACCAGACAGATTCGTCGGTGCTCGTCGAACTGCTTGAACCAACCCTCGCGCTCGACCGCCGTGAAGACCCGAGTAT
>CAYGQC010000179.1:0-7711 GCA_964351875.1 uncultured Pseudomonadales bacterium
GCCTCAGCCAACTCGCCGTTTTTGTTCGGTCGGTCGCTTTGGGCCGAATCGAGGATCCCTCTGTTCGAACAAGCTGTCGATGTCGGCCGGCTTTACCCGCCGCGTGTTAGCTTCGGCCGAGGTTACGTGCAGGAGTCGCTGTTCGAGATATTTCGCGAGAATCAGCTCGATCATCTGATCCTGATTCCCTGGGTACGCGACACCCCCAGTAACCAGTTCGCGCATTTGCGCTTCCAGAACGGCACGCTGTGGCGTTGGGTACGGCCGTTGATCGGTTTCGACTTTGACGGGCAGGTTCACCTGCGGATCGAGCAGCGGGTAGCGAGTGCTGGACCTACGCTGAAAGACTCGATCGCGAATGCGGCTTTCTATTTCGGGCTTGTACGCGGTCTGGGGCTGAGCGACGAAGCGCCCGAGAAAACGCTGAGCTTTCCCGACTGTCGCCAGAATTTCTACCTGTCGGCGAAACACGGGCTAAATGCCGAGGTGCTCTGGCCCGATGATGGCAGCCTCAAGCAAGTCACTATGCGCTCGCTCATCGTCGATGAGCTGGTGCCTCTGGCTCGCCGTGGTCTTGAGTCGGTGGGCATTCCCGCCGTCGATCTGGATGAGTATCTGGGCATCATCGCTGCCCGCGCGGACTCCGGCCAGAACGGTGCTGCCTGGCAACGGGCATGGCTCGCACAACACAAAGGGTCAATGGCCGATCTGACACTCGCTTACTGTGATCGTCAGGAGTCTTTCGAACCCGTGCATCGGTGGTCCGTTTAGTGACAATCGCTAAGCCCACCGCTCTGCGGCTCTTCGATGGAATTTCAGAGCAATTGCTTCACTGTGATGCCCGCCAGCTCTTGCAAGCTCTCGGCGGACCGGCGCTGATCCGCATTCCTGGCGAGCGCTCGCCGAGCCTGTTTGTCTCGGTCCTGCTGCACGGCAACGAGACCAGCGGCTGGGAGGCGCTCAGACGCTACCTCCTGGAGGTCGAGACGCCGGGTCGCAGCCTGATGGTCTTTGTCGGGAACGTATTGGCTGCCGCAGAAGGCCAGCGCGTTCTGGCAGGTCAGCCCGACTACAACCGAATCTGGTGCGGTGCCGCGATCGGTGGCGCTGAACAGGAGCTGGCGATTGCGTTGGAAGCGGAGCTGGTCAAGCAGCCGCTGTTTGCCGCGATCGACTTGCATAACAACACCGGTCGCAATCCGCACTACAGTGTCCTTACCAACTTTGCCCCGGAAGCTTTTGTGCTTGCCCGGGAATTTTCCGAAAAAGCGGTGTACATAGAAGAACCGGCAACGGTGCTCACTCGCCTGCTGCAGCAGTTCTGTCCGGCGGTGGCGTTAGAAGTTGGACCGGTTGGCGACGTGGCGAGCGACGATAGAACACTGGCAGCATTGCATCGTTATTGCCAACTCGACAGCCTGGGATCAACAGCGCCGGAACTCGAGCTGCATCGCAGCCTGGGCAGGGTGCATATTCCGATAACGGCGAGCTTCGATTTTGCCGACGCCAGCGGCGGCGATGCAGACGTCACGTTGACGGCAGGGATGGAGGCGGTGAACTTTCACCCGGTGCCTGCGGGCACTGAGTTCGCCAGCTCTGCCAGTGAGCTTACGCAGGTGCTTACCGTGCTCGATCCTGATCACCAGGTTGTCACGTCGGAGTTTTTTCGCATGGTTGAAGGGCGAATTCAATTCGCCCGGGACGTGGTTCCCGCGATGTACACCATGGATCGCTCTGTCATCCGTCAGGACTGCCTGTGTTACCTGATGGAGCGTTTTGATCCCTTTGCGCTTGATGATTCGGGACGTTAACTATCGAGTCTGATTGCTATTCCCGCCTTCACTTTCCAGGAGTTCTTTCATGAACGTATCTGCTGCTGTCGCTCAGAGAAAATCGATTCGCGCCTTTCTCGACAAACCGGTGTCCAACGATCTGCTTGGAGAGCTGCTGACCAAGTCCGCACGCGCGCCGTCTGGCGGCAACCTACAGCCCTGGCGCCTGTATGTGCTTAATGGCGAACGCATCGGCGATCTTAAGGCGTTCCTGGCGGAGGGCTCGATCAAGGTCAAGGACAGCCCGGAATATTCGATTTACCCGCCGGAGCTGAAAGCGCCGTATCGGGACTCACGCTTCAAGGTGGGTGAAGACATGTATTCGCTGCTGGGTATCCCGCGGGAAGACAAGAAGGCAAGGTTTGCGCACCTGGCGCGGAACTACGAGTTCTTTGATGCGCCGGCAGCGTTCTTCTGTTTTGTCGATCGCCAGATGGGGCCGCCGCAATGGTCCGATTTGGGCATGTTTCTGCAGACGTTCATGTTATTGGCGATCGAGGCGGGCCTCGCGACGTGTGCCCAGGAAGCCTGGGCGATGCGCGCTCAGTCTGTCGCGAGTTTTGTCGGCGCACCGGAAGAGGAAATGCTGTTCTGCGGCATGGCCATTGGCCACCCGGATCCTGCGGCCCGCGTGAACGAGCTGGTATCGGACCGAGCGCCGCTGTCAGATTGGGCGACGTTCGTCTGACGCTCAGCGGACCGGTTAATTAGCCCGGCTGCTTGACTCGGCTAGGCAAGCCGGCAACGACAAACAAGCCTGCCACGATGCCGAGATTCTTAACGAAGTTCTGGGTCTCGTGGTCGCGTGCCAGGCCCTCAGTCATGTCCCAGAAGTTGTGCATGTAGAAGTTGATCACCAGAGTGAGGCCCGCGAGTACGAAGGCGACCGCTGCTGCTCGAAAACCGGCCATGAGCGCCAGTCCGCCGCCGATTTGAATGACGATAGTGAGCGGCAGAAGCACTGAGATCATCGGCACGTCGTGGGCAGCCATGTACGCGACCATGTCGTCCCAACCCAGAATCTTGGTAATGCCTGGCAGTACGAAGTAGAGGCCAAGCAGGCCGCGTCCGAGCAGAAACAGTGCGCGCTGGCTAGCGTCGATTGAAGGGATCATCAGAGGATTTCCAGGTTAGTGCCAATTTGGCGGATGAACGTGTCTGGGCGTGCCAATCGGCGCGAACGCCTCATTGGCATGAGGAATCGGCTATCGAGCGTTCCACTGTGCGAGTGAGAAACCGGGTTGTGGCAGTGTCGGCGCTTGCTGGTAGCAGGCGGTGTCGTAGAAATCTCGCAGAGCACAGATTTTGTCGCCGCGAAACTCCATGACGCCGGCGATGTGCGGGGTCATGAGGTCTCTACCTTCTGCGTCCCAGTGGTGATCGACGCGCTCACTGAACACGACGTCATCCCGACTCGCGAGATACAGAATGTCCGCGCTGAAGTGCGTCATCGATCGGAGGATCGGGATCTGGCTGGAAAACCCGCCGACGGCCATTTGATCGAAGATTGCTTTCTGGCCGTTGAGGGTTGCCAGGCCGCTGTTGGCCCAAACGAAGTCATCCGTGCATAGCGCGCGAATCTTCTCCGGGAGGCCGCCGTCTTCCATGGCTTTCAGCAGTTCCAGCGCCCGGCGCTCATTGTCTGTTTGAGCAATATCAATGCTGACCATAGAGACGTCTCCCATTGTTACGAGTCGTGTGGCAGGCCCTTCGCATAGCCGTGGCTAGCTGAAGGGCCGTCGTTGCTCAGCGATCAGTCAGAAACCCGCTCGATCAGTGTGCCGGTGCCGAGACCACCGCCACAGCACATGGTGATGACCCCGTACTGGCCTCCGGTTCGGTTCAGCTCATGTACGGCTTTGGCGATCAGGAAACAGCCGGTAGCGCCGAGCGGGTGGCCGAGCGCGATGGCGCCGCCATTCGGGTTGACCTTGTCCATATCGACACCCAGGGTTTTTGCCCAGGACAGTACGACTGATGCAAACGCTTCGTTGATCTCGAAAACATCGATGTCGGAAACGGAAACGCCGGCGTCCTTGAGGACTTTCTCGGTCGCAGGAATGGGGCCTTCCAACATAAGCACAGGATCGCAACCGACCAGCGCGGTGCTGACGATTCGAGCCATGGGCGTAAGGCCCAGTTCTTTGGCTTTCCTGGCGGTCATCATGAGCACCGCTGCCGCGCCGTCGGCAATCTGGGAGGACGTACCCGCAGTGTGGATCCCGTCCTCGCGAGCCACTGGCTTAAGCTGGGCGAGCGCATCCAGTGACGTTTCGCGCAGTACTTCGTCGCGGTCGAATACCTGGGTTGCGTCGGTGCGTTCACCGTTCTCGTCAAAGACAGGCACTTCCAGCGGGATGATCTGGCTGTCGAAGCGGCCGGCGTCCTGGGCGGCCTTTGCGCGCTCCTGGGACTGCAGGCCGAATGCATCGGTATCGGCTCGGGTTAGCTGATACTTCTCCGCCATGCGTTCGGCGCCTTCGAACTGGCTGGTGAATTCGTATTGTTCGAAATAGCTGCGGGCCACGGGCTTGCCGTAGCTCTTGTGCAGGCCCACCGAATCCGAACCGATCGGCAGGCGGGTCATGTTCTCAACGCCGCAGGCGATGATGACATCGGACATCCCCGATTTGAGCATGCCCGTCGCTAGCGTCGTTGCTTCTTGAGATGAGCCGCATTGGGAGTCGATAGTGATACAGGGAGTGGCCTCAGCGCCGCCCTGGGCGAGCCAAGCGGTGCGAGTGACGTTCATGCCCTGGGCCGCGAGTTTATTGATGCAGCCGCCGATGACCTGATCGACAACGGCGGAGTCGACGCCGTTTCTCTCAAGCATTTTCATCATGATCTGGCCGAGCGTGTCGGTGGGGTGTACCCAGCCGAGTGAGCCCCTCTTGCGGCCGACGGCGGTGCGGGCGGCGTCGATAATGACGACGTCATTGTCCTGCATAGGAGTTCTCCTCAAGTGTTGCACGCAACTCTACAAGCAAGCCCGGTGCCGGGCCAGTAACGTTGCGTGCTGTCAATCCAACGAAACGAAGCGCTTTAAGCGGAGCGAGCGGCCGGCGCTTCGAGCACACGTAGCGGGGATTCGTCCTCGGCCGCGTGAGCGTCGTCCCGCTGGGGTTTGACGTTGTCACCCGATTTTCGCGTGGTCATTCGAAACACAGCCGGAACCATGTACAACGCGATGATCGCCGAGCCGACGACACCGCCGGCGATTGCCGTGGCGAGCGGGGGCCAGAACATACCGCCGTCGACGATCAGCGGTACGAAACCGCCAATGGTGGTGACGGTGGTGGAGACGATGTGGCGAGTGGCATCCACCACCGTGTCTGCCGTGGATTCGATGTCACCGGCGAGGGCTGCCGGGTTCGCCTTAAGCGCGGACAGGACGATGATCGCGCCGTTGATCGCGATGCCGATCATGCCCAGCCCGCCAACCAGCGCCATGTAACCAAAGGGGTAGCTGAAGAGGCGTACGCCGAACAGGGCGAGTCCGAAGCTGAGCCCCGCGACGACGAAAATGAGCGCCGCGTAGCGGAATGAGTTGAGCGACAGCGTAACCACGGCCGCCATGGCCAACGCGAAGACGAGGAACATCGACGCGAGCGAGCCCGACGCGCCGGCGGATTCTTCAGCCTCACCGCCGATGTCGATCCGATAGCCGGGTGGTAATGCGAGGTCCGTGGCGGCCATGCTTTCCTGCAGTTGGGTCAGTACGCTTGCCGGCAGGGTGAAGGGCGATAGATAGGCCTGAACGGTGGAGATTCGTTCGCCGTCGTGACGATCGATCGCCGTTGCCGCAGGGCGCAGCTCCCAGCTCCCGAGCTGATCCAGCGGCACGCTTCGGCCGCCGGCGCTGCTGATGGGCATGGTGGCGAGATCGGACACCTGGTTGCGGCGCTCGTTCGCCATGCGAACGCGCACACCAATTTCGGTATTGCCTTCCTGAATGGTGCCGGCCGCTAGTCCAAGCAAAGCGCTATTTAACGTCGACGGGAGGTCTCCGGTGGCGAACCCTGCCTGGGTGGCGGCCAGCTCGGAAGGCACGAAAACCAGCTTGGGTTCGCTTGCCGTCAGCGTCGCTCGGGTGTAGGTCACATCATCGATTTGCGCCAGCAGCAGTCTTAGCTGCTCCGCGGTGTGGCGCAGCACGTTCAGATCCGGGCCGACCACGCGCAACTCGACAGGCGCAGAGACGGGTGGCCCCTGTTCGAATGGCAGGGCGAGCACTTCCGCTTCGGGCAGCGCTTCGATGAGCGCGTGCTGCAAGGCGGGTAGCATCGATCGTGTTGCTGCAGCCGAGCTTGTGGTCACCCAGCCCTGCGCGAAGCTGCTGACGCCGTCGCTGGTGGCGATAGCGTTGTAGTACACCCGCGGGGAGCCTTCGCCCGCGGTCCAGAACGTATCGACGACATCTTCATGGGCGCGCAGTACCGCGTCCGCACGCTCGATCGCCTTGCGGGTTTCATAGATCGAGGCCTGCGCGGGCAACTGAAGCTTCACCTGGAATTGGTTGCGATCTACGGCCGGGAAAAACTGCTTGGTCAGCGTCGGCATGGAGACGAAGCCGATGACAGGCAGCAGGCACGCCAGGCCGATCCCGATGGCCGGCCGTCGCAGTGTTGTCATGACGGAGGCGCGATAGCGCTTCGTCAGTGCTGCTGAATGAAAGCCGTTGTGCCACCAGCGCGCGCCTTTGCCGGGCGGCCACTTGCTGTCGATCAGACCCGCGATCGCTGGGACGACCGTCATCGCCAGAATGAAAGAGCTGCTTACGGCCAGTGCGACGGATACCCCCAATGTCCCAGTGAAGTCGCCAACGCCGCCTGGGGCGAGTGCAATGGGCATGAACGCGAATACGGTGGTAGCGGTCGATGCCCCGAGCGGGACAAGCAGGTGTGAAATGGATTTTCCGATTGCGTCATTGATCGAGAAGCCGCGCCGGCGCCTGAGCTTGTAGTCCTCCACCACGACAATGGCGTTATCAATCAGCAAGCCGAGAGAGATGATCAGCCCGGTGATGCTCATCTGGTGCATCGGAATGTCGAGCGCCTGCATGCCAAACAGCACCATCGCCCCGGATAGCGGCAGGGCGATGCCAACGGTAATCGCCGAGCGCACACCCATAAACCAAACCAGAACGACGAGTACGATGATCAACGCGAACATCAGATTGCCCGCGAGATCGCTCATGCGTGCGCCGGTGTAGACGTTTTGATCGAAGATAACGGTGGCAGAAACGCCTTTGGGTAGCGCCTCGGCGAATTCGGCGGCCACGCCTTGCGCGTGCTCCATCCAGGATCCGATGCTGGCGCCCGGCTGCATAATTGCCGTCACCATGAGTACCTGACGGGTGCCGTGGAAGGCGAGGGTAGCTGGCGGATCGACCTGGTATTTACGCACCTGGGCGATGTCGGAGACTCGGAGTACCGAACCAGTAGCCGTATTGGCCAAAGGTATGGCCGAGATACGTTCGGTTGACGTGAGTTCCGCGTCGACTTCCACGAGCAAATCCGCCTGCGCCGAGCGGAGTCTGCCGGATGCGTTTTTGGTGTCGGCACTGCGAATCTGCGCCGCAATCATCGCTGGAGTGAGGCCGGCGCGGCTGACGGCGTAGGGGTCGAGCGAGATGAGCACCTCTTCTTCGATCTCGCCAAAAATTTCGGTCTCTTCCGTGCCGCCCATGTTGGCGAGACGTATTTCCAGCGATCGGGCCAGTCGACTGAGCACCGCCATCTGCGGCTCGGTGCCTGCGTCCCATGCGAGCTGCACCACGAACGTCGCCGCGAGCGGCTTGTTCATCATCAGGTCCGGCACGGTGGAGCCACTCGGTAGCTCCGGCTCGATCTCGGAGAGCTTGTCGCGAATCTCAGACC
>CAYGQC010000180.1:0-7666 GCA_964351875.1 uncultured Pseudomonadales bacterium
GTCTACGAGCAGCCATACACGCGCTTGCCGCACCCAAGCTACGGCGATGCGAAGATTCCGGCCTACGAGATGATTCGTTTCTCAGTCGCGATACAGCGCGGCTGTTTCGGCGGCTGTACGTTCTGCTCGATTACCGAACACGAAGGCCGGATCATTCAGAGCCGATCGGAAGAGTCGATTCTGCGAGAGGTTGAAGACATCCGCGACCGGGTTCCCGGCTTCACGGGCGTGATTTCCGATCTCGGCGGGCCAACAGCCAACATGTATCGGCTGGCGTGCAAGAGCAAAGAAGTCGAGGCAGCGTGCCGTCGGCCGTCGTGCGTGTTCCCAGCCGTCTGCCCCAACCTGAATACAGACCATACCCCCCTGATTAACCTGTACCGCAAGGCCCGTGAGTTGCCAGGTATCAAGAAAGTACTGATCGCTTCGGGCGTTCGCTACGACCTGGCGATCGAATCGCCGGAGTATGTGAAGGAACTGGCCACGCATCACACGGGTGGCTATCTGAAGATCGCCCCGGAAGCGCTTTCAGACGGGCCGCTGTCGAAGATGATGAAGCCGGGCATGGGCACCTACTACAAATTCAAGGAACTGTTCGATCGTTTCTCGGCCGAGGCGGGTAAAGAGCAGTATTTGATTCCCTATTTCATCGCCGCGCATCCTGGTACGACCGATGAGGACATGCTCGAGCTGGCGCTCTGGCTCAAAGGCAATGGCTTTCGTGCGGACCAGGTGCAGGCGTTTCTGCCAGGCCCAATGGCCACGGCCACGGCGATGTACCGAAGCGGCGTGAACCCGCTGCGTAAGGTCACCCGGGACAGCGAAGAAGTCTATGTGCCGAAAGGCGCGAAGCAGCGACGTTTACACAAGGCCTTTCTGCGCTACCACGATGCGAACAACTGGCCATTGCTGCGCGAAGCGCTGGTGGACATGGGCCGCGAGGAGCTTATCGGTAACAGCAAAAAACACCTTGTGCCCACCTACCAGCCGGCTGGCACCGGTGGTGCAGATGCGCGTCGTGAAAGCGCGGCGAAGCGTTCGGGAGCGCAGGGTGGGCACTCCTTCCGGACCCAGCACGTGCGAGTGGATGACACGAGTCAGTCAGAGACGAAGGGTGCCAAACGACGGCCTAAGAAGGCACGCCCAAGTGGCAAGGCGCCGCGCAGGCCAATCCGCGGCGGCCCGAAGCGCTGACACTCAGCAGCCGATGCTCCAGGGCTAAGTCAGTTTGTTGTGACGGCGCTCACCCGGTAGATACTTCCCGCCTGATCATCGGAGATCAATAGATCGCCGTTCGGCAGTTGCAGCACATCGTTCGGACGTCCGAGGGCCTTCTGGCCATCAAGAAAGCCGGTGACGAAAGGCTCGATGCTGCGCTCGCCATCGGCTCCGACAATCGCGACGGATACCTGATGTCCGACCTTCTCCGATCGATTCCAGGACCCGCGCTCGGCGATGAACAGCGCGTTTTCGTAGCGCTCGCCGAACGTGCTGCCGGTATAGAACGCGATGCCAATCGCCGCGCTGTGCGCCTGGATTGTCAGGGTGGGTTTGGTGATCTCTTCCGAAGCCAGCCCGCCGCCAAATTCCGGATCAACAACGTCATGCCCGTGCAGAAACGGATAACCGAAATGTTGGCCGCTCTTGCTCGCAACGTTGATCTCCTCGGGCGGGGTGTCGTCGCCGAGCCAATCCCGGCCGTTGTCGGAAAACCAGAGCGCTCCCGTTTCGGGATGGAAGTCGAAGCCAACGGAGTTTCTGACGCCATGCGCGTAGACCTCTGCCGCCCCGGTGTCCGGATCCATTCGAAGGATGCTGGCAAACCTCGGATCATCTGACAGACAGATGTTGCACGGCGCTCCGACGGGTACGAAGAGTGCGCCGTCAGGCGCGAAGCGCAGGTATTTCCAGCCGTGATGAGTCTCGTCGGGCAGCTTGGCGGTGATGAGGGCAGGGGCGGAGTTGCGGTACTTCTCGTGCACGTTGTCGAAACGAAGCACCCGATCTAGCGCCGCTACGAACAGGCTGTTCCCTCGAAGAGCGACACCCGACGGCAGCTTCATGCCTTCGCCGAGTACATGTACGACTGCGGGCTGTTCGCGAGTGTCAACGCTATACACACGGCCATCGCCGCCGCGCAACGAGCCGACGAAAAGCAATCCTGAATCGTGCCAGGCCATCTGCCGCGCACCAGGCACCTGATCGGTGACCAGCTCAATGGCAAAACCCTCCGGCACATTAAGGTGCGCGGTGGTGGTCTCCGCCCGAGCCGGGAGCATCAGCACGAGGGCGACGGTAATGGCAGTGAGTAGGTGGCGCTTGGTCATTGCTGGTCGCTCTTTTCCAGTGAGTGGAGATCTGAGAGGTCTCATTCGCACGCGTCGCTAAGACAAGCTCTGCTGGCTTGGTTCTGCGGCTTTGGCTACAGTGCCGCGGTGCCAGTTCCAGATAAACTCAAAAACGACATTCAGCAGGCTTATACGAGCTGGCTGGGTGGTCGTCAGTTTAAACCACGGCGCGGTCAACGGGAGATGATTGCAGCCGTGGCGCGCACCATCACCGGCGAAGAACCCCGAGCGCTCGTCATCGAGGCAGGAACGGGTACCGGCAAGACTGTCGGCTATACCCTGCCGGCATCCATCATTGCATCGGCTCTCGGCAAGACTCTTGTGATCGCCACGGCAACCGTCGCGCTGCAGGAGCAGGTTGCCTATCGCGATTTGCCCGATCTGCTGCGCAACTCGAGCCTCGATTTTTCCATGCAACTTGCGAAAGGCCGGGGACGCTATGTTTGCGTCAAGCGCCTCGATGATCAAGTGAGCGGCACGATGAGCGCGGGCCTTGCGCTGTTCGAAGAGGAAGCTGGTGCGGCTGGTGCTGCGGACTTCGATGCGCTCCTTGCTGCGTTTGCCGAGGGTCGTTGGGATGGGGAGATCGATACGTGGGACGCCGGCATCGACGCCGATTCGTGGCGCCAGATAACTACCGATCACCGTGGCTGCACTAACAGCCGCTGCACGTTCTTTGCACAATGCCCTTTCTTCAATGCTCGCCGGGGCCTCGAGAGCAGCGATGTAGTTATCGCGAACCACGATCTCGTTCTGTCTGATCTGAGCCTCGGCGGCGGTGTCGTTCTGCCTCCCCCCGAGGATGTGATTTACGTGTTCGATGAGGCGCACCACCTTTCTGACAAAACCCAGCGGCACTTCAGCGCGCGCATGCGAGTCGCGAGCACGGCGAACTGGCTCGATACCGCTGCCGCCGCGATCGGTACGCTGACCCAGCGATTCGAGCGGCCGGCTGAGCTGGTCTCCCTTTCGCAACGCCTGTCCGATGATGTGAGTTCCATTGGCTCGACGCTTGAAACGCTGCGCGAGCAGGTGAACGGGCTGACCTTCGAAGCCAGGGACGATGACAATGAGATCGCTCGTCTGCCTATGGGTGAAGTGCCATCGGAGATAGCGCGCACCGCATTGGAAGCGCACACGCTGATGACACCATTTGTGCGCGCTCTGGACAGCGTTCAGGACATGCTCAGGGAAGTTATTGACGGCCAACGGAGCTGGCAGCCCGCCCACGAAGCGGAAGACTATCTCGCCCCAGTTGCGCAGCTCGCTAACCGTGGTGAGTCCGCCTTGTCGCTGCTACAGAACTACGGTAGCCATACCACCGGACACTATGCGCGCTGGATCAATCGAACGAGCATGGATCTGGAGATGATCAGCGCACCGTTGCTACCAGGTGCTCTGCTCGACACCGTGTTGTGGAAGCAGGCGTATGCAGTGATCGCCACGTCGGCGACGCTCACTGCCGGCGGTCGTTTCGATCGCTTTCTGAAAGCGACGGGCGCGCCCGAGGACACTGTCAGCATTCGAATTGCCAGCCCGTTTGACTACGCCGAGATCGCCGTATTGTCTTTGCCGGCCATGCAATCTGATCCTCGAGATGCCGATGCGCACACCCGGGAAATCGCGGACATGTTGCCGAATCTCATGAGCTTGGAGCGCTCGGGCCTTATCCTGTTTACGTCCTGGCGTCAGCTTCGAGCCGTGCGAGACCTGCTGCCAGCGGTCAACCGGGGTGAGGTCAGCTTTCAGGATGAAGGCTCGAAGCAGGCCTTGATTGAAGGCCACCGCGCCAGCGTTGCGGCCGGTAAGCGGTCGTACCTCGCGGGCGTTGCCAGCTTCTCGGAAGGCCTGGACTTACCCGATGATGAGTGCCGGCATGTGATCATCGCCAAAGTGCCGTTTTCGGTGCCTGATGACCCGCTCGATAAAGCAGCGGCGGAATGGATTGAGGCCGAAGGTGGCAATGCGTTTATGGAAATGAGCTTGCCGGATGCCGCGCTGCGCCTGGTCCAGGCGTGTGGCCGGTTGATTCGGCACGAGAATGACCACGGCCGGATAACGCTTCTGGACAAGCGCGTCAGCACGGCGCGCTACGGACAATTCCTGATCGATTCGCTGCCGCCATTTCGCCTGGAAGTAGGTTGACGTTTGGGCTCTTGGAAATCTCGGTTCAGCGCGCGGCGCTCTCATCCATGCTGCTGTTTTCCAGGGTGTGCACTCTAAGCATCTCCCGGATCAACGCTGCCCGATCTATGGGTTTGCTGGCGTAGCCGCTCATCCCGGCTCGCAGCAGGCGCTGGCGATCCTCACTCATCGCGTCTGCAGTCAGCGCGATCACCGGCGCACGGCGCCAGGGCTCTGAGCTGGCTCGGATTTGCTTGATGGTCTCCATGCCATCCATCACGGGCATGTGGACGTCCAGCAGAATGAGGTCGTAGCTCGCCCGTGCGAGGTAGTCCAGGCACTCTTGACCGTTAGTCGCTTCATCGAACGTCATCTCCAGCGCCTTCAGATGGCCTTTCACCACCAGGCGGTTGACGTGGTTGTCTTCGACAATGAGGGTGCGAAGGCCTCTGAGCGCTTCGGTATCAGTGTTTGTGCTCATTTCGATCGAGTCTTGATGAGCGGGCGCCTCGATTGGCTTCGCGCTGAGCTGCAAGGTAAATGTGGTGCCCGAACCGAGGTGGCTCTCGATCGTAATACCGCCGCCCATCAGTTCCGCTAATTGTCGGCTGATCGCAAGGCCGAGGCCTGTACCACCGAACCGGCGTGTTATCGAACTGTCTGCCTGCTCGAACGGGGTAAACAGTCGCTCGATATTCTCAGCGCTTATACCGATACCCGTGTCTGCAACTTCGAAAACTAGCAGGACGTCGCCGTCGCCAGGCGCACACGACAGGCGAACGGTCACCGAGCCGGTATCGGTGAACTTGATCGCGTTGGAGATCAGATTCGACAGGCATTGACGAGTCCGCAGCTCATCGATGAGTAGATGCTCCGGCGGCTTATGTTCCGGATCGACGATGATGTCGAAGGCCAGTTCCTTGTTGCTCGCTGCCGGTCGCCAGAGGCTGCGCAGGTCTTCGATCAGGGTTGGCAGGTGACTGGGCTGGGGCACGATGTCGAGTTTGCCGGCTTCGACTTTGGACAGGTCGATGACGTCGTTAAGCAGCGACATCAGGCTGCGCCCGGACGACAGGATCGTGCGAACCTGATTGCGCTGGTCGGTCGTGAGCTCCGTCTCGTCCAGAAACTCTGCCATTCCGAGAATCGCATTCAGCGGCGTTCGAACCTCGTGACTGGTGTTGGCGAGAAATTCGGACTTCGATTGGTCGGCGTTCTCGGCGATGGTCTTCGCCTGTTCCAGTTCGGCGGTTCGTTCGCGCACTGCGCGCTCAAGGTTTTCCCGACGCTGTTTCAGCGTGTCGATAAGCGAGTTCTGATGGTCGACCGTGGCGTGCAGCAGATGCCCACCGGCCAGCACGGTGATCAGAAATAGCTGTGTTTCCAGGAGAGCCTGGTTGGAAAAATTGAGCATCTGGGTAGCGAGGGTCAGGCTGGACAGACCGATGACTGAGAGCCCCGCGTAAACTGCCACGGTCTGACGCCGCATACTGATCCACAGGATCACCGGTGCGCTCAGCAGCAGCATCTTGGCGGATTCGGAAACGAATGGGACCTGGAACCCCGTGAAAAACGCGAGTACGCCAGCAAGCGCGAGTGCGATAACAAATTCGCGACTGAGGGCTACCGATTTGAGGCTGATTGATCTACGCGCACTGAGCGCGAACAGCAGCGGGGCGGTAAGCAGCACCCCGGCGACATCGGAGATAAACCAGCGCGCGCCGAGTGCCCAGGCGTCGATTCCGTGCAGACCCAGGATGAGCGCCAGTTCCGTTGCGCCGATGAGAGTGGAGACGGCTGACCAGATCAGGCCCCCGGCGATTACGATCCAGAGCAGGTTCGCGACAGCGTGCTCGGATCCTTCGCGCAGCCGGCTCTTTATCGTGCGGGCAGCCAGCCACGCGGCCACGGTGTTGCCGAGCGAGGCGAGTAGATTGTCGTAATCGAGCTCAAGAAGCCCGTAGCCGTAAAAAGCCAGAAATATCGGTGCGAGGACGGGCCAGCCGTAGCGCCACACCATCCATATCGTGATGCCTGCGGCAGGCCAAAGAGCAACGACCATGTTAGAGGTGATGCCGATTTTCGAGGCGTAGTAGGTGGCAGCGAAGACGGCCAGAAAGCAGGCGAAGAGTTCCAAAGCGGACGCGTGTGCTTGCACCTGGTGCGGTTTGGTCGATTCGGCTTCGGGTGCAGGTATCACAGTTTAAGTCATCTGGGGCGCTTCCTAAGCCTAGGCTGGAATTTGGCAGTCTGCAGGTTCGGCCCAGCTTTTCTTCGCGAACTGACTCGTCTGTTTCAGCTTTGTGTAGCTTGTGCTGGATCTCGTTGCTTGAGCCCTCGGTTGTGCTCAGGCCCGTGGGTGTCGCGGCAGCTATACCGTTACTGAACCGCCGGAAACCTTGAGGGCGGTTTGCCATCGCCGCATGAGGTCTTCAGCAACTTCAACGCTGATGCGACTGCTGTTGTAGCCGAGGTCCAGGATTAGCTGGCCAGCTTGAATCGAGACCTCAGCATAGAGCTCGTAGCACGCTCGATTTTCCGGGGCAGACGTCTTTATCGCAGGTGGTGCGATCCTGACATTCGCGCCAAAAGTGTCGGCCAACGCTGTGTCGATGCGGCTGACGTAGTTAAAAAAGACAATGGGCTCAGGTTGCCTACTCAGTGACTCGTGGGCAGCGATATAGCGCAGCATGCCGTAGTGTGCGCCGCGTTCGGGGACAGCTCTGAGGGTGTCCCGCACTGCTGATGCGATGTCCTTGCCGTCGAGATCGATGGCGAGTGGGTACACGGTGTTGATCTCGCCTACGGTGCGCAGTAACGAGATGTCGTCGAACATCTTGTCGCGGCCGACGCCGCATGTGTTGAAGACGAGCCGCTTCCTGTCGCTTGTTTGGGCATAGGCGGTTGCGAAAGCCGTGAGCGAAAGCTCGTGCAGTCCTGTTCCGAGGCTTGCGTCGGCCAGCCGAGCAAGTGCCCTGGTTTCGCTGACGGACAGGCGGTATGAGGTGCTGCGCATGTCAGCCTCAATCGGGTTCGACAAAGGCGATTGCTGCAGCCCGTCGATGATAGGCAGCGCCGCGTCTCGAAGCTGTTCCTGCCAGAACGGCAGCTCGTCTGAACACCAGGCGGGATCGATTGTCTCAACCAGTCGGGTGGACCACTCTCCCAGGGATGAGGAGCGCGCAGGCAGACGG